>CAJWQG010000084.1 GCA_913045175.1 uncultured Gammaproteobacteria bacterium | reverse complement strand
GGAATCTCAGATTATGCAGCTCATCAATGATCAGCTCTGGTTTGCTGAGATCAGGATCTTCCAGGACGATTCGGGTTCCCGCAAGATCGATGTAATAGCTAAGGTAGAATTCGATGGGCTTAGTACCACCTGCACCGCGACGATACGTCACGAAAAATAGCGTTAAAGTTAGAGTGCAAAAAGTGTAAAACAGATTTCATAAAGGAATATAGGCTTAGAGAACTGACAGGAAAACCTCCGGTTTAGGAGCTTGTCTTGCCATCGCCCTTCCTATTTCCTCGACACTTACCCTCACTGGCAGGTCCTCAAGGGGGTGCGTCTGGTAATAAATTAAGTTAATTTCTATTAAAAGAAAAGAAAGTAAACTATGAAAAGTTTGATTCTACCATTCTCGTTTTTGTTGTACTGACACAACTCCTGACTGGGTTTACGTAATCATTTATGTAAGGGGAGATAGAGAATATGACTGAAGCCTATATATTACCCTTGAATACAAGAGAGGCCACATTGGAGGTGGTCGGCGGTAAGGGCCGATCACTGGCTGAGATGGCCAATGCCGGATTTGACGTTCCCGGCGGCTTCTACCTGACGACCACAGCGTATAGGAATTTCATAGAGGCGAACGACCTTCAAACAAAGATCATCGAATTGGCAAGGCCGGAAATCGGTGAATACACCTTGTCATTCGACGCCGCGTCAGAGTCCATTCAGGCCCTTATCGGGAAACCGGACCTGTCCGAGGAAATGAAGACTGAACTCCTTCAGTCCTATGCCGCGTTGAACGGCGAGAATCCGGCCGTAGCGGTCCGTTCATCAGCCAACGCGGAGGATTTACCGAATCTGTCATTTGCGGGCCAGCAGGATACCTATCTAAACATTCGCGGCGAGGATGCGCTTACCGAAGCGGTCCGAAACTGTTGGGCATCCCTTTGGACAGCGCGCGCTATCAGCTATCGACACGAGATGGGAATCGAACAGGATGCGGTGGCTATGGCGCTCGTCGTTCAGCTTATGGTGCCATCTGATGTCTCCGGCATTCTCTTTACCGCTAATCCGCTCACCGGAGAACGTTCCGAGATCATTATCAACGCTAGCTTCGGTCTGGGCGAAGCGGTCGTTGGCGGCCACGTAACGCCGGACACCTATATAGTGGATCGTGAGACGCTGACATCGAAAGAGACGACTATCGGCGCAAAAGAGCAGAAGATCGTGTCCGACGGCGATCAGGGAACACGTCTGGAAGACATCGCCGACAGGGAACGCGGTCAGTCGTCCTTGTCGGAAGATGGCTTGAAGCAATTGACGACGGTTGCTTTGGAGATCGAGAAGCAGTACGACAACATACCCCAGGATATCGAATGGGGCATTTCAGGCGGCAGGCTCTTTCTGCTGCAGTCACGACCCATCACGAGCCTGCCGCCCCAGCCGCTAGAGGTCTCTTGGGAGCCTAGGCCACCTGCCGTGATAATCTCCAGGCGCCAGATTATGGAAAATATCTCGGACCCGTGCGCGCCGCTGTTCGAAGAGCTGTACTTGGGTGAGGCCCTGGAAACCAGCCTGGACGGAACGAAGACGTCAAGCCGCATGGTTGGAGGCGGCCCCATGTTTGTAACACTGAACGGTTACGGCTATCAGCGCGTAGATTATCCATTCGTCGTCGAGGCGAGGGAGAAGCGGCTGGCCGGGAAGAGACAGAATGCGGAAACGGACGCTGCCGAGACAGAGATGGACGCGGAGGCGCGGAAGAAGGATGCCGAGAAGATCGCCGAGGAAACTCTGAACAAGTTCATGGCGTACCAAAAGAGCAACGCTGAAATGGCCGGGCCTGACCTAGAGTTGTTCTTGGCTGACCTTTCGACGGAAGATCGCAAGGCCTTCGACCTTTGGGCAGAAAACTCAGGTCTGGAACACGTGGCGGATGCGGTGACTACCCCCGAGAGCAAGAACCCGAACCATCGCGCCACCTTCGCTTCCTACAACCGGACTCAGATCAACGAAATCCAGGTCCGGGGCTTTTACGACGAGGCAAAGCCCAGCATCACGGCGGCATCCGAGAAATGGCGGAAGGTGAATCCCAAAACGGCATCGGATGAGGAACTTTTAAGAGGGATCCGTGAAACCGCCATGGCAGGAGGAGCCTATTGGGTTGGCAGCAACTGGGTACGCGGCGGGTGCTCGGCCTCTGGCGTTTCCAGAGCGACTGATGAGCAGCTTAACGTATTCCTGAAGGATGCGCTCCCGGACCATCACTTCACCAGCGGCCAGTTTCTCAGCGGTTTCGCGTCGAAGACAATGGAAATGAACGAACAACTTTTCGAAATCGCCAAGAAGATCCGGGTCGATGATACGCTCTCGGAATTGGTCATCATCACTCCGGCCACGCGGATGATGAAGGCGTTGGGGGCACATCCGGACGGCAAGCCGGTTATAGAGGCGATCGACGAATACCTAGGCATCTATGGTCATCTCGGATACAACCTTGATTTTGCGGAACCTCTCCCCCTTGAAGATCCTTCGGGACTGCTCTCCACGTTGAAAACGATGATTTCCAACAGGGACTACCATCCGAAGAACCACGAGATGGAAGCGAAGAAGAAGCGCGAAAAGGCGATGGATGAGATCGTGCAGCTTCTTGGGGGTCTGCAATACTGGCAGTTCCGCTTCCGCTTTTGGTTTACCTCTCGTTTCTACTACCTTCGTGAAGAGGTGATGTATTACTTGTATTTGGCCTGGCCACCCCTCAGGGCCCTGGCCCTGGAGCTCGGGCAGCGTCTGACGGATGCAGGCACGCTTTCCGAACGAGACCACGTCTTCTACCTCATGACATACGAGTTGAAGAAGGCCATTGAAGCCCGCAAGGGAGGAATGTCAGTGCTGGAATACAAGCAACTGGCTGCCGAACGCTTCGAACTGAGAGAAGCTCGCAAGTACCTGCGCCCGCCCGGAACGCTTCCCCCTGATGCGCTTGAGGACCCCAGTTTGAGGTTTAAGACGGTGGAGGCTGTCAACGATCCCAACTCCGATACGATGATGGGAGCTCCGGTCAGTCCCGGGACGGTTACCGCACCAGCCAGCGTGATCAAATCACCGGCGGAGTTCGACAAGATGCGGCCCGGCTCGATTCTGGTCTGCGTCATGACAAACCCGGCCTGGACATCGTTATTCGCCCACGCGACTGGGCTGGTCACTGATATCGGCGGTGTTATCAGCCACGGCTCCATTGTTGCTAGGGAATACGGCATCCCGGCTGTCGTGGGGACGGGCGACAGCACCCAACGGATCAAGCATGGGCAAATGATTACTGTTGACGGTGATGCGGGCACAGTGGATCTGCACGAAGATGAGTAGCGGATAGGTTTAAAGACACAATGTATCGATAGTCAGCTTGCCGAAGCCGTAATGTTAGATTTTTGGAAAGAAGACATTGTCGTACTTCCAGTTCATGACTCTTTTATTGTTCCTGCCGGCTTCCAGATGGCGGTAGAAGCATCTATGAAACACCATTTTTATTTACTTACAGGTTCTGACATTAGTGTAGTAACAGAAATAATCAAACTGGATGAACACTTTGGTCTGTCTAAAGATGAGCTGTTGGAACTGGAGGCAGAAGCAGATGAATCTTTAGGTGTTGTTTCAGGAATAGAATCCTGGGACGGTTGGTTTGGCGCGGGCAGTACATGATTCGATTTGAGGTGAATAGATGATTATATGGAACGACGCGGTCGATAGGATTGGACTTGCCACGCGGGAATTTCGGATTTCGGGTGATGGCAGCAGGGATGTGACCGGTGCCGTGTGGCTGCCGGAAGAGGCCTCTGACAACAACACCCTAGTGTGTTTTGGTCACGGTGCCTCTGACGATCGCTACCAGCCACCCATGTGTGAACTGGCGGGGCGCTTTATTGCCGAGGGCATCCCTTGTCTGTCTATTGATGGTCCCGTACATGGCTTACGGCAAGTAGGCCCGGGCGGGCGCGATGCATTCTGGCCTGAATACCGTCGCGACGATTGCCTTACCGATATGACCAACGACTGGACCCGGTCGATCGATGCTGTTCGCGAATTGGACGAGGTGAACACCACAGCGATTGCCTATTTCGGGCTATCCATGGGCGCCATCTTCGGTATACCCCTCATTGCCTCTAGAACCGATGTGACTGCGGCAACCCTTGGGCTCTTCGGTCCAGCGGAACGTGACCCGCACCACGCGGAATACCTGGCCGATGCGGCGAAGATCAATTGCCCACTACTCTTTCTGATGCAACTGGAGGATGAGCTGTTCACCCGTGAGGACTCCCTGGCTTTATTCGATGCCTTTGCATCGAACAACAAACGTATTCACGCTAACCCGGGATTGCATCCTGAAGTACCGAATAGAGAGATACTGTTCGCGTATGATTTTCTGATGTCGCACATTACTGGTACGCCGATGGGTAAAGGGGCGAAACCCATCGCAGAGTAAATCAGGGAACCTGTAGCCCCACATCCGGGTCTACTAAACAAAGGAGGAACCAACATGTTCGTTCGAATCTATGCCCTGGCAGTCTGTTTTGCATCAATGATGTGTATCGCAATCTCAAGCGGTGTTGCGCTTTATGACGTGGTGCAATATACCGCGCCGAAACTGACCGTTGACGTTTACCCTTACCCGATGCGCGCCGATGTAATCGGCGTATCACCCCTGTACGAAAACCCGGCGATCGGTAGCGTCAAACAGAGAATGCAGCCGACAGAAGCGCAAATCAAAGCCCAGCAGGAACAGCAGATGGCGATGGCCATAGAACGAGAGCGTGCTGGCGTGGTGTACGCAGCGAGCACGGGGCACTATTGATATCGACGTTAACCTGCTGGTATCAACTGACGACTGGCAACGTGCGCTTGATGCCCTGGCCGCCGATGTGAAGGTGAAGCGAGAGGGTCGAAAGATTTTCAAACGTGACGATCAGGTTAGGGTCTGGTGGGACAAAACCCCCCTTGACCTCTTTCTCAATTCAACGGAGTTTCATTCAGGGATAGAAAAGCGGGTGCGATGGGAGACCTTCGGTGGCAAGTCGCTACCTTTCCTGTCGTGTTTCGACCTCGCGGTGTTCAAAGCCTTTTTTAATCGCACCAAAGACTGGGCAGACCTGGAGGAAATGTTGCTGGCAGAGACGTTGGATACGGAGGAGGTTCAGGCGGTGCTGATTAAATATCTGGGTGCGGATGATGAGCGTGTCGCGCGAATGGGTGAGTTGTCGCGTTGAGTTGGTGCGCGGGGTCCTGGTTTGGGGGATTCTTCGCTGCGCGCAGCGTGACCGTGCCGGGCCTGGCTTGGAGGATTCTTCGCTGCGCTCAGAATGACATTATCTGGGGAGTTTTATGCCTGCGTCTACTCGGTCCCAGGTAGTATCAGTGACGCCGGAGTCACGGATTTTGGCTTTCTGAATACGTGCCGTGGCCTCGGTTTTGGGTAGTTCATCCCAGACCTCAATAAATCTTGGGATGGCAAAGCGTGGCATTTTCGGGATGAGAAACTGGATTAGTTCGGCTGGATCAAAATCTGCGTCCGGCTCGGGTACGACGGCGACTTTAACTTCATCTTCGCCTTCCTCGGCAGGTACGGCGACAGCGCCGCATTCAGCGACGCTGGGGTGTTCATTGATGATCGACTCAACCTCGAAACTGGAAATATTCTCGCCGCGCCGGCGGATGTAATCTTTAGCGCGATCCTCGAAATAGTAATTGCCCTCTTCGTCGTAGGTCATGGCGTCGCCCGTGTGGAACCAGCCGTTGCGCCAGGCTTCATTGGTCTTATCCGGCATGTTCCAGTAACCCGTGTTGAGCTCCCAGGGTTCGCTGCGCACGATGAGTTCGCCCGGGGTGTTTGGCGGCACCGCAATGTCGTGCTCATCAACGATGCGAACTTCGACGCCCGGACGCGCCCGGCCGCAACTGCGGTAGTTCTCTCCTGTGGAAGGAAGACCCAGGCTGACAATAGGACAGTTAATTTCAGTCATGTTGTAGGCGGTAAACACATTGACGCCGAACCTTTCGCAAAACGCATCAACATTAGGAATGACCGGCGACATGACAACGGTTTGCATCGGGGTCTTAGCGTCGTCGTCCTGTTCCGGCTGGTTCATCAGCATGTGGGCGAGCGGCCCCAGAATGACGCCTGCGTTCGCATCGAAGTTGCGCACATCGTCCCAATAGTCACTGATGGAAAATGATTCACGGATGACGCTCGCCCCGCCATGGGCCGCCGCGTAATAAAATCCGGCCTTGCCGGTGATGTGAAATACCGGAAAAGGCGAGTAAGTGCGCATCCCATCCAGCCAGTCATGGGGAAATAGGCCGCTTTCGAGCGAAGATTTGATATGACCCCAGGGAACCATGACCGCCTTGGAGCGTCCGGTGGTACCCGAGGTATATATCAGTGATGAAACATCCCAGGGTGCGGGCTCAGGCCGTTCATCGGCCGCCTCGCCCTCTAAAAACTCCTCAGATGAAATGACCTTAAACGGGAGTGATTCCGGCGCCTCCTCAAGTTCGCCGAATACCACCACATGCTTGATAAAGGTTAGCTGATCAGCGATATCAAACAGTGGCTGCGCATAGCGCGCATCGGCCAGGATAACCTCCCCTTCCGTATTGTTGACCACGTGACGCAGCCAGTCGCCTTTGTAATTGGTATTGATGGGTGACTCGATGGCACCCAGCCAGGCGCACCCCTGCCAGGAGCGAAAGCCATCGAAGCTGTTGGCAAATACGGTGACCACGGGTTGTCCGGCCTTCACGCCAAGACGCTCTACCGCACTCGCCCAACGTAGCGAATCCTCGTAGGCATCGGACCAGGTGAGCACCGATCCATCCACGTGTTTGAGCGCGGCGCTGCCTGCGTTTTCAGCGGCGCGCTTTGCTACCAGTTGGGGCATGAGGTCCGGGTGTTCGAATGCCATCGTGTGCCCTTATTCATTCACAAGAACAGAGAATATAAAGCAAAAGCACCCCTGATTGCATCCATGCACCCGCTCATTACGTATACCTGGTATGGATAAAAAAAAACTTTTCTATGACGGGGCTTGCCCACTATGCAACGCGGAAGTTAGCCAGCTGAAGAAGCACGCTGATGACAACCTGGAATTTATCAATGTGCATGACATGTGCGTTGCAGAGTCGCGGATCAAAGCCCTGCTTCGCGAATTGCATTATGAAAATGCTAACGGCGATGTACTCAAGGGCCTCGATGCAAACGTAGCCGCATGGCAACATACACGATGGGGCATCCTGTGGGAGTGGCTGCGTTGGCCGGTAATCAAACCTGTTGCGGATTCGATCTATAACGCATGGGCTGACCGCCGCTTCAAACGGTTGTATCCTGATCGTTAATGAAACTCTCCACGAAGTCCGCCTGGGATATACCCGCCATTGCCACTTTCCTGGAAGCTACTGCCATTCCGATACGCATCGCTGTCAAGAACAACGGCTTCCCTGTTATCTGTTCGCTTTGGTATGCATTCGATGCAGATGCAAATAACTTTATTTGCGTGTCGCATGAATCCAGCCATCTGATTCAACTACTGCAGGCAAATAATCGTTGTGCCTTTGAAATCGCACCCAACGAACCTCCTTATTGCGGCGTTCGCGGGCAGGCGCTGGCGTCACTAACCCGGGAAGGTGCGGGTGCCGCCCTTGATACACTTATCGATCGCTTCCTGGGCGACACCAATCAATCTCTGGCGCGTTGGCTTCTTGATAGAGCTGATCAGGAGTACCTCATTAGATTAACGCCAGTCTGGATATCCAGCTGGGACTACCGCAATCGCATGGATCACGATTAGGCTTGTTTTACCGACACTTCTTCCAGTTGCTTGCGCAGCTTCTCTGCCTCTGCGGTAAGGAATGAATACTCGCGTATATTGCCATTGCGCTGGGCGTGCAACGCGTCTTCAAGCTTGGCATGGTATTGCTTACGCAGGTGTTTCTCCGGGTCCCGTTTCATCCAACCGAACATGACAGCTCCTTGGTTACATTTATCTTATGTACGCCGCAGCATAGATATTGGACTTCAACGCCCTTTGTAAACGCCAGGGCTATTACTCGGGGTCATTGGCTGAATCAACTTCACGCAGTAGTGCGGTGGATGCACTCAGTGCTCCGCTCGTTAGCTGTATCTTTCGATTCAGTTCCTCAATCTGTCGCTGCATTTCAAGAATTTCATCGGCTGGCGCCGGTTCCGATTCGCTTTTTCTGAGCTCTTCAGAAACAACGTCCCGCAAATCGTCATTGTCCCAGGGCTTTGTAAGATACCTGTGTACGTTTCCTCGGTTGATTGCATCAATGGTCTGCTCGAGCCTAGCGTAGCCTGTCAGAACGATTCTTCTTGTCCTGGGCGCGTGTTGCGCTGCGTACTGAAGCAGCTCACATCCGTCTACCTCTGGCATGCGCATGTCGGTGACCATCACATTGACAGTCACGTCTTCCAGTATATCCATCGCTTCGCAACCATCGGCTGCCTGCAGAATGTTTATGTCATCCATCATCACTATGCGCGTCACCGCATGACGCACGTTTTTTTTCGTCATCGACGATCAAAAGGTTTTGCATGTTTTTCTTCCTGGCAAGTTATTTGCATTTAAGTTACCCAAGGAAAATCATAACTCATGCCAGTTGCGCCTGGATGTGCGCAAGACCTGAAGATACCAAGCAATGAGGTGTTTGAAGTTAGAAAAGGTTCCCAGTGAGACCTGACAAGATTTGTCAGAAAAATGTGAACCACGTCACAAAATTACGAGAATTAACAAAATGAAAGGAGTTGTATTTACATTTATGGCAGACCATTTCACAGAACAATTCGGCGTTCCGTTTTGGAATGAGGTTTTGGATACGGCTGGGGAGGACGGCGTGTACACGTCAGGTGCCTACTATCCGGATGAGGAAGTGTTCACTCTGCTGCATGCCGTATCGTCGATTAAGAAGGTCTGTCCTGCCGCCTTGCTTAAGGACCTCGGGGATTATCTGTTTCCGCAGTTTATTAAGCTGTATCCGCATTTCATCCAGGGACAAAACGACTTCCTTGATTTTCTGGAGGGTGTTGAAACGGTGATACACAGCGAGGTTCGAAAACTACATCCGGCCGTTCAGTTGCCGCGCATCACCTATGATCGAATCGCAAAGAACGAATTGCATATGCACTACCATTCCGAGCGACGTCTGTGTTCTTTAGCAGAAGGACTCATCGACTCTGCGGCGCGAGCGTTCTCCAATTCTTACCAGTTAAGCCATAAAGAATGTATGCACAAGGGAGATGACCAGTGCACCTTCAGGATTACCACCAGTGAGTGACGTTATTCATATTCCGCGCGCCCTTGAACGGGAAAAGCAAGCCCGCCTGCACGCAGAGAAGCTTCTTGAAGATAAGTCGAGGGAACTCTACGAGAGAAATCGAAAGCTGCGCAAATATAATCAGGCGCTTAAAAGGAAATAGCAGGATCTGATACAGAGCGAGAAGATGGCATCGGTAGGTATTCTGGCGGCTGGCGCAGCCCACGAGATTAATAATCCAATTGCCTATGCCCTTTCCAATGTACAAGTGCTTGGCGACTATGTGGAAGCACTTGATGACCCCGACACGGATGTCGAGTTCGTCCGGAAAGATGCCAAAGAACTGATCGACGAGACTTTGGATGGCCTGCTTAGGGTCAAAGACATTGTGCGTGACGTTCAGGGCTTCGCGCGGCGAAGCCACGATGAGACTAACGATGCAGACATCAACGGCATCATCCAGAGCACGCTGAACATGCTTGAGAACCAGCTTAAATACCACCGCGAGGTAGAACTTGATCTTGGTGAGTTGCCGGCAGTGAGTTGTGATGCGGGGAAAATCAGCCAGGTATTTCTCAACATCATCCTCAACGCGTCTCAATCGATAGAAGATAAGGGCAAGATCGCAATCCATTCGCAGCGCCTGGGTGACTTCATTCTGGTCCAGATCGCTGACAACGGTCCAGGCATCTCCGAGGCTAACATCGACAAGCTTTTCACCCCGTTTTTTACAACGAAGGATGTCGGTGAGGGTAAAGGACTCGGCCTCTATGTATGCTACTCAATCATTAAAGAACACCACGGTGACATCCAGGTTAAATCGTGCCCTGGTAGGGGTTCGACATTCTCGATTACGCTTCCGATAGGTTCCTAGATCCGCATGCGTGCTATGACCGTGTATCATGTGCAACGATGGGAAAAACCAACCTCCTAAAAGTTGCACTTAGCATTTTAGCTGCCGCCATTGGCGTGCAAAACAAAGAGAATCAGGAGCGGGATTTTACCGAGGGAAATCCCGCGGTGTTTATCGTCGCAGGATTGATCTTTACGGTGCTGTTTGTGTTGGCGATTGTTGGGGTGGTTTATCTGGTGATTTGAGATCCGGCGCTGGAGATCCCTTGGTTAAGGCCTGTTCTGAGCGTAGCGAAGGAACTCAAGAGCGAGATCCTTCACTTCGTTCAGGATGACGTTGGGGGAGATTTCTTCACTGCGTTCAGGCCTGTCCTGAGCGTAGCGAAGGAACTCGGCGTTGGAAATTCTTCACTGCATTCAGAATGACGACGATTGGGGTGGATTGCAGGCAGAATCGATGCGGGTAATACTGCAGGCTTCAAAATATTAGGACTTCCTTTATGGGCTGGTCTATCAACAGGTCGACTGGCCTTACCTGGCACAACGACAACTTATCTACCAAGGGTTATACGCTGTTCACGCCACACGGCGACAGTCACAGCTACCTGATTGATATTCAGGGCAGGATTGTTCACGCTTGGGAGTTTAGCGATATCAGACCCGGTTACGGGCGACTGCTGAGTAACGGTAACCTGCTGATGACCGGTTCCGATATCAATTTGCCTGACCCGCCGAAGCACGAGCCGACGAAACCTCCGCTACCTTTTGAGCAGCACATTACGCGCCTGGGCGGCTACCACACGACTCTGCGTGAGGTTTCATGGGAAGGAGATACCGTGTGGGAATACGTCAATCGTGCCCAGCACCACGATTTCCATCGGCTTGCTAACGGTAATACGATGGTGCCGGAATGGGTTGAGCTTCCTGTAGACCTGCACAAACGTGTGAAGGGTGGGTTCAAGCAATATAGAGAACACCTGCCAAGACTCCTGGGCGATGATCTGGTGGAAGTCGACCCATCGGGAAAAGAAGTACGCCGTATTCACACCTGGCAACTGCTGGACCCGATTAAAGATCCCATCCTGCCAGACAAGCGCCGCTGGGAGTGGACCCACCTGAATGGAATTGACATCAATGACACTGGCGACATTGTTATCTCCTGCCGATGCAACGACAGGGTCTGTGTCATTAATGCCGACGGCGAACTCAAATGGAAATGGGATAAAACGCACGGGCAACATAATCCGACGTGGCTCGAAAACGGCAACATCCTGATCTTCGACAACGGCAACGATAGCTCCCGTGTGGTCGAGGTCGATATATCCAGCAATGAGGTTGTCTGGCAGTATGCAGGTAAACCTGCGCACCAGTTCTACAGTGGGCATATCTCTGGTGCCAGCGCGATGGATTCCAGCAACATTCTGGTTTGCGAGGGAACCAGCGGAAGGTTATTTGAGGTGAATCGTAGTCAGGAAGTGGTTTGGGAGTGGATTAATCCTTTTCTTAATAACAATAAGCGGGGTGAGCCTACTGTGAGCATTTATCGTGCGCATCGGTATGGGGCGGATCATCCGGCTTTTGTGGGGCGTGATTTGGATACGGGTCGGTATGGTAATTTGAATCGGGTGCATGGTCTTGTGTGAGGCGGTTCGGTGAACATCGAGATCCTTCACTACGTTCAGGATGACTTTGGGGAGAGAGATCCTTCACTGCGTTCAGGATGACATAGGGGGTGAGATCCTTCACTCCGTTCAGGATGACGTTGGAGGCGGCTCGATATCTAGGACTGCGCGTTCTACTCTGCCAAGTCTTTCATGGAGTGCTTTGTCGATAACCGCTGGTACGTCGGTAGATGATGGACGATACGAGCGGCTAAAGAATGCATGCTGTGCGCGTCGTAGTTTGTTGGTGCAGTTCTGGGTGCCGCCGTGCCAAAGATGCGCGTTGTAAACGAAGCAGGAGCCTGCC
>CAJWQG010000083.1 GCA_913045175.1 uncultured Gammaproteobacteria bacterium | reverse complement strand
TGCCATTTTGTGCAGCAGAGTGGTTCATAAAATCGCTTATTGCACGAATATCGTCTACACCAATGCTTTGCCCTTCAACTTGCGTTAGCCGTTTATCAGGGTGG
This sequence comes from uncultured Gammaproteobacteria bacterium, assembly GCA_913045175.1. Taxonomy (GTDB): domain Bacteria; phylum Pseudomonadota; class Gammaproteobacteria; order Pseudomonadales; family Azotimanducaceae; genus UBA7455. The sequence continues at coordinate 12,114 of CAJWQG010000083.1, read as the reverse complement.
TTACCCGCAAGTGTTAATGAGCAACTTTTACAATGGCCGCACGGGGCTAACTTGCTACCTTCGTTTTGCATGTGGGTATTAATATTTTGACATAATAAGCTATTAGCTAATTGCTCGCTTAGCTCAAACTTACCAACGCCTTTGGGCCCGCATAACAACTGCGCGTGATGAAAACGCTGCGCTTTATAGCTCTGAGTTAAGCGTTGCTCTACCTCATTAAGCCACGGCAATGCCATATTATTTTAACCCTGAAAAAAACGTGCGTAGTACATTGGTAATATCACGATGCACTTTATCAATGCTTTGGTTGGCATCGACTGTTTTTATGCTGTCGTCATCATTTGCAAGCTCAATGTAACGCATACGGGTGCGCTGAAAAAACTCAATGGCTTCTTGCTCAATTCTGTCTAACTGGCCGCGACCTTTTGCACGTTCAAGACCAATAACAGGGTCAATATCAAGGTAAATGGTTAAATCGGGTTTTAATCCTTTTAACACCATAGAGGATAACGACGCTAACGTGTTTGCACTAATTCCTCGCCCGCCGCCTTGATACGCCTGTGACGATAAGTCGTGACGATCAGCCAATACCCATTGCCCTTGCTCAAGTGCTGGGTTGATCACATTGTACATTAGCTGTGAGCGAGCTGCGTACATAATAAGTAGCTCAGTTTCAAAGGCGATTTCTTCTTGATGCTCTGCTTTTACTAAGGTACGTAACGATTCAGCCAATGGCGTACCACCGGGTTCACGCACATTAATAAAATCAATATGATGATGGTTTAAAAAGTCTTGGCACAAGGCAATAGCGGTTGATTTACCCGCGCCCTCTAGGCCTTCTATCACAATAAATTTTGGTTTCATAAACACTAATTCTTTTTATTTAAAATATACCGGTTAACCGCCGCATTATGTTGCTTTAATGTGGTTGAAAACTGATGGCTGCCATCGCCTTTTGCTACAAAGTAAACATACTCGCTTTTAGGCGGGTTTACCGCGGCTAAAATCGCTTCTTTGGATGGCATAGCAATTGGCGTGGGCGGTAATCCGTTAATACGATAAGTATTATACGGTGTGTAATTTCTCAAGTCTTTACGTTTAATATCACCGTCAAAATCTTCGCCTAGCCCATATATTACGGTTGGATCGCACTGCAATCGAATCTGCTTCTCCAATCTGTTGACGAAAACCCGGCTGACTTTACCTCGGTCGATATCTGCACCCGTTTCCTTTTCGACGAGTGACGCTAGAATAATCGCATCATACGGCGTTGCAACAACAACCCCTACCGATCGAGTCGACCACTCTTCCTCGAGTACCGCCCGCATTTTCATATGTGCCCGCTGAAGAATCATCAAATCGGTTTCTCCACGGGTAAAACGATAGGTGTCGGGGAAAAACCAGCCCTCAGGCATCACATGGGGCTTGCCCATCAACGCCATAACCTCCAAATCACTTAGACGAGAGAGCTGATGATCTATATAGGATTCCTGGGTTAAATGACGGCGCCAATCTGCAAATGTCCAGCCTTCCAGAAACGTAATATCACGCTCAATTACCTTTCCGCTTCGAAACAATCGAAGGAGGTCGCCGACGGTTCGTACCATCGTAAGATCGTACTCTCCTGCTTTCAGGGTTCCTTCAGAGCGAGTGAACAGCGCATAGTATCGAAGCAATCGTTCGGGCGTGCTGACGATTCCCTGTTCCACGAGTTGCCTGGTGATACTAAATAGAGAGGCGCCGCCCTCAATGACGTAGGTCTCACCATCTTTGATCACGATTGGCGAGTTTATTTGTTGGTAACAGTAGCCAATTCCAAGCGTAGCTACGCAAATAATGCCGACAAAAAAAACTACCAGGTCACGACGCATAACGCCATGTTATCCTAGGTCAACGCCTTGAATATTAACGTGCCGTTTGTCCCGCCAAATCCAAAAGAGTTACTAAGTGCCGCTGAAAACTCCAGCTCACGGGCAGTATTTGGCACATAGTCCAAGTCACACTCGGGATCAGGGTTATCAAGGTTGATGGTGGGTGGAACCACCTGATGATGAAGGCTAAGCACACTAATTACCGCTTCGATTGATCCCGCTGCCCCTAATGCATGTCCTATCATGCTCTTAGTCGAACTAATCGAGACATCCTGGGCATGGGCGCCCATAGAAGTCTTGATGGCAACCGTCTCAGCGACGTCACCCAGAGGGGTCGAAGTACCATGAGCATTAATATATCCAATTTCTGAGGGATCGAGACCCGCATCGGTTAACGCATTGTCCATTGCCCTCACCGCACCCGCGCCATTCTCGGCAGGTGACGTCATATGGCTTGCGTCAGCACTCATACCAAACCCAGCAAGTTCGCAATAAATCTTTGCTCCCCTCTTCTTAGCATGCTCATATTCCTCCAGCACCAGCACGGCCGATCCATCACTGAGCACAAAGCCATCTCGATCCTTATCCCAGGGCCGACTAGCTTTCTGTGGATCATCATTTCGAGTAGACAAAGCCTTCATTGCAGCAAAGCCCGCCATCGTAGTAGGAGAAGTAGATTTTTCCGCACCGCCCGCCAGCATGGCATCGGCATCGCCACTGGCGATTAGACGTGCGGCAAACCCAATATTGTGAGTGCCTGTCGTACAGGCAGTAGTAATTGCAATGTTAGGCCCCTGCAGCCCAAACATGATCGAGAGATGCCCAGCAACCATATTAATAATGCAGGAGGGAACGAAAAAGGGAGAAACACGGCCAGGGCCCCGGTTAAGCAAGACATCGTAACAGGTCTCGATCGTCACAATTCCGCCGATCCCCGACCCAACTGCAACCCCGATTCGATGTCGATTTTCATCAGTTACTTCAAGCCCGGCGTCCGACATGGCTTGAATACCAGTCACTAAACCAAACTGGATAAAACCATCCATTCTCCGGGCTTCTTTGGGCGACAGATAGTCACTGATATCAAATTCAGGGACCGCGCCACCAAAACGAACGGGGTATCCTTCGGTATCGAAAGTAGTGATAGGCCCAATGCCGCTCTGCCCAGCGAGCAGGCCATCCCAGGAAGTTTGCAGTGATGCACCCAGGGGAGTAATCATTCCCAAACCAGTTACAACAACTCGGCGGTTATTCAAACTTCACCTTCTTCAATACAAGATCCATTCAACATACCAGATTAGTTTGTTCACGTCCTAACAAGGACTTTGGGCAGAAACTAGTCGAGGTGCCATAAAACAAAAGCCGCATTTGAGAGAACAAATGCGGCTTTTTATAAACCGATAGTTGGGAGACTACGTGTGTGCTTCGATGTAGTTCATCGCTTCTTTTACGGTAGTTATCTTTTCAGCTTCCTCGTCAGGGATCTCAGTTTCAAATTCTTCTTCGAGAGCCATTACCAATTCGACCGTATCAAGCGAGTCGGCGCCCAGGTCTTCGACAAAGGATGCCTCTGAGGTTACTTCTTCTTCTTTTACGCCCAGTTGCTCACAGACCAGTTTTTTCACTCGTTCTTCAGTGGTACTCATGGGGTGGTTTCTCCTAAAGTTTTTCTCGCAGTTGAGGCTGCGCTAGTTTAATGAAATGCCAGTTAACCGATCAAGCTTTTTCGCTGATGGAATCGTGACGTAAGTTTAATCCAGTTAACTCATATACATGCCGCCGTTGATATGTATCGTCTCACCCGTGATGTATCCAGCTTCATCACCAGCAAGAAAATTGACCAACGCAGCTACTTCCTGGGGATTACCCAAACGGCCTAATGGCACTCGTGCCAGCAGTGCCTCCGCTTGATCCTCTCCCAATTCTCGGGTCATATCCGTTTCTATAAAGCCTGGCGCAATACAGTTTACGGTAACCCCCCGTGACCCTAGTTCAGTCGCAAGTGAACGGCTATAGCCTTCAATACCCGCTTTCGCCGCCGCATAGTTGCTCTGACCAGCGTTGCCCATTTTTGATACAACGGAGCTCAAATTAATGATTCTGCCCCATCTCGCTTTGGTCATACCTCGCAGACATTGCTTGGTAACACGGTAAACGGAACTAAGATTAGTCTGGACAACATCCTGCCACTCATCATCTTTCATTCTTAACGCAAGGTTATCTCTCGTAATACCAGCGTTATTAACCAGCACGAGTGGCGCGTCATGGGAATCTTTAATCGTACCGAAAAAGCTGCCAATTGACTCTTCATCACTAACATCAAGCACATATCCCGTGCCCTTCCCTGCCAGCGCGTCGGTAATGCCCTGCGCCCCAGATTCGCTAGTAGAAGTGCCAAGCACCTCCAACCCTTCGTTCGCCAGACGGTGAGCGATCTCTTTTCCAATACCGCGACTCGCGCCGGTCACCAGGGCAACGCGCGTCATGAGCCTAAGCTCCCAATCACTGATTCCAAATCTTCAGACGATGCGATGTTATTTGAATCGAGGGAACGGTCAATTCGTCTATTTAGACCGGAAAGTACCTTCCCAGGCCCACATTCGACAATCTGTGTCACACCGTCACTGACCATTCTTTCAATGATGGTTGACCAGAGAACTGCGCTAGACATCTGTGAAATCAGGTTTTCCCTTATCTGCCCAGGGTCCGACGCGTAATCGGCATTTACGTTCTGCAGAACAGCAATATTTGGATCCTGAATCTCGATGTTCTGTAGCAATTCGGCCATTTGATCAGCGGCTGGCTGCATCAACTGGCAATGGAACGGCGCGCTAACGGCAAGTTGCATAGCCCGTTTCGCTCCAGCGTCTTTACATGCTTCTATAACTCTTTCGAGCGCTGCAACGTTCCCTGCTACAACTACCTGGCCGGGCGAATTGAAATTCGCTGCCTGAACTATCTCTCCACCTGCTTCTTTCTCACAGATTTCGATAACCTTATTGTCATCTAACCCCAGTATCGCTGCCATACTGCCTTCGCCAAGCGGCACAGCGGACTGCATGAACTGGCCACGCTTTTGAACCAACACAACTGCGTCTTCAAACGAAAGAGCTTCTGCTGCAACAAGCGCCGAATACTCACCAAGGCTGTGACCCGCAACCACATCCGGTTTAGCACCCCTTTCCTTCGCCAGATTCCATAGACCAACGCTGGCAGCAAGCAATGCAGGCTGCGTAAATTCAGTTTGATTAAGTTTCTCTTCGGGACCGTTTTGTATCAAATCCCACAAGTCGTATCCCAGCGCATGGGAAGCACGGTCGAAAATGGGAGCCAGATCGGCCTGACTATCACTCAACATACCAACTTGTTGAGATCCCTGACCCGGGAAAACAAACGCGAGTTTGCTCATTTTTTGTTCTCTAGGTTTCTAGACTAGGCAAGCTTGTGGACTACTCGTCGTCCAAACTCTGGACAACCTTCTTACCTTTGTAAAACCCATCAGCAGTGACATGATGGCGACGGTGTGTCTCACCCGTTGTAGGATCCTCGGATAACGTCGGCCCTTTTAGCGAGTCATGAGATCTTCTCTGCCCTCTGCGCGCGCGCGTTACTTTATTTTTCTGAACAGCCATTAATCACTCCGCTTCTTTTTCAATTAATTCAGATAGTTTGGCAAAGGGCCGATGCGTTTCCTGGACAGAACCTGTCTCTACATCACTCCCTTGCACTTCCCAACATGGTTCTTCATGACGGGGAACCATCGGTAATACCAAAATTAAGTCATCTTCAATGATATCTGTTAGTGACACCATTGGCGCTTCTACTACTATACCGTCACTATCAGAGGGCAACGCAGCAAGCTCATTTTCGTCATTAACCAGTGTCACATCTATCTGTATGGCAACAGGTAGTGACATCACCTCAAGACACGACTGGCAAGCCAGCTTCAGCTCTGTCATTGCTGTCCCAACAGCAGTGACGCGTTGCGATTCCTCCTGCCTAAAGGTCAGACTTACCTCCACACTTCCTTCATCATCTTCTATAAGCTCACACAATCGAGAAAATTGAGCCAACGGAACATTGCCGTGGAGGAGCGAGCCATTTTCCACGTATTCGATGAAATTAACCGTATCCGGGAGGAGCCCTGTTAACATAAGGGGCGCATCTTAGTGATGATACCCAGGGCTGTCAAAGAAAAATGAGCAACACTCTAACCGGAACCCGTTAATCGTGGTGAGGACCACTAACAGGACATTGGTCCTGGCCTCCACTTCGCCGTATCGTGCAGGAATACTGGATCGACTTCAGATCACTTACACCCAGGTAGCACCTATATATAAAGAAGAACCGATCTCAGGTGAATCGCCAACAGATATGGCATTGAGACTTTCGGAGGGCAAAGCACGATCACTCGATATTGATGCTGGACACTACATTATCATTGGCTCAGATCAAGTTGCACACCTGGATGACCAGGTTTATGGGAAACCAGGAACCCCTGAAAATGCGCTGGGTCAGCTCAGGCTATTCAGTGGTCGATGGGTTTCGTTTACCACCGGAATATGCCTTCTTTCAGAACGAGGTGATTGTAGAACTACGGCAGAAACGTACGAAATAAGGTTTCGAGCGCTTTCTGATGCGCAGATCACGGAATATTTACGTATTGAGCGTCCGTACGACTGCGCAGGTAGCATCAAAGTTGAATCGTTAGGAATTACACTGTTGAGCGATGCCAGAGGACGAGATGTCAATTGCCTCTATGGCTTGCCGATAATGCTGCTGAGAGAGCAATTGGAGCTTATAGGGTCATCTATAAATGACTTTATGGATATCCCTTAACCTTTTGTTTTTATAATATATTTACTAAACTCAAGAAAGTCTTTATCCTGTGGGGCTGAGATATTGAAGCCCGGGTAGTCTCCAATATTTGGTACTTCCAGTCTTTCTGCATGCAACATCAGACGTTGGTAACCAAAACGCTGCCTTACTATCTTGTCTGCATCCTGAAACCCATATTTGACGTCCCCAACAATCGGCAGTCCAGCATGTCGGCAATGCACCCTAATCTGATGAGTACGACCCGTGAAGGCCCTTGCTTCTACGAGACAAAAACCATCGTTGCCGCCAATCACGGTAAACCCAGTAGTGGAAGGCTTTCCATCTGCCGCAACTCTCGACACTCTTTCACCACTTCTAAGAATGTTTTTGGTTATCGGCGCGTCAATGAGTGTTTTTCTACGGGACCACTGACCATGAACAATTGCTCGATAATACTTGCCAATCCCGGTCTTTTCCCGCAACGCACGCTGCAATGACCTCAGATGAGACCGATTTTTCGAGATCATCAAACAGCCTGAAGTATCTCTATCTAACCGATGCACGAGTTCTAAATTATGCTCATTGGGTAAAGCGGCTCTCATGGACTCGATAACACCCATAGAAATTCCGCTACCACCGTGTACTGCGATACCCGATGGCTTATTAATAATTAACATTACATTATTTTCATAAAGTATTGTTTTTAATATATCTTTCACAGGGCTGGTTAGCTGACCAGGCGCCGCTGTCCTAATCGGTGGAATCCTCAGTTTGTCATCTGCCAATAGCCGGGTGCTCGGGCGCACACGCTTGCCATTAACCCTAACCTCTCCCTTGCGAATTATTCTGTAGATTCTTGACTTGGGAACACCCTTCAGCTCCCGCTGCAGGTAGTTGTCCACTCGTTGGCCCGCATACTCCGGATCAATGATTATGTGGCGAACGCCCCTCTGCGGGGCAGCATCACTGTGTGTCTTAACATTCATCGCTTTAAGAAATCACCATTTTTGGCTATTATTGGCACCAGTTCGATGGAAACGCCTATTAAGTAGGTCCGTCGACATAGGGTTTGGTCATGTAATGTCGGGGTTTATACCTGACACCAGAAACCAAGAATTTAGTTGATCCAGCAAGAAACATATAGGCTGGGCAATTTTAACAGCAATCCACGATTGCGAATGAGACGTCAAATTAGTTAATTGACAACAGAATAATTCTAAGAACAAATCTCGTGGAGTTGATCATCATCCCCAGTTTATTCGGGCGACTCCCAAACCAAGGAATCCCGCTGTTGGCATACAACCTTGTTTAACTTAAGAGTTTACCTTAGGAGATACTAGCTTAGGCGAAGTAAAACTAATCAAGATTTGACGATATCCGTTCGCCTGCGATTGCATGAATAAAGTGATGTCGTAATGAAACGCATGTTAATTAATGCAACTCACAGTGAAGAGTTGCGCGTTGCCCTCGTTGATGGGCAAAAACTCTACGATCTGGATATAGAAAGCCGGACAAGAGAACAAAAGAAATCAAACATCTACAAAGCCCGAATAACGAGGGTTGAACCTAGCCTGGAGGCTGCATTTGTGGATTATGGCGGAAATCGCCACGGTTTCCTGCCCCTAAAAGAAATCTCAAGAGAATACTTCTCAATACCCCCTTCCAAGATCAAGGGTCGAATTAACATTAAGGAAGTTGTTAAGGAAGGCCTGGAAATTGTTGTACAGGTTGATAAGGAAGAACGTGGAAATAAAGGTGCAGCCCTAACGACCTTCTACAGTTTGGCGGGCCGCTACATGGTCCTAATGCCAAATAATCCGCGTGCAGGTGGTATATCCAAACGGATCGAAGGTGAAGAGCGTGATGAGTTAAAGGAGGCCTTAGCCAGCCTGGACATTCCTAACAACATGGGTGTGATTGTCCGTACCGCCGGACTGGGTCGAGGCGCGAAGGAACTGCAATGGGACCTCAATTACCTCCTCCAGCTAAACGAAGCCATCGGAAATGCTTCGAAGAGCAACAAGAGTCCGTTTCTAATCTATCAGGAAAGTGACGTTATAACCCGCGCTGTCAGGGATAACCTCCGGGATGATGTAGGCGAAATCCTTTTGGATACCGAAGAAGCCCAGAAACAGGCGACGGAATTCGTTGAAAAGGTCATGCCGCAGTACACGAATCGGATCAAACTCTACGATAGTGACGTTCCACTTTTCAATCGATATCAAATAGAGGGACAGATTGAAACCGCATTCCAAAGGGAAGTTCGGCTGCCTTCAGGAGGATCCCTTGTTGTTGATCCGACAGAAGCGCTGGTATCAGTCGATATAAACTCAGCCAAAGCAACTCGCGGGTCCGATATCGAAGAAACTGCGCTCAATACCAATCTCGAAGCGGCAGATGAGATTTGTCGTCAGTTGCGCCTAAGAGATATTGGCGGCCTGATCGTGATCGATTTTATCGATATGACATCCGTTAAGAATCAGCGAGCCGTAGAAAACCGAATGCGTGACGCGTTACAGGTCGATCGCGCGCGCGTTCAGGTAGGACGAATTTCCAAGTTTGGATTACTGGAAATGTCCCGACAGAGGCTACGCGCATCATTAGGAGAGACAAGCGGTATTGTCTGCCCGAGATGTGAAGGTCTTGGCACAATACGCGACATAGAGTCCTCATCATTGGCCGTAATCCGGATCGTTGAGGAAGAAGCGCTCAAGGAGACAAGTTCCGAAATACGGGCCTTCTTGCCTATCGCTGTGTCCTCTTTCCTTCTAAACGAAAAACGAAACATATTAAGCGAGATCGAGCAACGCAACGATGTCAGGGTCGTCGTGGTACCCGACCCCGAAATGCATACGCCACACTATCGCGTGGAACGAATCAGAGAAAATGATGCGGAAGAAACTACTGCAAGTTACGAGATAACAATCGCAGAAGAGGATGAAGCACCGCCACCGAAACCGAATGCACCGCGCCCGACACCTGAGAAAGCTGCAGTTGAAACGGTCATACCTCCAGCGCTTCCAGCCGCTGAAGCGGAAGCAAAAGTAAAACCAAAATCCAAAGCAGAGGTGAAACCAGGTTTGCTGACACGATTCTTAAGCCTTTTCACTTCAACAGATACCGAAAAAGCACCCGCGAAATCTGGACGCAAGCGCAGCAATAATCGACGACGTCAGTCCAATAGAGGCCGCAAAAGAAATGACGGAAATCGAACCAGAGCAAAAAATGCAGAGCCAGATCGAAATAAAGGTCGCAGTGGCGGGAGAAATTCCGACTCGCAAAAAGGTAGGGCAACTAAGGATTCCACTAAAAATGAATCCTCCGCAAACAAAAATGAACAGCGAAATAAATCCCCTCAGGGTAGAAAAGATGGTTCCAGCCGGAAACAAAATCAAAATAAAGAGCGTTCAGGTAACAGGGATAAACGTGCTACCGGTGACAGTTCCGAGCAAGGCCCGTCCGATGATAAACGGAATCAAGGTCAACGCGAGAGAAGTCAAAGGAAACGACGTAGTGGAAAGCCAGCAAATGAGGCTGCAACCGCGAATACTGAGAATGAAAATGCGATAGAAAAACCGACGACGGAGCCAGCAAATGATGCTGTCACTCCAACGTCAGCTCAAGCGCAACCGCAACCGGTTCAAACGCAGGTTGAGGAAGCTGTAAAAACTCCACCTTCTGACAATGTTCCTACGACAGAACCGTGGCTATTGGGACGCGCGGGAAACGATCCGCGTCTTAATCCTCGCCAGGCAGTTACAGGCGCCGTGCTGGTGGACACCCCACCTCGTCAAGCACCCGAAATTCTGGGATATGTTGCGAGCGACATTAATCCGGCCCACCCAAGCACGTGGGGACGTGCCACCAATGATCTAAGAGGTGGCGCAACACAAAATGCACCGGTGCTGACCGACGCAATTGAGGCAGAGAACGACGTGACCGATGCTTTGCCGGACGAATCGACTAACAGCGAACAGATATCCAGCGCTGAGGAAAACTCGGCTCCCGAATCTATAGATTCAGAACCTGAGCAAGCCAATCTGGACCCCGTCACGCAGGAGGCTGGTCAGTCTCAGGAAGCGTCTGCGGAAGTTCCAGAAGAAGTCTCTGAAGAAGTCTCTGAAGAAGTTCCGGAAGAAGACTCAGCGGAAGCTCCAGAGGAAACCTCCGAGGAAGTCCAGGTAGAAGCCTCTGAGCAAGTGCCAGAAGAGACCTCCGCCGATCTCTCAGAAGAAGTATCAGGAGAAGACCCACCGAAGCGGTAAAACGGTGGGTTCGAGTTCCAATTGAACCTCGCACTTCTCCCTAACTTCATCTTGAATCTTCGCAGCTAGATCAAGAACCTGGGTCGACGTGGCATTGCCATGATTAACTATCACAAGGCTATGTTGCGTCGAAACAGCCGCATCGCCAACTGAGACCCCTTTTAGACCCATTTGCTCCAAGACCGCGGCCGCCGAGATCTTCACTGCACCTTCAGGTTGCTCCCAGCCTATGAGATTAGGGAACTGATCGCGCAACATGAGAAACCTATCTCGCGAGATAACCGGGTTTTTGAAAAAACTTCCGACATTCGGCAGTTTGAGCGGATCAGGCAACTTTTCTCTGCGCACAGAACAAATCGCTTCGCTTACCTGCTTCGCGGTTGGTAACAGTACCTTCTCATTTTTCAACGCCTCCAGTACGCCCGGGTAATCAAGTTTTGGGTGAAATACGGTGTCCAGGAGAAGCGTAACTGACGCAATAATATACTTGCTGGAGCCTCTAAATATGCTTTCACGATAACTGAATCTACACTCGGACTTATCGAAAGTTACCCATTGCCCGGTTTCGATGTCCAAAGCGCTAAGTGATTCAAATACATTGGCGAACTCGACACCATATGCGCCAATATTCTGAATAGGAGCCGCACCCACACACCCCGGAATTAACGAAAGATTCTCTAGCCCACTTAAACCGTGATCAATGGTATCGATAACAAAGCTATGCCAATTTTCTCCAGCGGCAACGACCACCTTGCCTTCTTCTGGACCGTAGGAAATTCCCCGCGTATCAATCTGTAGCGTGATACCCGGCAGCGATTCCGGAAGAATGACGTTGCTTCCACCGGCAATAACATTGATGGCCAGGTCGCGATCACGCGCAAACTTCAACGCGTTTTTTAGAAGAGATCTATCAGACACTCTGCAGTAATACTCAGCAGAGGACTTCAAGCGAAAGGTGTTAAGCGGACCCAGGTTCTGATTTTTGATTATTCCGTCTATATGCGTTGTCCTTTATATGACCCGCTCTATCATCTCAATCACCCGTTTCAGATCCTGCTCGGTATCAATTCCTGGCGGAATCGGAACCTGACTAATCACGGTATGGATCTTCACCCCGTGCCACAATGCACGCAGTTGCTCGAGCCTCTCTACCCGCTCGA
>CAJWQG010000082.1 GCA_913045175.1 uncultured Gammaproteobacteria bacterium | reverse complement strand
TAAGAGGAAGGCATAGTCACTAAGTCTAGCAGCTTGTTTAATCTAAACAAAAAGGAGCAGAAGTCAAGTCTTTGAATCCAATGCAGCTTAGGCTTCAAAAACAGAATTACCATAAAAAGCAAGTATAAATCAATACGGAGATTTTCAAACCGTTGGAAATGCATAACACGTACTTCAACTTGCCGGCTAAGTTGGAATCCAAACGGGTGACCATCTGGGGAGCGGAGAAGGGCGGTTGGGCAAAGTCTAAGGGCTGGGGAAAACCGACTAAATATTTTTCCGCGTCGGGCGGACTCTCAAGTTCCGCCGAGGATTATCTTCACTTCGAGCAAATGTTGCTCAACGGTGGAGAGTTGTTTGGGCACCGACTGCTTAGTCCTGCCAGTGTGAAGATGATGAGCAGCAGTCAGATTGACGACCTGTATGCGACGGCTGGTAAGAAACAAACCGGGATGGGGTTCGGTTATACGGTAGGCATAACGCTGGACTCGAAGGTGGCTGGGAATCATCGCGGCAATGGCGCCTTCGGCTGGCGTGGCGCGGCCGGTTCGGTCTCATGGACCGATCCGGAAAACGAGTTGGTGGCAGTCTATCTGCCGGCTATACCCCGCGGTGGTTCAGTATATGGCGATTTTGAAAAGGCCGTTTACCAGGCGATTATTGATTGACCGATCCAAAAAAGAGGGCGGCCACCACTTCTGCGAATGCTAAAGTTTTGTAAATTTTACTCCGACCCTAATTATAGCTATGCTTGAGGTTCTAAGAGAACCTCGGAGAATCGCCATGCCTTTAAAAGCTACCTCGGTGAGGTTAGATGACGAAACATTAACCCGCGTAGGTCAAATGGCCGAAGCGATGGATAGACCCCGTGCATGGCTGATGGCAGAAGCTATCAAGCAATATGTAGCCCGCGAAGAGTGGTTTATTCGAGAAGTGGAAAAAGGAGTGAGAGCCGCTGATGAAGGGCGTTTGATCGACCACGTTGACGTTAAAGCTAAATGGGACACCAAGCGTGCGGCTCAATTGGACTGACCTTGCAGATACCGATTTAGAGAAGATCGAAGCCCGTATTGCCCAAGAGAATAGCCCCATCGTTGCTATCGATGTGGTGATGAATATCATCGACAGTACGCATTTAATCTTACGGGATCACCCCAGAGCTAGTTGTCAAGGCAGATTGAAGAATACACGAGAGCTGGTGATTGATGGCGTACCGTTTATCGTGATCTATCGAGAGAATATCAGTACAAATTGCATCGAAGTCCTGCGCGTTCTCCATGACGCGCAGCAGTGTCCGACAGCCGACTAATAGGTGTGAAAGGCAATTATCAAGATGGTCACGGATTGAGCTACCCCGGGTTTGATGGGCATTCCATGCATCTCTGTGGACTTCCCACGCTCTTGTAGACATTTCTACTGTGGCACCTCGACCATTGGGTATCGGAAGACATAAACCCTCAGTGATTGAGTGTTAGAGTAGGCATCGGAAACTATCGATTTGCTACTGCCAAGGGGGGCATCAAAATGAGCGAAGCGTTATCTATCGCGGTTCTAACGGGGTACCACAGTTACGAAGTCAGACCGTTCCATGATTTCTTCAACGGTCTTGACGGCATCAACGCCTATATTCAGAACTTTGACGAATGGCTTACCGCGGGTGGCGAAAGCGGTGACCACGAGGCGGAGCGTGACAGCTACGATGTAACACTTTTTTACACGATGCTCAAAGGTGCGCCAGAGGGAGAATCGAAAGCGTGTATAGATCACCTGTTTGAGAGTGGACAACCGGTATTCGTACTCCATCATGCACTGCTAAACGGGATGAGCCGGGGCGATCAGGGTTTTGGAGCGGCAGGGGAAGACCCCTGGGGGGAGATAATGGGGTTACCGAATCGTCATATTAGTGCGGAAGACATTTGGATAGGCACCTATCCGGTTGAGGTGAATAAAGATCATCCCGCTGCCGTAGGCCTCGATGATTTCGAGATTGCTGATGAGACATACGGTATTTGTGACTGCACCGATGATTGCGATGTGTTGCTAACGACGTCGAACGAACGTTCCATGCACACTCTGGCCTGGACTCGCACCTATAAGCATTCCCGGGTCTTTTGTATGCAGCTTGGTCATGACCCCAAGTGCTGGAACAATCCTGCGTTTGAGAAGGCGGTAATGAATGGACTTCAGTGGTGCGCGGAAAAGCTCGGTTAGCTTTTACTTATTGGCGTTCAGTCCAAGTAAATCTGCCCACTCTTCGATACTCTGGCCGCTACTCATAGCATCGTTGATCAGTCCGTCAATGGCAAAAGTTGGTGTGGCGTGAGCACCGTTCTGTCGGGCATATTTCGTGTGCCATTTAACCGTGCTAGTCACGCTGTTCAATTCAAAAGTTTCGCTGAATTCCACCCCGCTTAGCTCGGAGATGCGGCGCGCGATGTCCGTCAGGCTGAGATCCAGATTCGGTCCTGAACAATGGTTCTCACAAACAAACTCTTCCCGGTTTTCAAATACGGCTTCGAGCACTTTAATGGCGGCTTCTCGGCTACCCTCTGTCGCGGAAGCAGCGACGATACAACGGCAGACAATCGGTGAAAACAGGTGCCAGGGCTGGGATAGAAGACGAACATGTATGGTCAGTGCGTCTCCGCCAACTAAGGATGACAATGGTTGCAGCTTCTCAAAAGCACGTTTGGAGAACGGACATGTGGGTTCGAGAAAAATTTCGAGGGTACGTGGGCCATGGCCTAATTGAATGGGGGCGGGGTCTCTGCTATCTGCGATGGCATTCATCTATGGATCCGAGAATCGGTGAGTGTCGAACAACACTATCGAATCGGTAAGGACTTGGCAAAACAAGAGCCTTATGCGCCTCAATAGCGATATGTAGCCATTTGAAGTAGTCTTGTCAGCTATTCTATGCAAGCCATTAACTCAACAACCAATCGTTTCGGCGGGGTGCTAATTCTGCCAGAAGCCTTGCCTGATGACCCGGAAACCTTTGCGGCGCAGTTGCACCATTCTTTGGCAAGCTGGCGCGCCGAAGGTTTCTTGGTGGTTTGGTTGGAAGTGCCCATTGCCAAGTCGAAGCTTATTCACGAAGCGGTAGAGCAGGGGTTTGCCTTTCACCATAGTGGGGATGGGTATCTGATGCTGACCTATCAGTTGGTGGCGGATTCATTTATCCCGCCATATTCCACCCACTATATCGGGGCCGGAGGTGTGGTCATCAACGATCGTGAAGAGTTGCTGGTGGTAAGCGAACGTTACCGTGGATCCGACAACCGGCCGCCTCATTACAAGTTACCGGGCGGCGCGCTGAACCAGGGTGAGCATTTGGCGACGGCTGTTGTCCGCGAGGTTCATGAAGAAACCGGTATCGAGGCCGAGTTTCAGCGTCTTGTCTGTTTCCGCCATTGGCACGGCTATCGATACGGCAAATCGGATATCTACTTTGTTTGTCGCCTTTGTCCCCTCAACGAAACGATCGTCAAACAGGATGAGGAGATTGCCCACTGCCTGTGGATGCCACTAGGGGAATATCTTGACGCTGAGCACGTGAGTTTTTTCAATAAGCAGATTGTTCGAGCGGCACTATCAAGTCCTGGTGTTGCGCCGACGACAATGGAAGATCACCGAAATCCAGAGTTGCTCGAATTCTTTATGCCGGAAGGACTCGACTAGTTCCTCGACGTGCTACTGTATTAAGATGTGATATCTAGCCATCTAGGGGGGGTGTGTTATGGGTGAATTGTTCGATAGAAGTGAAGAGGACATCGGTAATGTGCTGTGCATGCAGCACATTAATTTCACGGTGTCAGATGCACATCTTGCATCGCTTTTTTATATCTCGGGTCTCGGTTTTACGCGCGATCCCTACATCGATTTCGGCGCGCTCTTGTGGGCGAATGCCGGTGAACAGCAGTTTCATATTCTACCTACCGGAACCGCACAAAAGTGGCGCGGTCATATTGGCGTAGTGGTCCCGAATCTTGAAGACCTGAAGACCCGTTTGGAGCGGGTCGCCAAGCAGTTGTCTGATACTGAGTTTAGTTGGCAAGAGAGCGGGAATCACATTCGGCTGACCTGTCCCTGGGGTAATTCAATACGTGCATATGGGTCGGATACATTTTCTGGCAAGTATCTCGGCATTCCTTATGCTGAAATGGATGTTAGACCCGGTACCAGTGAAGGCATCGCTCGCTTTTATGAACAGGTACTACGGACACCAGCGGTCGTCGAAGAGGACAGCGAAGGAAAGCACACTATGGTGTCTATGGGGTTTGATCAGAGTTTGATCTACAAAGAGACCGACCAGCAGATTGATGACTACGACGGTCATCACATCGCTATTCACATCGCTAATTTTTCAGCGCCACACGAGTACCTTGTTGAGCACGACCTGGTGATACAGGAGGACGATCAGCATCAGTATCGCTTCAAGTCCATCGTCGACCCGGAAACAGGCGAAACGATGGCTGAACTGGAACACGAGGTGCGTAGCCTTAAGCATCCAATGTACAAACGGATTCTAATCAATCGTAACCCGGCGCAGACCTTCTTTAACTACGTCGAGGGCCGAGACGCGTTCTATCCTCAATGAAAGATCAGGCAATCAAGCTAGATGACGAGCAGATGAGACGATTTATCTGCGATGGTGTTCTGGTGCTTGATAGTGGTGTGGCACCGGAATTACATCAGCACATATTCGACAAGATTCAGTGGAATCAGACCCACGAATTCAACATGGGTAACAACACGCTACCCCGTATTGCGGAGTTGCAGCAGGTCCTGGATGCGCCGGTAATCCACGGCGCGCTGCAGAGCTTGCTCGGTGAGGATTACATACTGCATCCGCATCGTGCCTTGCACACCAGCGAACCCCTCGAAGAGGCCCAGCGAGAGATGCAGATAGAAGGCCATGAACATGGCCCGCCCATGGGGGAAGGGTCAAATTCCAACAGCTCGTGGCACCAGGATGGTCAGATTCCGATGTCACGTGCGCGCTACCACGTGCCGCGAATGGCGATGATATTTTACTTTCCGCAGGATACGCTAATTGAGCGAGGCCCGACGCGTGTGATTCCAGGTACGCACCTGCAGCCCTATTTACGCAAAAGTGATTTTCCTTTCGCGTTTGTTGCTCAGGACATAAAGGCGGGCACCTGTCTATTGGTGGCCTATGACATTGCGCACGCAGCGCTGAGTAACTGCACGAATGAGAACCGTTATATGTTGAAGTTCCAGTTCATGCGCGTCAGTAACCCGACGGAACCCAGCTGGATTGGTGGGCAAAGCGGCTGGCAGCCTCCACAGGACAAGCTGGGACGCTTTGACCATAGTCAGGCATGGACCTATATCTGGGACTGGTTGCGGGGTGCACCTCATCCAAGCACTGTCGCATCAGTTAAAGAAATAGAAGGGTGGATCAGTACCCTTAATACGATTGCTCAACAAGAGAGGCTTGATGCGATATACCGGCTGGCACGAGCGGGGCATGAAGCCGTACAACCTTTGTGCGAAAGCTTACTGCAGCACGCCGGATTGGAACGCGAGTTTACCTGTGAATACCATATTGATGAGGACGGGGCCTATATGCCGGTTGGTGACCCTAATGAGCGACGTTGGAACGATGTAGCCTACACGCTGCAAGACGAATCCTATGCGCTGGGTGCCATGGGCGAGTTGGCTGTGCAGCCTCTGGTGGAACTGCTTAAGCACGATGACGCGTGGATTAAGATTAATGCCGCGTTCGCGTTGGGTGAAATTGGCCCGGCAGCTGAGGAATCGGTACCGGAACTCATTACTCTACTGCATCATGAGTTGCACCAGGTGGTTCGTGCTGCCCTCGACGCTATGGCTGGTATTGGTACTAATATTGAGGTTGCATTGCCGAGGATTCGAGAGCTGCTTACCGTGGATAATCTGGACTGGCAGAAACCCATGGGTAACAGGCGAGGGGAGACGGGCGTGCGCTTCAACGCGTTGTACGCACTGCTGTGTTCGGATATTTCGATAACTGAAATAGAAGACCTGCTTGTCACCTGCCTTGATGATGTGAACGGATATGTGCGCGCCATGGCATTGGAGGCGCTAACGCGCCCGGAAAGCGGTGAGGACCGAGATGGTTTGGTACATGCGCTGGACTATCTGAAAACCCACTGCTGGGATGACACACTGGCAAACGAGGTGCGCGTCTTCTGACCCGTCAGGCGTTTACGTGTTGACTGAATTTTGGCATAACTTCTTCGGCAAGCAGCTTCATAGAGCGTTGCCACATTGGCGCATCATCCCAGTCGTGGCCAACCATCAGCAATGTGCCGAAGTCTCCCCACTCAGCGTGTAGTTCGACGAGTTTGTCGAGAACGGTATTGGGCGAGCCCCAGGTAACCATTGACCTTGCGACTACTTCTTCAGTGGTCTCCTCATCGCTCATGTTGGTATCAGGTTTCAGCATATCGAACGCATTGCGGTCCAGATACATGCGCTTAAAGTAATGGAAATAAAAATGCAGGCCGCAGTCAGGATTCGCGAGGTATTCGTCCGCTTGAGCATCGCTGTCGGTTACCAGGATAGATCGCGCGATACGCCAGCGTGAAGGGTCTGGTTTCTCTCCAATGTTCTCGACACCTTCTGCGTAGGCTTCCCAGTGGCTACGAATATATCGTGATTGAATAAAGTTTGCGGATACGGGCTCCCAGCCGCGTTCTCCTGCCATTGTCGCACTGCGAGAGTTAGGTGTGGCGATGGATAGACAGATCGGCGGGTGAGGTTGTTGATACGTTTTTGGCATTTCACCGATACCGAGGCCATCGTAACGAAAATCGGAAATGTTCACATTCCAGTACTTGCCTGGAATCTGATAGGGGGCATTCTGTGTCCAGATTTTCTGAATCGTTTCAATGGATTCCAGCATCATCTCGGCGCGAACTTGTCGATCCGTTAACTTCATGAGTTCGAAATCACTACCAAGGCCACCCGGGCCGACACCGAATAAGTATCTACCGCGAGAAAGGTGATCAAATTGAGCGACCTGGGCGGCGATCTGTGCGGGATGGACCTGAGGCAGATTCAGTACGCCAGTACCAAACTTAATTTGTTCCGTTTGATGAACAAGGCTGGAGAAAAATGCCAATGGGGACGCAATAGGTTCTGCGGCAGATGAATAGTGTTCACCGCACCAGG
The DNA here is from genome assembly GCA_913045175.1 of uncultured Gammaproteobacteria bacterium. GTDB lineage: Bacteria > Pseudomonadota > Gammaproteobacteria > Pseudomonadales > Azotimanducaceae > UBA7455. Next base: position 5,140 of record CAJWQG010000082.1, on the reverse strand, counting down.
TTTCCGAGAAACCCAGCTGGTCTGCCAGTATCACGGCCTGTCGATCTTCTTCGATCGTGTCTGCCACTAGCCGACCCGGTGGATGAAGCGGCATGGTAAACATTCCGAGTTGCATCAATCTCCCCCTGTAATTTTTCGGATGTTAACGAGCGTACTCGGTGACACATTGTTTTTCAATGTTACTGCTATCTGGCGAGGTCAATCCTTTCCGCTTTTTTGTTGTCATACCACCAGGTGTCGGGAAAGCCGGTGCGGTATTCTGCATCGATGGGAGGTCGACCAAATTTGTCCCAATAGACAACGCGGGGACCCTCGATGGCGATAAGCGGAATGATGTAGAAATTCCATAGCAGGATGCGATCAAGCGCTTTCTGCGCGGCAATCAATTGCGTTTGTGTCTGGGCGTTGAGCACAGCCGTTATCATGGTATCGACTGCGTCGTTTTGGATTCCCGCCCGGTTTGAAGTGTGCGGCACGAGCGCATTATTGGAGTGAAAATGAGCAACGAGCTCAAGTGTTGGCGGCTGAGCGATTCCAACGCCTTGCATTGCGAAATCAAAATCGAAATCTTTCATAATGCTGATGTATTGTGCAGCTTCTACCAGGCGTACTCTGACTTTGAAACCAAGTCGCTGTAGCTGTTCTACATAGTGAGTGATTGAACGCTGTTCATCAGGTGTGCGTACAATGAAAGTTAGCGAGAAGGGTTCACCTTTGGCGTTCGAGAGTGTGCCGCCGCGGATCGTCCAGCCAGCATCCTGCAATAGTTGTCTGGCATGCAATAAATTGGCGCGATTATGTCCCTGGCCTGATGATCGGGGTGGTTCAAAGGGATGTGTGAATAGTCGTGGTGGAAGTTGATCACGAAATGGATTTAGTTTTGAGAGTTCGTCTTCATCGGGTAGTCCAACTGCAGCGGCGTTTGAGTTCGAGAAGTAACTTTCCGGGCGCGTGTAGAACCCTTGTGTAATCACGCGTTCGTACCAGTTGTAATCAAAGGCAAGGGTTAGCGCCTCGCGCACCCTAACGTCCTGCAGGTTGGGACGTCTGGTGTTGATTGCCAGACCCTGAATCAAACCGACGTAGGTGCTGAAGTTGTGCCGACGCTGTTGAATCCAACCCTTTTCCCGCGCGGGTATTTCATATGCCGTGTTCCAGTATCGCGGGTCCGTTTCCTGCAGGAAATCGACCAGTCCTTTACGAAATGCTTCGCGTGCGATCGTTCTGTCGCGATAAAAGTCGTAACGGATCTGGTCGAAATTATACCGCCCGCGGTTAATTCCCAGATCCTTACCCCAATAGTCAGGCACGCGCTCGTAGAGCAGGAAGCGCGATTGTTCAGCGTCTGTGATGCGATACGGACCACTGCCGAGGGGTGGCGTGGTTGTCGTTTGCGTGATGTCGCGTTCTCGCCAGTAGTGCTCTGGCAGGATTGCGATCTTGCCGAGGCTGACGACCACGTTGGTGTTAAGGTCATCTCCATGCCGAAAATGGAAAGTCAGTTCGCGGTTGTTGTGTACCTCCATTGACTCGACCACCTCGTAGGATGACTGCAGGTTGTCGCTAATCTTGCGGGGTTGGTCCAACTTGTTGCGAAGGTAATTAAAGGTGAATACAACGTCGGTTGCGGTCACCGGGACACCATCGTGCCAGCGCGCCTCAGGACGAATGGTGATTCGCACCCAGGTGAAGTCGTCGGCGATTGTAATACGTTCTGCGAGATTGCCGTAAAAGGAACCAAGTTCGTCGTCTGCAGGACTGAACAGCGAATCGTAAAGCATCGGTGCTGTGCCAAGAATAATGCCTGCGCCTGGGGTATTAACATTCTCGGGATTAAAAGCACTCCAATTCCTGTCACTTGCGAGAACCAGTATCCCGCCTTTGGATGCATTGGGATTAACGTAGTCGAAATGGTCGAAGTCAGGTGGATACTTAAACTCAGCAAACACCGATACGCCGTGGCGGGGCGAAGGCGTTGGTTCGGAGATGGCCAAAGGTATAGCGAAAGAAATTGCTAGCAGATAGCCGATGAAAATCTTTTTAATCTTCAAGATTGACCAGTTCTTCCCCCCGAATCACGCACCCAGTATAGTTGATCTATTACCGATAAGTTCAACGATCATGCATCTCTATCACGAAGTCCACGAGGGCAATGGCCCCTATATGCTGATGGTTCACGGTATGTTGTCCAGTCGAGCCCAGTGGATGTTGAATGTTGATGCGTTAAAAGAAGTGTGTTGTCCGGTGGTGGTGGAGCTTTGGGGCCATGCTCGCTCGTCGGCACCGAACGATCCGTCGCACTACCGTCCGAAATACTATCTTGAGCAGTTCGAAGTATTGCGTCAGAAAATTGGTGCAGAACAATGGTTGCTGTGCGGGCAGTCGATGGGGGCCGGTTTGACGTGGAATTATGCGCTGGAGTTTCCGAAACGAATATTCGCGCATATCTTTACTAACTCTGCGTCCGCGTTCGCAGATGGGAAGACAGTAAAAAGGTTTGTTGATCGAGCGGGGCCGACCGCTGACCTGGTGGACGAGGCCGGTGCGGAAGGCTTATTGAAAATTCCCGTACATCCAATTCACGCGCGCTACATGCCGGATGACGCTAAGGCGGCGATGGTTGAGGACAGTAAACTACATACCCCGGAAGGCATCATCCAAGCTTTTTTTGAAACGTCACCTAACGTCTCGGTGCGTCACCGGGTGGGAGAAAACAGGATACCCACATTATTATTTTGTGGGAGTAAGGAAGATCGGTTTAAAGTCCCGCGGGATTGGGCGGCCAAAAATGTACCTAATCTCACGATTGTTGATGCGCCAGTAGGACACGCATCGAATGTGCAGGCTGCAGATAGCTTCAATGAAGCGGTGAAAGAATTTGTAAGTAATCATGGTGGGTTGTGGAGATGATTGATGTTGAATGATGAACAGCGTTTTCTGTTCGATACGTTGGGCTACATCGTCATCCCGGATGTGCTTTCCAGCGAGCAGATCGACGAGTTGAGGGCTACGTTGCGTCACTCGACGGAACAGTTTCCGCCTGTACCTCAGGAAGAGGGGCCGCTGCATTGGGGAAAGATCTGGCGCGACCTGCTGGATTTGCCAATCTTAAGTCCGATCCTTGAGGATCTGATTGGAAATCCGAAGCTGAGGGAAGGTCGGAAAGATCACGGTATGCAAGACCTGCCGACATTCCGCCTGGATCACATCAACATTCACACGCATATGATGAAAGGCTTTGCGGGTGGCCATCTGCATGGCGGACACCCGGTAGCAGGTACGTTCAAATATCATAACGGCATTTTCTACAATGGTCTGACGACGGTCTCGTTCGAGCTATTCGATACGCATTCCAATGGCGGTGGTTTTGCCTGCATACCGGGCACCCATAAAGCCAACGTGGAATTACCCGAAGGATGGAGTGATCTGAGTCAGGGCGTGCAGGATTGTGTGACTCGTGTTGCGGCGAAACCCGGTGATGCAATTATTTTCACGGAAGCATTGATTCACGGCACGCTGCCGTGGACCGTAGATGATACTCGCCGCACCGTGTTTTATAAGTTCTCGCCGCACACCCTGAGCTGGTCTGCTGACATTTTCAATCCAAATGATTTCCGTCAATACGACGATATGGATGATCGGAAACTCGCGATACTTGAGTTACCGAATGCACGGTATCCAAAACGACCTAGTGAACCTGAGCCGATATGAACAAGCGACCGCACATCGTGATTTTTAACCCTGACCAGTGGCGCGGAGACGTCATGGGTCACCTGGGCAACCCAGCAGCCCAGACGCCCAATCTGGATAGGCTGGTCGAGACTGATGCGGTGTCGTTTCGCAATGCCTTTGTGCAGGCCACTGTGTGCACACCCAGTCGCTGTTCCTTCATGACGGGTTGGTACCCACATGTGCGTGGTCATCGCACGATGCATTACATGTTGCGGGATGCCGACAACGAGCCGAACTTGTTGCGGGTATTGAAAGACAATGGTTACTTCGTCTGGTGGGGTGGCAAGAATGATCTCGTCGCCGGGCAGGATGGCTATGAAAATCACTGTAATCTCGCCTTTCACCCCAGTGATGAAGACTGTCAGCGTTGGGGAATGACACCAGCGACGGGTAGTCACGGTGGAGATCTTGGCTGGCGTGGGCCACCGGATGGCGATAACTTCTTCAGCTTCTTTAAAGGCCGACTGGATAGTGGCAGTGACGCGGTCTATTTTGATCGTGACTGGGCGATGATTTACGGGGCGCTGGACTTCATCGATAGCTACGATGGCGATGCGCCCTTGTGCATTTTCCTGCCCATCGGTTACCCGCATCCACCCTATTGCGTGGAAGATCCATGGTTCAGTGTAATTGATCGCGATGCAATACCTGACCGTACGACAGTCGACGATTGGTCTTCAAAGCCGGCAATGCTGAAGGGGATCTTTGATGGTCAGCAGATGCAATCATGGACGGAAGATCGTTTTACCGAATTACGTGCTGTCTACTATGGAATGTGCGCGCGGGTCGATCATCAGTGGGGTTTGGTAGAAACGGCCCTACGTGACAAAGGTATTTTCGATGACACCGCGGCGTTTATTTTCTCGGATCACGGTGACTTTACGGGAGACTATGGACTCGTGGAGAAAACCCAGAACACACTAGAAGATTGCCTGGCCCATGTGCCGTTCATCGTGAAACCCCCCAGTGATGTAAAGACGACCCCGGGTGTGCGCGATGCATTGGTAGAACTGATTGATTTTCCCGCTACCGTGTATGAGATGGCCGGTATTGATGCGGGCTACGTCTATTTTGGTCGTGATCTTCAGCATTTGTTCGTGAAGGATGGTGAACATCGAGATGCCGTGTATGCAGAAGGCGGCAGATTGGCGGGTGAGAGCCAGGCCTCGGAACGAGAAAGTTTCGCGGCGGCATCTGATCGCCTTGGTCTGTACGCGCCTCGTATCGGTCTACAGATTGAAGAGGGGATGCCACTCAAACATGGCAAGGCCACCATGTGTAGAACTTCGACCCATAAGTACATTCGTCGATTGTACGAGGAAGATCAGCTCTATGATCTTCGGGAGGACCCAATGGAGCTTAACAATCTGATTGACGACGCTGGATCTGCCAGCGTCCTGCATGAGAT
>CAJWQG010000081.1 GCA_913045175.1 uncultured Gammaproteobacteria bacterium | reverse complement strand
ATAACACCAACATCAGCTCCACAGGATGGTTGATTCCCGAGGATGAAGTCCGGGATGGCGGACCTGGAAAAGACGGCATTCCTGCCATTAACAATCCAGTGTTCGTATCCCAGGACCTGCAGCAGGTTACGGCGCGCCAGTTGATGATTGGCATGTCCGTGGATGGTGAAGCAGTCGCCGCGTCACACGACATCAAGGACTGGCATGAAGTGCTGAACCTGGGAACATCTACTGGTCCGACCACCATGAGCTATTGTCCACTAACGGGCTCAGCGCTTTACTGGCAGGGAAATGAGAACCACACCGACCCCACCTTCGGCGTATCTGGATTACTGTATAACTCGAATCTGATTCTCTATGACCGTGAAACAGACAGTAACTAGTCACAGATGAGGGTCCAGGCCGTTGAGGGAAACAGACGAGGACAAAGGCCGACTAGCCTACCCGTGGTGGAAATGACGATTGGAAGCTGGCGAGAAATGTATCCTGACGCAAATATTTTGAGCCAGCAAACAGGCTTCTCAAGAGATTACGGTCGATACCCCTACAACGATTTTCGCACTAATAGAGACTTACTGTTTCCTGTAGACCAGCTTGATGATCGGCCCCATCCCAAAGAACGAGTATTGGGCGTCAGCGAGAATGGCGTCAACCGTGCCTACGTTATCAGTCAATTGGAATCAGGAATTCAGGTCATCAATGATGATTTCGACGGCGTACCCGTTGTTATTATTGATAGTTCATCTCGTAGGTTTGCGGTTGCGTTCCAACGCACGTTATCAGATGGTACCGCGCTTACCTTTATGCCGACGGATGAACCATTCCCCTCGGTCTTCGACGACGACGGCAATACCTGGGACGTTTTCGGACAGGGTGTAACAGGCACCAGAGCCGGGCAACAACTGACGCTCCCGGAGAACGCACATATCGCCTATTGGTTCGCCTGGGGAGCCTTTCATACTGCTTCAGGGATTTACCAGCAATGAAGCAGATCCTCGTACTTTGCCTCGTATTCATCTCACCCCATCTATGGGGAGCAACCTGTAGCTGTTCATCAGTTCCGCTGCTGGGTTCCATGTCATCCGCCTCCCCTGCAGATAGCAGTTGGTTCTTCAGCAGCAGTTATGAAATACACGACATCAGCGACCTCTACAGCGGCTCAAATGAGGTTAACGATGAAACCGGACGAGATCGGGACAGTCAGTCTTTGTTGCTCGAAGTCAGCTACGGTTTCAATGAAAAATGGTCCATCACGGGTTTACTCTCTGCAGTCGAGCAGAATCGCAAGGTAGGTGAGAACGACTCGACCACCGGGCGTGGTATTGGCGATGGCCTAGTGATGCTCAAATATTCGCCCAAGAAAGTTGATCTCTTTTCCTGCTATGTCTTGTCTTTCGGCATCGGGGCAAAGATCCCGTTAGGTGATGACAACAAAACCGGTTTCGTCACGCTCGCGGAAGACCTGCAGCCGTCCACCGGCGCCTACTCGGGCGTCTTCTGGGGTCAGGTATCAAGATCCTTTGATCGTTCAGCCAGAAGCCTTCTCCATGCCGCAGTTAGCTAAAGCGCCAATGGTGAAAATGATCGTGACTATCGCTTCGGAGACGAAGTTAGTCTGGCAGTTGGGGCAAGTTATCAAACCGATAGCCGCTGGGGATTCAGCGGGGACCTGAGCTATCGCAAGACAGACAGAGACGAACGGCGTGGGAGCACAATACCTAACACTGGCGGCGAGTGGCTATATTTCAATCCATCGGTGCAGTACCACTTTAGCGACACCCTGGCGGCAAGTCTTTCGGCCCGGATACCCGTCTGGCGAGATGTTCACGACGCGCTGCAATTCACTACCTCCTACGCCTATTCAATTTCCCTATCCTACGTGTTGTCAGGCTCCTAACACCCTGCACACCTAAAAGTTAGCCTGAGGCCATGCCTTCAGGTAGAATCTCGCGGCATTTTGGTTTCAGGAGCGGCGACATTGGAAGGAATTCACGAAGAGCGGGTAACCGCGTGGTTTGAAGAACACGTACCCGATATAAAGCCACCGCTGACTTTTGGACTCATCTCCGGCGGCAAGTCGAATCTAACCTACCAGGTTGACGACGCTGCTGGTCAATCCTTTGTCTTAAGAAGGCCACCGCTGGGTCACGTACTCGAAAGCGCGCATGACATGCATCGTGAACACTGGATCATCTCCTCCCTCTACGATACTGATGTCCCTGTCGCAAAGACCTACGGGCTCTGTCAGGACAAAGACGTGAACGATGCTGATTTCTTCGTAATGGAGTGTGCCGTTGGCACCGTTGTCCATGACATAGATGCCGTGGCAGCAATTTCGAACGAAGACAGATACAGATTTGGAAAACATACCGCTGAAGTACTTGTGGCACTACACAGTATCGAGCCAAGTGATGTTGGGCTTGGTGATCTGGGCAGACGGGAAGCATTTCTGGATCGACAACTCAAACGCTGGACCGGTCAATGGGAAGCGACCAAAACACATCCAGAACCTGAAATGGACCAACTTCTTCGCCTGTTGCACGAACGCAAGCCAGAGCAGATTGGCGCCACTATCGTTCATGGCGACTACCGGGCCGGGAATCTCATGCACCACAATGGCAAGGTTGCGGCGGTTTTCGATTGGGAGCTCTGTACATTAGGGGATCCCCTTGCTGATGTCGGCTATCTACTTAACTCCTGGCAAACCGCAGATGAAGTAGAGGAATTAAGCGGCGCGTCAGTTCCAACCGCTGATGGCGGATTTCCGACCCGTGACGAAATGATTGATTGGTATGCCACGGGAACCGGTCGGGATCTGTCGAACATCAATTACTATCGAGCATTCTCACATTGGCGACTTGGCTGCATTATGCAAGGCGTATACAAACGATTTCGAGAAGGGGCGATGGGCGATCAGGATATGGATCTTGAAGCCTATCGGGCCGGCGTCAAGCGGGTCTCTACGATCGCGCTGGGATTACTCGAATAAGCAACTACTCAAAAATGAGAACGCCACAATGACCCACAAAATCTTCGGCTCTGAATTATCGCCCTTCTCCGTAAAAACCCGGTCCTATTTTCGCTACAAGGGAATTCCTCATGTGTGGACGCCTCGCACCCCGGACAATGCCGAAGAATTTCAGAAATTCGCCAAACTGCCATTGGTCCCGCTTGTGGTTACACCGGAGGAAACCGGCATACAGGATTCAACGCCGATTATCGATGAAATGGAAACGCGGTTTCCTGAGCCATCGATTCACCCCACAGACCCGGTGACCCGATTTATATCAGTATTGCTGGAAGAATTTGGCGATGAGTGGGGCAATAAGTGGATGTTTCATATGCGCTGGGCAAGACAAGCCGACCAACTGTCGGCTGCCGGGCGCATTGTCGGTTATAACGAAGACGATGCCGCAAAACAGGAGATGGTAGATCAGATCCTTGAAAGAATGACCAATCGGGTGTGGTTTGTAGGCTCCAACGAAGCTACGGCGCCCATTATCGAAGCGTCGTTAAGGGACATGGTAGCGCTTCTGGACAATCACCTTGCAGACCGACCCTATCTTTTCGGTGAAAAACCGTCCTACGCGGATTTTGGGCTATGGGGGCAGATCTACAATGCGTGGACTGACCCTACCGCAGGGAGCCTGCTGAACCACAGTCAAAATGTACTTGGCTGGGTTCATCATATGTTATGGCCCTCCGATCTCGGCGAGTTCGAACCCTGGCAGGACCTGGAAGCGGGATTGGCGCCAATTCTTACAACCCAGGTAGGAGATATGTTCTTGCCCTGGAGCGCCGCGAATAGCATAGCGATCGCCAATGAGGATGAGGAATTTACCGTAGATCTAGCCGGGAACACCTGGACGCAGAAACCGCAGAAATATCATGCGCGGTCACTTGGCGTATTACGCGCAAGATATCAGGAAGTTTCTGACAACACCGAACTCAACGACATACTGAGTAGCTGTCATTGTCTGGACGTTTTGTCCTCAGAATAAAGAAGGGTTAAGCCGACGCCTCTTGCTCAACCTGGGAAGCAGCCCAACGATAGTCTGCTTTACCGCTTGAGCTGCGGACGATCTCGTCTCTGTATATAAACGCTTTAGGATACTTATAGCGGGAAATATGACGTCCGCATTCCTCGAGCAGACTATCTTCTGATACCTCCACGCCCTCACACAGTTGAATGACAGCCACTACTTCCTGCCCCCAACGTTCGGATGGACGACTGGTCACCACTACATCATAAACCCCCGAGTGATGTTTCAAAGCCTGTTCGACTTCCTCGGCAAATATCTTTTCACCGCCGGAATTGATTGTCATGGATTCGCGACCATGCAGTTCCAGTGAGCCATCCTCAAGCAGGCGAACACGATCACCAGGCACCGAGTAACGGGCTCCCTCAATCGTGACAAATGTTGCTTTGGTTTTCTTTTCGTCATCAAGGTAACCCAGCGGGATACAACCCGTTTGCGCCCACCAGCCAAGTCCTTCGTGTCCTGGCTCAAGAATTTCAGTCATGTCTTCGTTAAGGATCGCGTTACCCTCTTTTAGCGTAAACTGACCCGTCTTCGCACCCACTGACTTATTACTGACGTGTTGCGCCTGAGTCCCGGTTTCAGACGATCCTGCCGCGTCAATGATGTTGATGTCTGGCAATAGTTCTAAAAGTTGCGCCTTAATGTTGGAAGACGTAATTGCCCCACCGGTAACGATATTCTTCAACGATGGGATTTCCCTTGAATTCTTCACTAACGCATCGGCTATGGGGCGGCCAAATGCATCCCCAACAATCATTAGCACCTCTGCTTGCTCGCGAATGCAGGTATCAACGATATCGTCACCGTCCAGGCGTTTCACATTGCTTTGAATAATTAACGTACCGCCACTGTGAAAAGCCTGAAACGCGACCCAGGCCCCAGCACCATGCATAAACGGCGGAGCCGCCAGATAACGACGCTGAATCCTCTGACACCGTTCCTGATACTCCTCCAGCGAACCTATGACTTCTCCCTTTGAGGTTTTGCCACCCATCGCAGCAGCCAGCATATCTGCCTGACGCCATATCACGCCCTTCGGCATACCGGTGGTGCCACCGGTATAAATCATATAAAGATCTTCAGATCTCCATTCGACGTCGGGACGTGCATCGCTCGCCGCAGCTAACGCAACTTCGTAATCAAGAGCCCCTTCCAGCAACGGCACATCGGGATCATCATTGACTTGTATAAGAAGTCGCAGCGATGGCACCTGCTCACGTATCGAACTTACTTTTTCTGCCAGCGACGCGTGATAGATCAAAGCAGTTGTCCTTGCATTATTCAGCAGGTAGGACAGTTCCTCATCGACGTAACGAAAGTTGACGTTAAAAGGCACGCTTCGCGATTTATAGCTCGCAACCATCGCCTCTAGATATTCATTACCGTTATAGAGATAAAGGCCAACGTGATCCTGACCGCTTTGCCAGTCAGACAGTGACTCACGCTCCTTGTGACATCCTAATCCTGCAGAAATAAGCACATTGGCAAGCTGACGCGTGCGAATGTTGAATTGTTCGTAGGTAATTCTGCGGTCCCGAAACACGATCGCATCACGTTCGGGTACAACTTCGGCAATCGCCTCATTCAGCGCCGCCAGGTTCAATTCCGCCATAGGTCCCCCACAGAGTTTATGGCCTTACAATAGGTTCCCTGCGGCCTTTCACCGGGGCATGAATCTGCACGACAGCTCCATCCGAATCGCCAGGTTCAGCCAGATCTACGGCTGCGGATGTCGTCACTATCTGATCCAGATTATCGCCGATAAACGCAGGGCAAGTCGGTTGCTGCACCGGTACCGAATAAGAGTGAATCCGCTTACCTGCCGGATCATAAACATCAACAGCAGCCCCACCCCACCGGGAATTCCACAGATTGCCGTCGCCATCCAACACCGAACCATCCGCTCCCCCAGAGAGGTCGTCTTCCAGCTTCACATGAACTTCCCGCTCGCCAACAATCTCGCCAGTCGCGGGGTCCGTAGGCACCTTCCAGATAACCCGTGTAGGTGTATCCGTGTAGTAGGCCCAGCTTCCATCTTCTGTAAAACAAATAGAGTTGGGTGTTACCACATTCTCAATGAGCACAGACAAAGACCCATTGAAAAGCCTGAAGATGTCACCGGGACGTCCCTTGCCATCCTTCGCCATGGTCCCTATCCAGAATGCACCACTGGGATGTGCTCGACCGTCATTGGACCTCATCAATTCATCTTCCGGAAAAGCCGATGTAATCTCGGTTTCACCGCTATCGAGATCTAGCACCCGAAAATCAAGTTCGGTAGCAACCAGAATACGACGCTCGTCGATAATACCAGCCGCGGAAGGCAGCACCGGAAAATCGAATTTTCGTGTCTCGCCACCGGTGAATGGCTTTTCATAGACAGCACTGCCGTTGATATCGCACCACACCAGGCTTGACCTAAGATGATGCCCCAACGGCCCTTCTCCCAACGACAACTGCTCTCCCGACCAGACGGTCGTCTCAACTTTATCAACCATGAGTTATTACCAAATACTTATAGACTGGCTAGAAATCGATCGATCCCAGCCTGGGATACATCCATGTCCTGCTGCGGCGAACCAGAGCTTGCGCCGATTCCACCCACGCACTCGCCATCTACCATCACTGGCAGGCCTCCGCCAACACTACTGACACGGCCACCATGCTCGGTATGAATACCAAAGGCCAGGCTTCCTGGCGTATTCACCTCATTGTATTCATGCGTTGCCTTTCTGGCCGCCCCCGCAGTGAATGCCTTGTCCTGGGCCACGACAATACTGTGCGCCTTGCCACCATCCATACGTTCGAACGCAACGAGATTACCCGAATCATCGGTCACCGCGATGCACATCGGCACCCTAATTTCAGAGGCTTTATCACGAGCGCCTTCAATCAACACGCGGGCGTCATCAATACTGAGTCGTTTTACAGAAATCATTTTTTCTCCTGGTCCGCTTTCGCGGTACTACTATTGTCGACGTTCGATTACGTCCATTAATGTTAGAACGGTTATTGTATCAGCGCTTGCGGGAACCGAGCCACAATAGGGAGCCTACCGGCGACCGCTCATCCTTTTTCTCATTTCGTCCCTGCTGAAGTCAAATGTATACCGCACATTTGTTGTCGCGACCGGTTTACCGTCAACGAATCCAGGGGCATAGCGAAACTTGGTGATTGCCGCCAATGCCTTATCGTTAACGCTATCCGCGGTTGAATCTACTATTTGTGGATCGATTACAAACCCATTGGCATCCACCGTAAAACCAATCTCAATCGATTTACCGATGACTTTACGAAGCTGATCGCGATCCAGACCCAATGGAATGCGAAACAGCGGGGTGGACGGCCCATCATCAAACTCACCCAATGCCTGCGCGTGAGGCGTCGCATCGTCATGGCGCCTGGTTCGCGAAAGGACATCTACCATAAGTTCTCTGGCGCTGCGCTCTGCCGAGTTCATTCGTCCATCCTGATCAAAACTGATCAAGGCCGCGTCCAGATAATCCGCCGCATCTTCGAACTCTCTATCCTGAATAGCCAATACCGCCATTTGAAATGAGGATTTACCAAGTCGTGCATCTTCTGGCTGTAACGCACTCGCGAAGTCTCTGTGCGCCGCTTCGTAATATGGACGTGTATGCTCACGCCCGCCCAGATCAATCAGCAAGCTGGCGATCTCGTCATTCTTGTTCGCCCGGAAAAAAGGATTGTCCTGATGACTAACGATGCTACTCACTCGCTCGAAGTAAGCTAACGACTTTTCAGGCTTCTTCGGCCTAAATTCTGCCCTGGCAAGTTCTGTCAGCGGAGCGATCATGTCGATCGCATTCTCTCCGTAGCGTGCCTCCATTATCGCCAATTTGCCCTTTAGCACCTTCTTAGCTTTCTTGTACTCCTCTTTCTCATTCAGTAGCCCGGCATAGTTAACCGCGAGCTTCGCAGTGTTGATATTGTTTTTACCGTACAGTTTAGAACCGAGTTTGTAGGACTCCTCTGCCGCTTTCATCGCCGCCGTTATATCTCCGCTGCTAATGGCTTGTTGATAGCGCTGATAGGCTTCCCTGAAATCTGATTTGGTGTCTGCCACCGCGGTGGACAGCTGGCTACTCAGAACAAGCAAGAACAGAATGTACAAACTACGCATGATTACCTCCCCCTGAAGGATCCAGTGTGGTGGAACAATGATAAACCCATCACGCAGGTTCGGCTATGGGTTAGGACTCGGGAGCCGGTTCTGCAGTATCGACAAACAGATACGGGAAATCTGCTCTCAGCCGCGCCGCAGTATCAGCATTGAGGTCTCTGATTTCCTGTAGCGCCTGCTGGAAACCTATGTCTTTTCCAAGGCCGTTGAAAATACCATGACGATCTTTGGTAATGCCGTACAACTTCGACACCCTAAAATCTGTCCTTATAGCCAAACTCGTGTTCCGCACCTGCCTGAGATGCTCCACGGCCTCAGGAATATTACCTAGCATGGCATGCAACGCCATAAGTTCGAAGTGTGCGGGTCTTCGCGCCTGACTAAAATACTGAAGTGCTAGCCAACATCGAACGTTACAAGATGCCTGACTAAACACGTTGGGATGCGCGCTTTATCTGGGACTCCCCCAATGGGGAATGCTCGGTGACATTGTTCGCGAAGAACCTGCTGAACGAGATCGCTGTGCAATCCTGGCAGCCAAAGCGTTCTGCGGGCGGTACCTCACCATCGGGAACGCTGACCGACGCACGTGAAATTGGCATCAGCATCTTGTGGCAGGCGTTCTAACCGAATCGGGGACAGTGTACTTAATTCGAACCTGAGTAGCGTATAAATCCTGGTTACGAATTTGGGTACACTGTTCCCCTCTACTTCGATGTAGGATAGAGGGCGAGTTTTTTGAGTGAATCCTATGAAAGCCCTAGACGTATCCGAAATAACAGGCAGCAGTTACCCCTCGCCCTTTGATGAACCCTGTGCAGAAAGATCAAACAAAGGACTCTCACATGTGTTTGGTCTTAAAGACTTTGGTGTAAACCTGACCACGCTTCCGCCAGGCACCTGGTCGTCGCAGCGACATTGGCACAGCGAAGAAGATGAGTTCATCTACGTATTGGAAGGTTCGCCAACGTTGATTACCGATGAGGGAGAGCAGGATCTTGAGCCCGGCGACATCGCCGGATTCCCCGCATCCCATGCAAACGGGCATCACCTAGTTAATCGATCAGAATCACCGGTTAAATTTCTAGTTGTCGGCGGCAGGAAGGCAGATGACGATGCGTTTTATCCCGATATCGATATGTCGAGGCGCGGACGAGGTAGCACCTACTGCAGGAAAAACGGCGATCCTTATGAGAAATAACGTCACTATTAACGCTGATGAGAATGGTACTTACTTAACCGTGTTTTACCTTGGAACACTCGGTATCGGCCATACAGTAGTCGGGCCTGGGAGTTGTTTTTCGTAGCCTTCAGGCGCAGCGCCGAACGGGGGAGCAAGACCCAGAGGGGCTTGTGGAGGAGCTGAGGGCAACCGGGACGATCGCAAGCCGCGGAGAAAAACAACTCCCAGGCCCGACTACGCACACCCTTGATGGAGCTTAGGTATGAATCTTTCTATTCAGACTTCTCTAGATAAAATCGACCACAGACTGTTTTCCATAAAGTTTGGAAAAGTGCCCCGCATCCTCCCATTCCTGAAGGCCCGCCGCGATTTCTTTGAGTACTTTCCGGCAGATATCATCTGCTTTGATGGCAGTCCACCAATCCGCAAGGTCGGCGCAGTCTGCGAACACGTCAAAGTCATGATAATTGGGCAGGATATGCAGATAGAAACCAAAGGTTGGATATACCAGGTCACCGCGACCGATCTCCTTGCCCCCGAACAGCGGACCATCCATTAGCCCCAGAATTCTATCCAGCTCGCCGATGGTAAAGCGAAACGCCTCAAGTCCGGTGCGCGTCTCATCCTCCGTCGAAGGCCGGTACATTATCCCCTGGTAAGCGCCGTGATAGATGTCGTGCACCCGTTCTGCCAGCAGGTTGTAATACTTTCGCTCGCCCTCTTCAGGTGAGGGAAGCAGATAATCCAGGATCACGCTGCTTTCATAAAGCTTAAGATCGCCAACTTCCAGTGCCGGTATCTTGCCGGTGGGAAACTTCGCCTGATACTCCGGGGACTTTATTCCGCCCAATTCTTGCGGATGCCTGATATCAATCGGCAGGACGTAGCGATAGATCACATCTCGAACCATGCCGCTATAGTTCGAGACCGGATACGAATATAAGGTGCCTTTGTCCATTCCAGAAAGATAGCAAGTAATCGGGGGACAATGTACTTAATTCAGGTCTGACCAGAATGGTACTGACTTAGCTCCATCAAGGATGTACGCAGCTGGTCCTGTGGGTTGTTTTTCTCCGCGGCTTGCGACCCTGACTAGGCGTTCCCCCCGGTTACCCTCAACACCTCCGCAAGCCCCTTCGGGTCTTGCTCCCCCATTCGGCGCTGCGCCTGAAGGCTACGAGAAACAATCCACAGGATCGGCTGCTGTTTGACAGACACCGTATCATGACGGCCTGATAAGCGACTCAATTTCTAGTTTTAAACGAATTAAGCACACTGTCCCCCGAATATGTCTTGAGAGAAGTATGGCACTAAATATCATCGGTGAATTCGACTCGGTAGAGTTGGAACAACGGTACCGTGAAAGCACCCTCGAAAATGCCAGAAGAACCAATTACATCATCGCTGCGCCCGTTGTCCTGGCATGTTTCATATTCATTGCCAATGATTTCAACGCGAATGGGGTTATCTGGCCTATCGTCGCAGCGCGCCTCGCCCTCGCATCGCTGGTCTCCGCGCTTTGTTGCCTGAACCACTTCGCATCCAGATGGCAAACTGTTTTCCTAATCGCCTATGTGATCGCAGGGTGTGTTGCTGCAACCGTGCTATGGGTGGATACCCAACGTCCGGCCAACTTTCTGACCCACCTTGGCGTGGATGTGATGGTCATCATGGGAATCTTTATCGCCGTGCCGGCAGTACGTGCCCAGCTAGCACTGGCTGCGATGTTTACTGCAGGTCTGCTTATCCTGCATTTCACGTACAAAGAACCCGATTTTCAGCTAGCTGATGTTGCCGTGCCGGTGTCATTGCTCCTGGCGGTTTTTCTTGGTGCAAGCATGTCGCTACTCTTCAACCGGACTCGTCGACAACTGTTCACCCAGCTTGAAGTCGAGCGTGAAATGCGAACGGAGTTAGAGGCGCCCCAATCAAGAGTAGATGAACTATCGAAACTCATCCCCATGTGCGCCAGCTGCAAAAAAATTCGGGACGACGATGGTTACTGGCGGCAGGTAGAAACCTATATGCGGGAAACTTCCGGCACTGTGGTCTCCCATAGCATCTGTCCGGAATGCGCAAGTGACCTTTACCCCGAATATCAGGATAAAGATTAAAGCTATCGTTGAATGAGGTTGACCCAGTTGCCGTCCGGGTCTTCCACCATGGAGATCCTGATTCCTTCGTGGATCGCCGTAATGGGCACGGGAATCCTACAGCCCGCTGCCTCACAGGTTGCGATCGCTTCATCCAGATTGTTGATGGCAATTGTCCAGTAGCGATAGCCAGTAGCCCCCACCACACCACCCGGGGGCGCATCGACCTTCGGTTCTTTCGGGGAAACAATAAGCTTAATGATATTAGGGCCGCATTTCAGGCGAGTCTGGTGGACGCCATTCGCCATGGTTACCTCTCTTTCGAACTCGAGCCCGAGGATATCCCTATAAAACTCGAGCATGGGTCCGGCGTCGCGAGTGACAATGCCCAATTCAATGCCATCCTGTGCGATATCAACTGACATCTAACTAGTTCCTGACCATAAAGGTCTGATTCTGCGGGAGGAGAAGCGATATTCCAAACGAAATTATCAAGAAAACAATTAAGACAAATTATAGATTATAATGGCTCCAGTAAAAAAGCTACAGTTGATAGTAATTGGTCTACTAATCCTGCTTTTAGATCTTTTAATAATGTGATCGGATTTCGGATGAAGCCGCCACTAGGTAACGACGGGTTTTTTAGGATGGGTGTGAGTCCAAGTTCTTTATAATTGAGCCCTTCTCCGACTAATGGACATGCGGTGATAGTGCTGTTTGGCTGTACTTCTTTTAGTGCGGTGATAAGATTACATGCGATTTGATCTTCTCCGAATCCGTTTGATACTACTAAGATTCGCATGGTTATTTAGTGTTTAATTTACTATTTAAGATATAGTTGTTAACGGCGTCTAATAAAGTTGGGGCGATGTAGTCTGGCGTTACATTGTC
>CAJWQG010000080.1 GCA_913045175.1 uncultured Gammaproteobacteria bacterium | reverse complement strand
AACGGGTTGTCGGAAACAGCCCGCAGTGCCAGACCAGGCCGGGTACGGTACAAAAAAAGGTGCAACAGAGCTAGAAGTGCCAGCGTCAGCAGGAACATTGAGATGTGTTCGCTGCGAACAACAAACGGTCCGATCTCAACGACCGTCGAGGCGAAGAAAGCCGGGAATGGATAAGTGCGCTCGGGTAATAGGTGCATAGCGACTTCTTCGAGCTGCATCCAGATTGCAAAGCTCGAAACCATTGAGGCAATAGTCGCGTCCCGGCGTACGGCCCAGAAACAAAGCCGCTCGACGTAGATACCCACCGCGACCGTGATAATCACGGTCACCAGCACGACCAGCAGGACATTCTGGGAAATGTTTAGATAGACCCAGGTGCCGGCGTAGGCGCCCAGCATAATGCTCGGCCCGAACGACAGATTCAGCCGTTTCATTACTCCGAACACCAGGGTAAAGCCCAGCGCTAACAGAGCGTAACCTGAACCGAACATTACCCCGTCGATGCAGTTCTGAAGAAAGTCGGTCATCGTCAGAACCCGGGTTAGTCAGGTGCGCGGCTTAGACTGAACCGGCACCCAGATAGGCCCGTTGGATAACCTCATCCTGTTGCATCTCCTGAGGATTGCCATTGAAGGTTACCTTTCCCCCTTCCAGCAGGTAGACGCGGTGTGCTACCTTAAGGGCCATCCGGGCATTTTGTTCAACCAGCAGAATACTGACGCCTTCTTTATTCAGTAATCTGATGATATCGAAGATCTCCTCGACGATGATAGGTGCAAGCCCCAAAGAGGGTTCATCCATCATCATAATCTTAGGTCGTGCCATCAGGGCGCGACCGATGGCCAGCATTTGTTGCTCACCGCCGGAAAGTGTACCCCCAGGCTGGGTGCTCCTTTCTTTTAAACGGGGAAACCGTTCATAAATTCCTTCCAGATCGGCATCAATTGCCGGGCTATCCTTGCGCGGCCTAGCAAACGCCCCCGCAACCAGATTTTCTTCTACCGACATCTGCGGAAAAATCAGGCGATTTTCCGGCACCAGGGCGACCCCTTTGCGCACAATGCCCGGAGCGGACAAATTTGTAAGATTGTCCTTTTCAAAAGTAATGCTACCACTGTGCGCTTTAAGAATTCCGGCAATAGTGAACAGCGTCGTCGTCTTGCCGGCTCCATTGGGCCCGAGCAAGCAGGTTACCTCACCTTCGCATGCCTCGAGGCTCAACCCTTTGAGCGCTTCGATCGTGCCGTAGCGGGTCACAATATTGTCGACTTTCAACATCAGGTGTCAGCCATCTTCAGACTGGCCAAGGTAGGCCTCTTGGACGGATTTGTCTTTCCGGATAGCGGCGGGTTCGCCCTCAGCAATCTTGGAGCCAAAATTCAACACTACGATTCGGTCGGTAATACCCATGACTAATTCCATCACGTGTTCGATCAAAATGATCGTCATGCCCTGCTGGCGAAGTTCTCGGATTCGCCTACCAAGATCCCGAACCTCCTCCTGATTCATTCCAGCTGCTGGCTCATCCAGGAGCAGTAGACGGGGCTTGGTTGCAGCAGCGCGAGCAAGCTCCAGGCGACGCTGCTCTCCAAAGGCGAGGTTCGACGCGAGTTCATCGCCCTTATCCGCTAAGCCGGAAAATTCCAGCATGGCATCGATTTCATTTTTTACCGGGCCACTTTTCCGAAACCAGCGGAAAGAAATTCCTTCGGCGCGGGTATCTTCTGTCGAGTTACGGGCAACCCACAGGTTCTGCCAGACCGTAAGGCCCGGGAACAGGCGAATATTCTGGAAGGTACGAGCCACGCCTGCCCTCACTCGGGCATGGGGCGATAAGTTAGAAAGCGACTGCCCTTGAAAATGAATCTCACCAGTGGTCGCCGGAAAAACGCCAGAGATCAGATTCACGAGCGTGCTTTTCCCAGAACCATTGGGCCCAATCACACCAAAAATGTCACCGGCGTTGACGGCTAAATCGAGCTCCCTAACAGCCTGAACCCCGCCGAAATGCTTTGAAAGGGATTTAACTTCTAGCATTGGTGTTTAAGCCCAACTGGTATGGGTGGGCCCCGCCTAAAATACACCCGTAGGCGGCACAATGGCTCATCAGGATATGCGACGAGAAAGGTGAAGCCTGAGCACGCTCTTTATCCATCGAAGTGTCTGGCTATCGAACAGGCCGCGAGGTTTTACATTCATCACAACGATGATTAAGGCGCCAAATAGCAGCATCCGCCAATCACCCAGAAACCGCAGGCCTTCAACTAATAGACCCTGGATAAAGATAACGGCGACCAACGTACCAAAGACGTTCGATACGCCACCGAGAATTGGATACGCGATGGCAAATGTGGCTAACAACACTGTAAAGGCATGATGGTCGAGCATCGTTATCTGGTGGGCATACAGGCTTCCCGCAAGACCCGCAATAACACCACCCGCCGTCATCGCCGCCATCTTAACAACCGTCACATCAATCCCAACCGTCCCGGCGGCCAGTTCATCTTCTCCCACTGCTCGCAGGACGGCACCGGATCGCGTCTGGTCGGCCCACCAGATTATTGCCATCACCAGAATGACAAATACCCAGATTAATGAGGTCACCTCCCAACTGGTCCAGCCATGCTCAGCAAAATAACGAATCTCGGAGAACCCCATCGTGCCGTCAGGCCCCACCTCAACGCCTTCCTGAGTAACCCGCCACCTAAAGTTATAAAAAAACATTCTGACAAACTCGCCAAAAGCGAGCGTTGCCACAACCAGCATGAGTCCTCGAACCCGAAGCGCAGGGAATCCCACCAAAAATGCCAGCAGGCCCGTAATCAACATTGCCAACCCGATTGCCGGCAGTATTCCCCATCCGAGGATCACCGTAAGAACTGCAGCGGTATAGGCCCCAACAGCAAAAAACCCTGCTTGGGCGAGGGACAACTGCCCAGTCAGCAAAAGGATGTACGCGGACAACCCGAGCAAGGTATGAATGCCGATGGTATTCACGAGATTAAGAAAATAATCCATCTTAATCGCCTGAGTTGTATTCGGACATTACACTTAATCCCGGGTGATTGTTTTTCCGAACAAACCATTCGGACGAAAGACCAGGAAAATAAACAGTAACGCCACAACGTACATATCTCGCTCGTCGATGCCTCGAAAATACATGACCACATTTTCGAAACCGCCGACGAACAACCCGGCAATAATTGCGCCCGGTATCGATCCTAGTCCGCCGATGACCGTCACAATCAGTCCCTTTATCGTCAACGGCAATATCATGACCGGCGAAAGAATGCCAACCGCCGCCGCGGTCATTGCGCCAGCGATTCCACCGAGTAAGCCTGCCACTGCAAAGGTGGTTGAGTTAGTCAAATGTATGCTCATACCACATAGCCGGGCTGCGACATCCTGCTGCGCCACTGCTCGTGTTGCAAGGCCTAGCCGCGTCCGGAAAAGCACGTAAAGCAGTACCCCGGTACTAATAAGACCGATGAAAAAGACGAACAGCAGGTCGCCCCGAATTCCGTAGGGCCCAACCTCAAAATACGCCTCTGAGAACATACTGGGAAAAGCTAAAGGAGATCCCCGTGTTGCGTGCACAATGACCTCATCAATAAAGAATAGGCCTCCCACCGAGGCCATCAGCGCCGCCAGATGATTATGGACTGGGATAAAACGAAAGCAGGTGAGGTAAACCAGATAGCCCAGTATTGCCGCACAGATTGCTGAAACGATGAAAATAACCACCAGCGGTGCATCAAACAGAATATAGATCGCTAGGCTCGAGTAAGCGCCAGCCATAGCCGCAGCAGCGTAGGCAACATTCAACTTGCCCATAGCCCCGAAAATCAACGTAAACCCGATACCAATCAAAGCATAAGTTGATCCGAACAGGACCCCATCCCCGATTGACTGGGTAACTTCTACAAATTCGAACCAGAAGTCATCCATTTAGGTAGTGCTAATTCCTGAGAAAGACAAGCACCCCCGCCGAACCGACTGGTGCGACGGGAGCGCTCATAACCGATTCTATTAACGAGGATCGTGTATAACCTTCCACTCACCGTTCACGACCTGCACATAAACGTAAGGTTTACTGGCTTCGCCGGTCGCGCCATCACGGGTAACCGGACCAATCAGACCCGCACTCTCGGAAATGGACGCCAATGCGTCACGAAACTTACGTCGATCTTCGGCTACTGTATCGGAGTTCGCCGAAATACCGGCTTTTTCTACGGCGGCTTTAACCAGGTAGGCGTTCTCCCATGCTGCCGCACTGTGAAGATCCAAAAAGCCCCCTGCCTCGGAGACGATCTCATTGGCACTAACCGCTTCAGGCGTGATTGGCGCAAAACCTGTCGGAATAATGAGCCCCTCGGCAGCGCTCATGCAACCGTTCAGAGTCTCCTGACTCGCGGAACTGGTGAGACCGACCAGCAATTTTGGTTTCACTTTTTGGCGCTTCATCTCCTTGAGGAAGCCACAGGCCGAAAAGGGGTGAGAAGAAACAAGAATCATATCGGGATTTTGTTTCTTGATTTTCCGGGCCTGTACCGAGTAGTTGGTATCTCCCATCAGCCAATGCTGTGTCTTGGCAGCTGCCTGCAACTCCTTCATGCCCTGCTTAACCTTCGGGCCAAGTTCGGGAACGGACGGGCCAACCCATTCAAAACCGTGTCTCACTGCCGCTTGAACGATGATAGCGGTATGGGTGATAAACGAATGCCCCTGATCCGTTTCGGTCCCACCAGAGAATGTCTTAACATCGGGATTCTCTGACCTCAACCAGGCAAACAGTTTGTCGTACATGGCCACTTCGTTTGGCACGTTACGGAACGCCCATTCGGAAATCTTTGCCAACCCAGGCCGTATGCAGGTATCGGACAGAATCGGCATCTGTACACCCGAATCAGACGAATCACCGACCTTTTTCTGCAGTACGCCAAACATGGCCTGGCAACTACCTGAGCAAGTGGCTCCCATTCCGACTATGGCATCTGTAGTAGACGTAGTTTTACGCAGGATCGCGATATTCTGATCCTTTTTGCAGGCACTGTCTTCGTAGCTGATAACCTCAAGTGGTGCCGAACTACCGTCACCAAGCTTGACGCCGCCTGCGGCGTTGATCTGCGCTATGGCAGATCGAAGGGCAGCTTCTGAGTTCACACCGAACGATTTAAGCGGCCCAGACTTGGCGCCCCATCCGAGTACCTTTACTGAGCGATCCGCTGCACTCGCCGCCAGCGGCATTGCCACAGTAGCAGCAAGAACAACTGTACTAACCAGCCTTGTAACTCTCTTCATCTTTTCTGTTCCTCTTCTAATCATAGTGTCCTCCAACTAGGTGTGTAGTACACAACGCAAAGCGTTCAAGGCATGACCGATATCAGTCCTGCTGATCCGCATCTTTCTCGCCATGTTTGTGTTCCATCGTCATTGCGTCATTAATAACCGTCGACAAATTTGACCCTTGCGTGTCAAAAACCAATTTCCTCACAATTCGATCCCTTCGGGGCTTGGTTAAATCCATCACCAGCACCCATTCTCCATACATCTCCAGTTCAATTCGTGCACGATACATCCCCATATGGTGATGATGCGCCGATACCGGTTCAACATTGTGAATACCAGCCATAGAAGGCATATCCGCACTGACCGAGAACTCACCGTCTAAGACGGGTGCACCCGTCGTCTTATCCGTCAGCGTAATCATGCAGTCATAGACCAGTTTCTCACCGGTCGCCTGGCAATCAACCACCGCGGATTTCTTTCCTGCGATTACCGTCGAAGACAGCGCAAAAAAGGCCAGAAAAGATATTGCCCCGATTACTGTTCTCTTTTTCATAATCGCGCAAATTGAAGCTCCAGGTGTGGCAACAACCGGCTCAACGCGAGCCCAGGCCAGGTTCAGTTGCGTTCACTAAACAGGCCATATTTCCATATGGATGTGTATTGTCATGCATGATCTGATGGGCATGACCGATCTCATCAAAACTGAAGGTGCCTGAAAGGCACGGATCGACCTCACCCGACTGAAGCAACTGATTAACCGCAGCAGCCTGTTCATCGTTCGCCAGGTGACTGCCCTGAAAACGCTTTTGCATCATCCAGTGGTAACGAAGATCCATCGTGACCGTGTAGCCCGTGGTGCCTGCGCAAATGACCACCATACCCCCTATATCGGCTACGAAACAGGATGTAGGAAGAGTCGCTTCTCCAGGGTGTTCAAACACAATTTTCGGGCTCTTACGCTCACCGACCGCATCCCAGATTGCCTTGCCGAATGCTCTTGCCCCTTTCATCCACTCACCCCAGTCTGGGCTGTCGGTATCGGGCATTGGACCCCAATGATCGAAGTCTTTGCGGTTTATGCAGCCGACCGCTCCATGATCGAGGCAAAATTGGCGCTTGCTTTCATCAGAAATCACAGCCACAGGTTTGCCACCAGCGGTAGCAGTAATCTGCAACGCCATTGAACCAAGTCCACCCGCAGCGCCCCAGACAAGCACCACATCGCCCTCTTCTACCACATTGGGCGCCCAACCCATGAGCATTCGATAAGCCGTGGATGCGCAAAGCATGTAGCAGGCAGCCGCCTCCCAACTTAGGTGACTGGGTTTCGCCTGGCACTGATGCGACTGGGCTTTGGTAAATTGGCAATAGCCCCCGTAATTAGTCTGATACCCCCAGATACGCGTCGATGGCGCAAGCATCGGGTCTTTTCCTGCCAATACCCATGGATCATCCGGCTCCCACCATCCCGAATGAATGACCACGTCGTCACCCACTTTCACATTGTCGACTTCAGCACCGATGGCCCAGACTATCCCCGCACAATCACTACCACCGGCGTGAAAATCTTCGGGCTCACCCTTCTTCTGACGATCCTTGATAACGTCTACTGGAAACCCAAGCGCCGCCCAGACATTGTTGTAGTTAATGCCAGTGGCCATTGTGTAAACCAACACATCTTTAGGCCCAATAGCCGGAACATTAATGATCTCTCGCTGCCAGGCATCTTTAGGTTGCCCAAATCGATCCTGACGAACGCAAAATGCATGCATTTTTTTTGGCACAACCCCCAACGGGGGTCGGTCACCAAGTTCATAAATATCCTGGACCGGGTCAGTACCGGCCTCGCTACTCTGCCCCATCAAAACTCCTTAAGCTAAATGCCACAACCAGACTTGGAATCAATAACGGTTTTACGGAC
This sequence comes from uncultured Gammaproteobacteria bacterium, assembly GCA_913045175.1. Classification (GTDB taxonomy): domain Bacteria; phylum Pseudomonadota; class Gammaproteobacteria; order Pseudomonadales; family Azotimanducaceae; genus UBA7455. Next base: position 5,299 of record CAJWQG010000080.1, on the reverse strand, counting down.
CGATTCCAGTTGACTTTATTTTATATATAATATTTGTCAAGCAAATTAATTAAATATAAAAAAGGATGTTTCACTTACAATTGACCCTCGAGCTCGGTAATCAAGCGTCCCATTCCACTCCCCGGTAGGAACTTGGTGCCGAACGAGCCCATCTTTCAAGCAAAAAGGAGCCCTAACTGAAATGACCGTCAGGTACGAACCCCTCGTCACAGAAAGCTTAGCAAAACAAGTTGCTGAAAAAATCCGCGGCTCGATTACTGACGGTCGGCTGAAGGCTGATGATCAGTTACCCACAGAAGAGGAACTGGCCCAGCAGTTTCAGGTCTCCAGGCCAACCATACGTGAAGCGCTCAAACGACTCGCAGCCCAAAGCCTTATTCGCTCTCGACGAGGCCCATCCGGGGGGACTTTTGTCAATCGTCCAAGCCAGGAAGAAGTCAGATCCAACCTGACCACCGCGACCGCGCTACTGGTCAGCCTGGGTGAATTTTCCATCCCCGAAATACTAGAAGCACGACAGGATCTAGAGTTAGTCTGTATTAGGCATGCAGCGCAACGCCGGGAAGAGCCAGAACTCGCGGTGATGCGCGAGGAAATCGAAATCCAGGAAAGGTCGACCGTATCTGATACCGATTTTTGTGCTTCCGATGTTCGCTTCCACCGTGCCATCGCTGATGCAAGCCACAACCCCGTACTCCAATTTGCAATGTTCACCGTAATTGAAGCGCTGCAACCGATCGAAAACATGGTGGTATTTCATGTGCGCCAACGTGACATGATCGTTAAACAGCATAAGAAGATTCTTGCCGCATTGTCTGAGCGCAAAGCGGGTGCAGCAGCACAGGCAGTTACCGAACAGATGGAATATCTGCGTGCACGTTTTGATGAAGCCCACGAATTAAGGCGCGCGCGAATTTCAGCCTAGAAAGAGAAATACAATCCTCGGTACAGCCCAAAACAAGCGCAGCGACTGCCCTCTCTGGTTAACAGTCACATCTTAGTCAGGCCCCTGGTGCACCGGTTACTTAAGGTCATGCCCCTTGATCTTTGAGGCCTAACGAAAACATGACAGTACGGCGCGGACAGATTCAATCGGCGAGCTGCCGCCCGTGGGTCACAGCACACACCTTAGCGTTGTGCTGGCTCAAACCCCTAAGGAATTCGACGAAATCTGGGCGGCGGGCGGTACACCGACGTCGGTTTTTTGTCTGACGCCGGGCCAACTAAACGAATTGACTGGCGGGGTATTTGCTGATGTCGCGCTAGCCTGATCTCGTCTGCGGCAACCCGTGAGGTCCAAGAGATTACGTTTGACTCAACTTAGCTCGAGAAAGCGCTCTACCTCTGCCTCTGTAATGAGGTGCCGGAATTCTTCTTCCTGAGCCCGTCGTCCGGAAACGAACGTCTCGACAAATTCATTCCCAAGCCACTCCCTGGCAATCTTAGAACGATTGAACCGTTCAATAGCCTCAGCGTAGGATGCGGGTAGACGAAGCTTCGCGGGAATTTTCTGCAAGTAGGCGTTACCTTTTGTTTCAGGGCCTGGCTCTATCTGATGTTCAATTCCGTAGAGTCCGGCAATCAAAGTGGCCGCAATAGATAGATACGGATTGGCATCCGCACCGGGCAATCGACACTCCAAGCGCTGTGAAGCCGGTGCGCCCGTGATGGCACGGATACCCACGGTTCGGTTCTCAAAGCCCCATGCGACACTGGTCGGGGCGAATCGATCAGGCACAAAACGTTTAAACGAGTTGACATTCGGCGCCAGCAAAACGGTCAACTCCGGAAGCACTTTTTGCAGACCCCCAATGAAGTGGCGCATCAAGTCGCTGATACCATGTTGCTTTTGCCCATCGAAAAATACCGGGTTTCCATCGGTATCACGTAAAGAGGTATGGATATGGCCGCTATTTCCGTCAACCTCGTTGTGCCATCGGGCCATAAAACTCAACAACTGCCCGCGTCTTTGTGCGACGGACTTAGCAAAACTTTTGAACATTACGGCATTGTCTGGAGATGTCAGGCCTTCGGCATATTGGAGGGAAGCTTCAAGTTGACTCGGGAAACCGATCTCTTCGTGCACTGCCTCCAAAGGTATCCTCATAGAGCGCATCGTATCCAGCAGATCTGCATAAAATTCCGATCTTGCATTCTGTCTTTCCAGGACACTGTAACCCTTGTGTGGCACAGTCAGCTCAAGATTTCTATAGCCTTTCTGGAATGCACTACTGGATGTCTCATTAAATAAACCGAACTCAAACTCACACGCCGTGAAGGCCCGAAACCCCATTGACCCCGCTCTCTCCAGGACATGTTGGCATATCGATCGAGGACAAAATGAGAGCCCTTCCTTTCCATGCGTCAGCATAACAAAGAGGTTTCGATGCGCTGGTTCCCAGGGAATTTCTCGCAGGGTCTGGGGGATAACCTGTGCGGGCACGTCGGGAAATCCCGTCGAAGCATCCGACAATCCGACAACTTCGTAGAGCACATCAGTCGGCTCCATCGCAAAAATGACTGGGGGAACACCTAGACCGTTTTCCAGCGCTCCCAGCAGCTTTCTTCGTGAAAGATATTTTCCCCGAAGTAATCCCTGCATATCAGGCAAAGCAACAACAACGTATTCGGCATCCCGCTCCTCGATGAGCGCGCGTAAATCATCTGCAGATGCAACCTGATGAGTATCCATTACATTCTCCTCTCTTTTGTCCGAACTCTTTAAACGGTGTTATAGGCCAGACTGAACTCGATGGCCAGGACAATAAATTGTTCGCTTCGGGCGTTGAGGTACTTAGCCCCTGCCTCGTCGTCGCTGCTTCTCTCTCAATGCGTTCGTTGCTTCATCCGTTCCGTCATGAAAGGTCCGGAACCATTTGTCCCAGGGCATATCGTCCGTTCCGTAGTTGCAATCAAAGAACCTGTGATGCAATTGATGGAAAAAGTATCCTAACTCGATAACTCTCTTACCCCGCAAGAGAAGCGCTTCATAGCCGCAGTGCGTGATGATCGCAGCCAGCATCGTGAACTGAAAATGATAGATCACATGCAGGGGGCTGGAGGGAATGATGACATGAATCAGCGGCGAAGCCACATAAATGAGATGCTCCAAAGGATGCATCGATATTCCAGACCAGGGGCCGGTATTAATGTTTCTATGGTGCACTGAGTGGATGGCCTTGTATAGCGGCTTCCAATGCTCTAAGCGGTGCATCCAGTAAAAATGAAGCGCGTACCACATAGGGATCAACACGAATAACAAGCAATACCAGACCGGGTTGCCCACCAACGTTATTCTGGGAATAGCGGCGTTAGCGTATCCCCACATGAACAGGACTTCATAAACGGTCCAGATGGTTAATCCACTCGCGACCGACCAGAAAATATTATCGTGAAGTTGATTCCTGAATGTGAATACCGATGTATCCCTAACAACATCTCTGGAATCAAATCGCAGTTCCTCGCCCTGCATCTTGAAGGTATAAAAGTACAAATGCAGGCCCCCGGCAAACAACACCATCAGGGATAAGTTGCGGGCATAGATATACCCCACCCATCCTAATTCCAGATTGACACATTGCGTCAACGGTGGGGTGAAAAATAGCCACGAGATACAGGCGGTCAATAAAATCACCACCCTTCCACTGATCGTCAGCCAGACGGATGACAGGACTCTTAGGATCACCCAGGGATTGGGCGGAAACATGAAGACAGACTGACCTTCGATGGGAAGATCCGGCGCCCAGTTCCAAGTCTTCGAGGATTGAGTCATAACGCGATATTTTCGGTCTTATTCGACTTCTGGTTTACCCGAATAACTGTGGTCGCATTATATACAGCAGCTTTAAGTTAAGAGTGAGGCCAGGTCGGGTTAACTCCTGCCAACGGCAATCCGTTGCTCGCAGTGTTGAGAATAAGCGTAAGGCATTGACTCGCGCTTCAGTTTTCGCTTTTTCAGCATGGCTCTGGCACTCGCCCACTCGCCTGCGCGGACCGCGGCCTCCAAAGTCATTTGGGCGACAAGATCTCTCTGTGCATGACTTCCGCCGATGAGATTAACGTGACCACCGTTTTCCGCCAGTAACGCCAGCGCGGCATCATTATCGCCCCGGAAAAGCGCGTCAACGCCTTCGAGAACCGCTGCGCCCACTCGCATCATCGGAATGGTTCTGTCGTATTCGTTCTGAACACACTCCATCAGAGCCTGTGCCAGATCTTCGTGATTCGAGTAACGAAATGTCAATAAGGCATGCAGATCATTAAACGGGGACCGTGCATCGAACATCATCGGCTCCCAAAGTTTTGCCATTACAGTCCAACGGTGACCAACATCGACATCAAGCAAAGACAGCCTAGCCAAAGCCGAAACTCGGTCTGCCAGTGCCTCAGCATCTACCCGATCATCGTCCACCAAACGCGTGTCGTACAGGTCAAGAACGGAATCAGTATCCCGAAGATCGATATACAACAGCAAGGCATGCCACCAGTTATGCAGCTTCAATGTTGACGAACCCCAACCCGGAAGCGTCGACTGTAGCCATTCAATACCCTCTTCAGCACGACCCGTCATCTCCATGACATGGGTTACAGAATGAACACCCCACGCATCTGCGGGATTCAACTCAACGGACCGCCGGCCAAGCTCTTCTGCCTGGTCATAGTGGCCATTTTCCTCAAGCCCAAATGCATACATACCAAGAACGTATCCGTATCCGGGAGTCGACTCGCCCCAATCACCCAAGACGCGATCCATCCTTTCCATCAGGGCTTTGGCATCACCAAGATAAAAATCAAGCCAGTGACCGGCAAATAACGCCATCAGGTCTGTTGGATGACTGCGTTGAATCTCCTGATAGAGTCGTGACGACAACGCCAGGTTCGAGTCATACCATGCCTTAACTGCCGAAAGATGCAATTGCTCACGATCCGAAACTGAATGCGCGGCTCGACTCGCACGATCGATACTGTCCTTGGCTTTCTCCAATCCACTGGATGCATTCCCAATGACATTAGTCAATGCCATCAGACAGTGTCCTAACAGGAAATCGTCTTCCAACTCAAACGACTGGGAGAGGTAACGTTCTGAATTTCCACCGAACGCCAGAACGTCATCAACCGCATCATCAAAATAATCTACAGCGCGCTGATCGCCCACGCTTATTGGAAGACTTCTTCGATCCAGCGGGCTCATCGCAGCTCCTCTATACCCTCTCTATCAAGGGCAATGAGATCGAGAGAGAAAAGATGGCTGGGGGACCAGGATTCGAACCTGGGTTGGCGGAGTCAGAGTCCGCAGTCC
>CAJWQG010000079.1 GCA_913045175.1 uncultured Gammaproteobacteria bacterium | reverse complement strand
TTTTCCCGATCAGGGGCAAGCCACTTCTCATCAAATGCTCCAGTCATTAGTGCTCCGTTTGATTTCGCGAAATGGAAAGCTATCATCAAAGTTGTTCTGTAAGCTAGAGGCATCAAGCGTAAGACCGCGCAATCATGGAAAAACTGCAAGCCTTATTACCTATCCTGAACTGGGGCGGGGATTATCGTAAAGACGATTTTCGCGCGGATGTAATTGCAGGTGTCGTCGTGCTTTTCATCACTGTTCCACAGGTAATCGCATACGCCTTTCTGGCCGGGTTGCCACCTGAGGCGGGACTCCATGCTGCGCTTGCGGCGCTGGTTGCCTATGCGGCCTTCGGTAGCTCCCGGACACTGGCGGTGGGGCCTACCGCGATCATTGCCATGATGACGCTGGAAGTAGCTTCGTCTTTTGCTACACCGGGGACGCAGGATTATGCAACGGTGACGGTCAAACTTGGACTGGTTACAGGTATCGTGTTGCTCGTATTGCGACTGGTGAACTTCGGTAACGTCATCAGCTTTCTGAGTCATGCTGTGGTAACTGGTTTCATTACCGCGGCAGCAATTCTAATTATTACCAATCAGCTTCCTGCCGTTGTGGGGTTATCGTCTTCAGCGGATACCAGCGTCGTTGGTGTGTTGTCCTATCTGAGCGACAACACTGTTAATGTCGTTGCACTTATCGTTGCTGCCACAGCTATCGTGTTACTGGTTTTCTGCCGACTACAAATGGAAAAACTGTTGTTGTCGATGGGCCTTGGCCAAGTGTTGGCTTCTGCGCTTGCGAGATCAGCACCGATGTATGTCGTCATCATAGGGATCCTTGTTACAGCGTTTCTTGGATTAAATGAGACCCACCAGGTACCGATCGTAGGGACCATTCCCACAGCGCTGCCGGGATTGGCCCTAGTTCCTCTCTCGTTGACGGAACTGAGAGATCTACTACCTTCCGCATTGTTGATCGCGATGGTAATTTTTATGGAAAGCGCCTCGATCGGCACGGCTATGGCTAGCCGTAGGCGAGAAAAAATACAACCAAATCAAGAGCTTGTGGGTCTCAGCTTTTCCAATATGGGAGCGTCTTTAGTCGGGGGGTTTCCGGTAGCGGGGAGTTTCGCTCGCACCGTCGTCAATTTTTCGTCAGGTGCGCATACCCAGATGGCATCGCTGATAACCGCGTTATTGGTGCTCATCACTCTAGTGGGGTTTGCTCCCCTGTTCTATTACCTACCGAAGGCTGTGCTGTCGGCGATTATCGTGATCTCCGCCATGCAACTTATAGATATAACGGTAATTCGCAAAATATTCTCTTTTAACTCCACCGATGCGGTGACATTTACGTTTACGTTTGTTGCCGTATTGGTGCTTGGCGTAGAGTCTGGTGTGATTATCGGGATTGTGATTTCTTTTGTTCTGTTGATTCGTAGCAGCAGTCGCCCACATATTGCTGTGGTGGGGCGGGTAGGTGACTCAGAACATTTCCGCAATATTCGGCGTCACGAAGTGATCACCTCACCGTCGCTGTTAGCGGTACGTATCGATGAAAGTCTTTACTTTGTTAACACCCGATATATTGAAACGTTTCTATTCAACGAGGTGGCAGATAAGCCGGATATTAAGAACGTCTTGCTGATTTGTACTGCGACGAACTTCATCGATGCCAGCGGTCTCGAGATGCTGGAAGCTCTGTGCGAGAACCTGGAAGAAGTGGGTGTTACCCTCCATCTCGCGGAAGTCAAAGGACCGGTAATGGACCGACTCAAGGAAACGGACTTCTATCACCGCATGGAGGGTGAAGTGTTCTTTACTACTGACCTTGCCTTCAAGAAACTTGCCGGGATTTAACACCTTTTGCCGTTTCCTGACGTTAACAGGAATAAACCAGGCGAGACCGGGATGAATATCGCTGCAGGGAATGGACCTGACCCTGATGATCAGCTGATGAGTGCGTACCGAAGTGGAGACGGGCGTGAGTTTGATACTCTCTATGGCAAGTATCGCGATCCACTCTATGGTTATTTTTATCGACATTGTTACAACGATCAGCAGGCGAGTGAGTTGTTTCAAGAGGTCTGGCTGCGTGTCATCGCGTCCAGCAAAAGATTCGAAGGACAGGGGCGCTTTCGGTCATGGATATTCACCCTTGCTCACAACTGTCTTGTTGATTTTTACCGTAAGCAGGAGAAAGATCAGTTGCACAGGGACTACACTGAGTCTGAGGCGGACGGCACGCCGGATGGTGTCGTTGGGGAATCCCAGCTTCGTGCTGCGCTCGAGCAATCGTTGGCAAGACTACCACTAGAGCAGCGCCAAGGCCTTTTATCTGAGAGAAGAACAGGGGTTCTCAGTTAAGGACATTGCAGAAATTCAGGGGGTCACTGTTGAAGCTGCGAAAAGCACGCTTCGATACGCATTTGGAAAACTTCGCAATTCACTAACACGGCATGACAGGAGCGGGTAGCGTGAAGCCGGAATTTAGAAATAACTGGAGTCAGGAAGACCTGGGTCTTGAACGAGAATTTGAGGATGTGGCGGACGTCTGGCACAAAGACAAGTCGTCAGTGCCATCAGCACCAAATCGTCTTGATCGCCAGGTAAGAAAATTGGCTTGCTATCACATTGGTGGTGATCTTCAACAGAACTGGCTTTTTGGTCAGGGCCCGAGACTCGCCACGGCGATGTCCATCTTTTTTGCGGTCGGTGTCTATTTCGTTCTAAGTCTCGATACGACGCAGCAGGAGTATCCTTCGCCCTCCATTATAAAGCCTGATGTTGATTCAGTCGTTGAACAACGTCGATCTGCACGTCGCGAAGCCGATGAAAGAGAGTTTAGCCGTGAGCGGGCGCTAGATGATTTTATGCGTACCAGTGCTGCTGATGAGTGGGCCGGGGTTTCGTTTGTCGCGAGCGAAAAGGGCATCCCTGAGTCGATTGTAGTCGTTGAAAGTTGCGTTAAGACTTTTGGTAAGTGCCAGGAGAGCCCTGAACTTGCCGCTTATGCCATTGATATTGTTAAAGCAAAACGCTTCCTTAAATCAGGCCCACAGGAAGAGATCGTGGTCCGCTCTAGCCACCCCTGACAGCACTCAAGTCAATGCGCTAGTGGAGTTTAAGCACGTCGTCCTGACGCTTTACCTGAAAGACGGTATATGGAGTACCGCGAATGCGGCTTGCGAAAACCGCTGGGCGAACCGGGTTTTTGGATCAGTCGCTATGGACTAGTTGGCGTTAACGTAGATTACGTGATGACGATTGATGATTAACTTCTGGCTGTTCTGGTACAACACGAGAAACTGATCATCTTCGTTGATGATATCGGAAACGCGAGTTTCTTCTGCCAGCGCCGGGTACACAATACCAAACACACTTCGCTCGTTAGTAAAGTGAACCACCAGGTTGCGAGGCGGTAACGGTGTTTGTTTTTTTGTTTCGCTGTCGTCTTGCTCGCACTTGATCTGCACGATGTGGTTTTGTTGATGAGACGGTGGGCGTCTGCATGACTAACGAACGGGAAAAAGAGGTCGGGAGAATCGTTTAGTAACTCCTCCAATAGCGGGTTGCCCGCTGCCGACATTAAATCCTCAGTGACAAACATTCTCCCTTCGACAGTCTCTGAATTCATCAGCAGGATTTCGACAGGAACTTCAATTTTTGGGATTTCGTAAATGTAATCAACCTATAACAAACTGTATTTGGGATCAAACGTCTTGAATTTCTACCTTGTGATCGAGCACCGTCTCTTCGACAAACGTAAACCACGCGGTGACGACTTTGCCAGAAATGACCGCCGGCAGCCAATATAGATCATCTTCCCACATTTCATCGTACGGAATCTTTTCTTTGTGGTGCCAGAGTGGAATAGCCTCATCGGTTTCCGTGGGCGTACCAGTAAAGTCTGAAGCCGTGAAGACGTAACCGTGAATCCTTGGCATATCCTCTGCGTGAAAGAACAATTCTCCTGCTGGTTTGACGTTAAGTGGTGTAATGCATAACTCTTCGGTCGTCTCCCGTATGGCACATTCCATGGGTGTCTCGCCAGGCTCGATCCTGCCACCGGGGCCATTAATTTTCCCAGCCCCAAGTCCTCGCTTTTTACGGATAAGTAAGATGAGGTCATCCTTAATAACGAATAACAACGTTGCGGTTTCTTCAGGCCGCCATGATTTCCAGTCAATGTCTGTGACGCGCATCGGGATTAAAACCGGCTAGTCCGCAAACACGCAGCGTTCTTCTGCCCATTTGCGAAGACTTGCGACATTCTCGAACATAACCACTGATAGAGGGTTGGTACTGCGAATCGACCCCTCGAGTTGGACATTCGATAGCTTTTCGTCAACGCCAGCGCTGGTGTAAAGAGCATTGACGATAACCTGTTCAATTTCTGCACCAGAGAATCCTTCACTTAAGCTGGCAAGCGCGTCGATGTCGAATTGTTCAGGCTCTTCGTTACGTTTGCGAAGGTGTAACTCAAAGATGTCCTTCCTTACAGCTTCGTTCGGCAAGTCAACGAAGAAGATTTCGTCCAGTCGTCCTTTTCGAACCAATTCGGGAGGGAGTTGAGAAATGTCATTTGAGGTCGCAACGATAAACGCGAGGCTTTCCCTCTCCGACACCCATGTGAGTAGGGTGCCCAGTACTCTTTGGGAAATCCCTGAATCGTTCTGACTACGCCAATCCCCTTCTCGATCTCGTCTAACCATAGAACGCACGGCGACATCATGTCCGCTAACTTTAGCGCTTCGCGTAGATTGCGCTCGGTTTCACCAAAATATTTGTTATAGAGCGATCCGAAATCCAGTCTTAATAGTGGAAGCCCCCACATCCCGGCAACGCCCTTGGCAGCGAGACTTTTACCACTACCCTGGATGCCAAGCAGCATAATGCCTTTTGGGGTATCCAGATTATCGTTGTCATCCATGAAGGTGTTTCGCCGCTCTTCCAACCAGCTCTTTAGTTTGGTCAGTCCTCCGACCTCAGTGAACTTTGCAGTGTCATATTCGAAACTTAGCACCCCTTCCATATCCATGAGTGCAAACTTGGCTTTGTTTAGCGCAGGGATATCAGATTCACCGATGGCTCCGTCATCGTAGATCACGCCTCGAATTAACTGTCTCGCATCCTGTAGAGGTACCCCCTTTAGATTCTGTACCAACTGGTTGAATGTGGCTTTATCACTGCGGACCGGTATGCCACCCTGGCTTTTACTCCAGTTACTGGCCTCCTCTCGAACCAGATTCATGAGTTGATCCTCAGTTGGCATGGAAAGTTCGAAACGAGCACTGTAGCGCTTGAGTTCGTTGGGCAGGTCAAGTTCGTGGCTAAGAAGAATTACCGTATGCCCCAGATTGTGGTGGTGCATTGCGATTTCCCTGAGCAGTCTGATATTTACGGGCTCGTCTTTAAAGTAGGGGTGAAAGTCGCATAGTACGTAGATACTTGTAGCATTAGCTTCTTTTATTATTTTCAGGACGTTTTCAGGTTCCCTGGCATCCTCATCCTCGCTAAGTCCGTCACCAAACCCCAGGCGATGTAACCCCTCTGTCGCAGACCAGGTATAAAGTGGAGACGTTCGGTTCACGGCTAGACGGGTAATCATTTCCAGCACGCGAGGTTCTTCAAATGACTCGACAACCAGAATGGGCACTTTTGAATCGAGCAACAGCTCGAGGTCATGCAAATCTGTGGTCACTATCCATATGTCCATCTAGTAAAGATGCGAAACAGCATACAGGTTACGACTCGAGTTCTTCCAGTGTTTTGGGCCAGTCCTTTTTCAGCAGACGAGACAGACTGCGGTCTGCTAACAGATTTCCCTGGTTCTGGCACGCAGCGCAATAATTACATTCGTTGCTCGCGTAACGAATCCGCTGCACAGGTTTTCCACAGTCGGGACAGGGCTCGCGATATTTACCATGTGCTGCCATTTCTGGATGAAAAGCTGTTACGTTCTTGGGGAATTCGCTCCCGGTCTGTTCACGCAAAAGGCTAATCCAGTTTGAAAGTATTACCTGGCAGGCAAGGTGAAGGCGACCCCACTCATCCTCGCTGAGGTATTTAATCTGCCGCATAGGACTGATACGTGCATGGTGCAGAATTTCATCTGAATAGGCGTTACCGATTCCGGAAAGAAATCGTTGGTCCGTCAGAGATCGCTTTAACGTGTGATTTTTCTTTTGAAGGGCGGCGATGAACTCATTCAGTGAACACGTGAGCACATCAATGCATCCCTGATCGAATTGGGATAGGTCAGAGTTCCCCTGGATAAAGAACACCGACGCAGGGTGTTGTTTTCCTGCTTCCGTCAGCAGCAGGGTCCCACCCTCAAAGTCGAATGCTATTAGTCCCGGTTTTCTGGGAACCTTTGCGCTTGGTATGAGCCAACGAAAGCGGCCAGCAATCATCAGGTGCACGATGATGTGGTAGTCATCCTGCAAGTCGATCACGATTCTTTTGCCGATTCTGCTGATGCCGGTCACTACTCTAGCGGTAATCTCTTCGACTTCAGGCGTGACACTTCTAAGTACAAATGGATTACCAATCTGTATTCCGGTCAGCTTGTCACCGATTAATCGAGCTTCAAGGGCTTCCTGATAGATTGTCAGGTCTGGTAATTCAGGCATTGTTTTACTGATTGGGGTCAATGAACCAATGGCCAAATGGTAGCAAACTGTCACAAATAGCGATGTAGTACGTCTATTAGCTGTGATTTGTGAAAATGCACTTGAAAACCTGTTTTTCGCCCCAATTTAAGAAAACAATTGGCTAAATTTTTATTCTAACTAATTGTAAATAAAAGATTTATCAGGGCTCTATAGGAGGATTTTAGATGACAGCATTAGCTTACCCACAGCATCTGCCAGCGCTTAACAGCGGTAGCCTGCAGGGATATCTCGATTCTGTGCAGAGTATTCCTATATTGTCGAAAGAAGAAGAGATCGCATTGTTCGAGCAATATCAGGAGCACGATGACCTTGATGCGGTTCGTAAAATTGTAATGTCACATTTGCGCTATGTCGTCTACATAGCCCGAGGCTATATGGGCTATGGCTTGCCGCTGGAAGATCTCGTGCAGCAGGGCAATGTTGGCTTAATGAAATCTGTGAAGCGTTTCAGTCTCGAGCACAAGGTACGCCTGGTATCTTTCGCGGTGCACTGGATCAATGCGGAGATCCATGAATTTATCCTTAAGAATTGGAAGATCGTCAAAGTTGCAACGACGAAAGCGCAACGCAAATTATTCTTTAATCTCAGAAAAGCAAAGCAGCGTTTGGGCTGGTTTAACCAGGAAGAGGTAAGCCAGGTAGCAAATGATCTTGGCGTGAAACCGGAAGAAGTGCTCGAGATGGAGAAGCGCTTGACGGTTAATGATGAGAGTTATGAGCCAGTGGATACCGAGCAAGAAGAATTCTACTCGGGTCCCTCAAGCTACCTTACGGCAGGAGAAGTTGAAGACCCCGCCTGGGTAGCCGCGGATGATGAAATAACGGATATCCAACATGAAGGTCTTGGCGCTGCGCTTGCTTCGCTTGATGAGCGTTCGCGAGATATCGTGACAAATCGTTGGCTCACAGATTCAAAGGTCGGATTGAAAGAACTTGCTGAGAAATACGGTGTTTCAATGGAGCGTATCAGGCAGATTGAGGCACGTTCGTTCCAGAAGATGAGGCCATTTCTTACGGTCTGACCATTTCGCATACTGCGAAAGCAAATAATCCGATAGAGGGTCTTAGTAGAAAAGAGAGACCCTCTATGACTCCTCGAATTTTGGTTTATGGAAGCCTCGCGATAATCGCGTTTTGGGTACTCTATGCGAAGGCGATATCGAAGAACGGCTTCGACCTGGACGACGCTCTTATTCCAGCCAAAGAAATCCGCTCCGGTGGTCCTCCCCGAGATGGTATCCCTGCGCTAATTGACCCGGAGCTTATCGCTGTATCTGAAGCTGAGTATCTCAAGGACGATGACCGGGTTCTCGCTGTCGTTATCTCCGGAGAAGCGAGAGCCTATCCAATTCGAATTCTCGATCAGCACGAGATTGTAAATGATGGCATCGGTAAGCAGCGTTTTGCGGTGAGCTACTGTCCTCTTTGCGGAACCGGCGTTGTGTTTGCCAGTGACGCTGGTGAGACCTCGCTGATTTTTGGCGTTTCCGGGTTGCTATATAACAGTGATGTGCTCATGTATGACCGAAACACTGAATCGCTTTGGTCACAACTGATGGGACAAGCAATTTCCGGTCGACTCAAGGGTGTTAAGTTGCCGCTATTACCTGTATTCCATACCTCCTGGTCTGAGTGGCAGAGTCGCTATCCGGATACAAAAGTACTAAGTCTGGATACTGGTTACATGCGTAACTATTCCGAAAGCGCTTATGCCGGATACGAAAAGTCCAGGCAACTTTATTTCAAAGTAAACAATAAGGCCCCTAAGGACTACCACCCCAAGGAGTGGGTGCTGGGCGTTGAGGTCGATGGCGTATTCAAGGCCTATCCATTTAAGGAACTCACCGAAAACAGTTAGGACTCATTTGTGGACATGGTCAATGACGTTGAGTTCAATATCCACTGGAATGAAAGTGCGCGTACTGCACACATCACTGATGTGGATGGTAGGGATGTGGCTTCTACTGTTGGGTTTTGGTTTGCGTGGTATGCGTTTCATCCTGAGACGCTTGTCTACTCCGCGAACTGAGTCAGATTTGCGTGGGAGTGTGATCCTTCCAGGTTGGGCGAGGCGACTTGGGTGCTTACTCGCTCCAGCGTCACTACGGCCCTCCTGGCTGTCCTCGCCTCCTCCGTGAGCCCCTTTGGGTCTCCCTCACCCAACTCGGCGTCGCGACATATGCTTGCGCGAGCAAGCACCCAAGTCGCCTCGCTTTGGTATAGCACGATCGCTTGTTTTTGCTAAACAATACCGTCTTTACGTAGTTGCGAAATCGCTGCTGCGTCGTAGCCCAGGTCGGTGAGTATTTCGTCTGTGTGTTCGCCGACATGAGGCGCCGGGAAACGAACTTTGGGGCCGTCCTCGTTGGCTTTGTAACCGGACTTCACCACGGTAATGGTTTCTTCTTCATTGACTGGTGACGTCATGGTTTCGAAGACTTCCCGGGTTTCAAACTGAGGGTCCTTTACAACTTCGGCAATTTTGCGCACTTCTGCAATGGGTAGTCGCGCGGCTGAGACAATCTTCAGCCAGTGTTGTGTAGTGTTTGTACTAAATTTATCTGCGAGAAATTTACCAACCACATCGGCATGCTTTATGCGTGCTGCCTGGGTTTGGAACTCGGGTTTCTCTAAAGCATCTGTTGCGTCCATTGCCGCAAATAGCTTTTCGACCTGGCTCTGGGAGACCACTGTAATCTGTATGAATCCGTTCCGGGTTGTAAAAACATCTGCAGTGGGTAGACCTAGCTGTGAGCTGTTCCCCACTAGTCGTTCTTCATTGCCTTGGATGAAGTAGTTATTGTATTGGGTAGCCAGCATAAGAATTGCGGTATCGATCATTGCCACATCAAGGTGCTGACCGAGGCCCGTTGTTGCTCGCCGATGTAGCGAAGCAGCAATTGCGAATGCCGCGTGGAGTCCCGTGGCCATATCGACGCCCATGAAACCGGTTCTCGTGGGGCCTGTTTCCTCGAATCCGTTTTGCCACATCATGCCGGAAGCCGCTTGAATGGCGCCATCGTACGCAGCAGACCCTGCGAGGGGTCCCTCCTGGCCATAGCCACTAACGGAACAGTAGATGATGTCAGGTCTAATAGCCTTAACTTCTTCGTAGCTGAGTCCGTAGTTCGCCATGGTGCCGGCTTTAAAGTTTTCCACCAGGACATCGGAGGTTTCCAGTAGTGTTTTGATGATCTGCGTCGCCTCCGGGGCTTTCAGGTTCAACGTGAGGCTTTTCTTGTTTACGTTCATGCCCAGAAAGGAGGGCGACATCTGTGGGTCAGGCCCTTCATTCATTATGCCGCGCATCTGGTCACCAACGCTGGGCTGTTCGATCTTGATAACTTCCGCACCAAGCAGACCAAGTTGCATGACGGCAACCGGAGCCGACAGGACGGCGGAAAAGTCGAGTATTCTGATGTTGTCAAATGCTTGTGTCATTACAAACCTGTTTTGATGTTTACTGAAATCTGGCTGCTGTCTACCAAAGGATTGCTTTTGTTTGTTAATGGAAACGCGAGATCCACGTGAACAATACGGCCGACGTTCGATTTGCTGGAAGCAAACTGCAACCCTAACCCAAAATTGGCGAGATAATCATCCTGGAGTCCATCATCAACTCCCGGTTGCCATGCGCGACCGACGTCCAGGAAAATAGCCCAATCTACGCGAACCAGATTAAACAGATGCAGAGTGGTGTACATACGTTCTTCCAGAGATAGTAACAGACGCCGGTCACCAGTCTGAAACCTGTTATCAAAAGCTCTCGCGCCGGTTTCGCCACCCAGCAATACCTGTCGGTTACTGTTTAAGTTTTTTGTATATATGGCGTTGAATCTTGCGAAGAACGAGCGTCGTTTAGTCTGGCGATGGAATGATCGCAACTCGTACTGCAAGACAAGGTCCTCGGACCTGCCCGATTCAAGATTCCACATTCCAGCAAGGTTAAGACTATGCTGGATAAGGCGCCTGCCGTCGTAGAGCAACCTATCTTGCCAGGTTCCTCGATAGATAAACCGGTCACGATCAGATCCAAGTTGTTCTGGCGCATAACCGAATTCCAAAAGCAGGTTGTTCCCCAGATGAAGATTCTCAGTGCGACGAATGTGGTCCAGATTGTTGGCGGTGGTGAAGTTGTCATCTGTAGCATGAAACTGCACGAATGGAGACGATAATCGACGGCTGGTCGGGAAGACACATGGCGCAGGTTTCTGGGTAGCAAAAAAGCGCTGATCCAAATATCGATAACCCAGTGTCCATCGTCGAACCTTGCCATTAACCAGCCCTTTCGAGAATCCCCGGGATACCAGAAAGTCTTTACTATGGTTTTCGACCTCGGTTATTTCCTCGCCTAAAAAATATTGAGAATCGATACGTTCAAACTGGTCTGCGTGAAACGTCTATACGCTTCGGGTGTCCAGGGCATAGAACGGTTGGGAAACCGAAAGGAACTGCTCCGAACCATCGTCATTGTCTGCGAAACTTGCCCGTACCTTGATGCGGCTACCTCTGAAGTGATTAGTTTTGAAGCCGATTTCGTTTGAGTGGCGCTCCGTACTCCGTTTCGTAAGCGCCAGAAGTTCAACGCCACTTCCTAGGAGGTTTGTTTCCCTGACGGCAAACCGGTATGTGTTGTCGCCACCCAGTCTTTCGTAGGACGCGTCCGGCGTAAAGGACCAGACGTCTCGGGTGATGACTTCGAGATCAATGTGACCTTTACACCGGTTTACTACTCGGGTGTGGGCGTCGAAAAGATAACCTTGACTACGTAGTAGCCTGGACGTTTCCTTCAATAGTCTTTTGTCATAGGGTTCTCCTGAACTAAACAGGATCTGGTTGGCGACCACGTCCTCGCGGTGGTGATGTGAAATTTATTGGCCCAACGAAAAAGAACGCTGTTTTCCCGGGGGTTTTCTTCATCGAAAACGGGAAGGCCAGTGAAGTGAATTGCACCAATTTGACCTGCGAGGTCAGGCGGAGTTTTGGCGTTCACAAAGTCGAAACTACCAGAGGCTGGTTGGAACTGTTCCTGACAGGAGGGTGTCTCGCTTAGGCTCAGACTAGCCCAGGAGAGTGAAAGCATGAAAATGATCGATCTGATAGTAATGTGGTCTCGAAGGTAACTTAACTGATTTAACCATAGCCGGGATTATTGGAATAGAAACTAACTCAATCAGGTAAATACGGGAGATTACTATTAAAATAGTTAATAAATATGAATATATATGGGATATATAATATCTAATATAGGTAATAACGTCATATTTCACCTATATTGCGATAATCATGCACTTCATTCTTGCCGCATTGTTCACTAATTCTATCTGCTTTCGTCAATATATTTAAAAGTGGGAATCTATTGACTAAATATTGTCTATCTGTAGGATTAAAGTAAATATTATGGCTTATTATATCCAATAATGGTCACACTATCCCGTTATTTAGTGATGATCATGGCTTTAGACATTGGAAGGATGGTTGAACAAGGTGTTTCTCTTGCCGTGGTGACAGCGCTGGCATAATCCTTGTGCTACTATGCGCGCGCGGAATTAACCATCCCTGTGGTCCAATCCCCGAACATACATTTTGATAGCCATTTGACAACAAAGATTGACGGTGAACCCGGAAGTGACGATCATCACCGCCGTGGTATCAGTTAGTAAATCCTAGGAGGAAACCAATGCCAGATTTGGCAGATGATCTAAATAACTTAGTTATGGATCCAGCGGCACAACCGCTGCTGGACGCCGTGAAAAAACATATTACAGAGAACGTTGAGCCCATCGTTGAAGAGTTTCAAGCGCTCAACGCGGAGAAAGAGGATCGTTGGTCCTGGCATCCGCGGCAGCTTGAATTGCTGGAAGGCGCTAAACAAAAAGCCAAGGACAGTGGTCTATGGAATTTCTTCCTGCCAGACGCTGAAACCGGCGAAGGTTTGAAGAATCTGGACTATGCGTATATCGCAGCAGAGTTGGGTCGTTACCCGCTTTCTTCTGAGACACTTAACTGTAGTGCGCCGGACACGGGCAATATGGAAGTTCTGGAGCGAGTCGGTACGCCAGAACAAAAAGAGCAGTGGCTCAAGCCTTTGTTGAATGGTGAGATTCGTTCTGCCTATGCAATGACAGAGCCCGCCTTGCCGTCATCGGACGCCAAGAACATCAGTACCGCCGCGGTGCTGGATGGTGATGAGTGGGTCATCAATGGTGAGAAGTACTACATCTCTGGCGCGGGCGATCCACGCTGCAAGATCATGATTACCATGGTGAACACCAGCCCGGACGC
>CAJWQG010000078.1 GCA_913045175.1 uncultured Gammaproteobacteria bacterium | reverse complement strand
TTGGCCCGAGTAAGTGCTGCCCTAAGGTTTTTCTGATTCCGTAAATCTTTTTCTTCGATCTCCTGACGCTGTTCAACTTCCTTGGCAAGTTCGTCCTGGGCAGTGGCGAGTTCTTGTACTATGGCTTGCAGCATCTCGTGGCTATCGTGTTCCATTTTTTCTCGAGACTTGCGTTCTCGATCCGAGAGCATTCGTGCCTGATTAAGTTCGTCCATCATGTTGCTAATCTGATCGACGGTAGCCCCGTCAGTGTGTTCATGGGACTGCTTTTCTTGAGCAAGCTTCTGTTCGGCCTCTGACAGACTATTTTGCAAGCGTTCAATTTCCGCGGTAGATTCCTCGATTGAAGACTGAGTGTTCTGATTTTCTTCAAGTGAACGTTGGGCATCTGTGAGTTGAGTTCGAAGTGTTTCAACCTGCTCGTTTGCGGCAGTTTCAGCAGCTTCTCTGTGTCTGGATTCACGCGCAGCCAGTTCTCTGGCACTCTCCAGTTCTTCTGTTAACTCTCTTACCCGATGGTTGGCTTCTTCTTCGAGTGCTTGCTTGGCGTTGATTTCAGCTTCATTTGAAGCCAGAGATTGCTCCAGTCTGGTCTTTAACTCTGCCTCAACATCGCTCAGGCGCAGGACCTTTTCTTCAATTTCCTGGTGCGCATGATCCAGTTCGGTCTCAAGTGTGTGAACCCTGGCGATAGACTCTTCCTCAAGTGCTAATCGCGCTTATTCTTTTTCTTCGACGCTGGTCCGGCTTTGCTCTAAAGCGACTTTCAGGTCTTCAGCTTCTGCGTGCGTTCGCTCGATCTCCTGCGTCATTTGCTCTACTTGTTGCGATAGAGACTGTTTAGCTGCTGATTCTTGCTCTGCTGTTTGTCGAGCTTCCTGCATTTGACTCAACAGCTGTCGAACCTGCTCTTCAGATTCACCGGATGCCTGGCTGCGAAGCCTTGTTTCTTCTTCGAGTCGTGATTGTGCCTTTGCCAGGGCGTTCTCGAGTCGAGCGGCTTCCTTTGCGAACGCTTCCCCATCGTTTAGTTTGTCACCTAACTGCGCTTGTGCTTCGTTGGCGGCGTTAAGCTCCTCTTGTAACTTTGTAACCGTCTCTCTCGCTTCTAGTTCGGCCTGTTCGCGTAGCCTGGATTCGTTGCTGGCAGATTCAGTTGCCTCGCTGAGTGCTTGTTCCAGGCTCTCTACCTTCGACATGGCGTCGGATTCATTGGCGACGCGCTGCTGGATCTCTGCTTCAAGTTTCTGTGACTGTTCCGAAAGGGCTTCTACTTCCGCGGCAAGCTGGACACGCACTTCACTGACTTCTTTGTTGGCTTTTTCATGCAGAGTAGTTTCGGCCTCTAGTCTGGCCTGAGTCTCTTCCAACTCCCGCGCAAGATTCTCCGTTTTTATACTGGCGGATGTTTCGACATCGGTTCGTCTGCCTGCTTCCAACTGGGCTTCCTAAAGTTCATTTGTAAGCCGGCCTATTTCCGTCGATAGTTCTGATTCAAGTTGTGTGCGGCGCTCAACTTCTTTCGCGGCTTGTTGTTCAGCGTGTTGCAGTGCTTGCAAACGTTCGTCGGACAGCTGTCTAGCGGATTGCTCGGATGTAATTAGCTCGTCCAGGGTTTTGCCATCAGGAAGCACGAATTGTCGCGGTCTTATTTCGCTGGCGGATATATCCAGGCTAAATATAGTATCTCCATCACTGACATAAACTGATAGACCACCCCCCAACACTATTGTCACGCAATGACAGACAGCCAGGCGCAGTCGATGTGTAGAGGGCAGATCGTTGCTTGAAATCTCGGGGTCAAACAGTTCTTCGCTTTCGAGGCTTCCGGGATGGGTAATATCCAGCGTAAGCATAGAAATGTCGCTGCTGAATTCTGCTTCGATCAGTACTCGACCAGACTCTGTATGTTCAATACAGGGGCCCACGAGACCCTGCAATATTCTGGTTAGCTTCCCGGGGTCGGAAGAAATAAGTTCTGGCAGGGACTCCGAGGTTGCAAAGTAGAGCGAGATGCCTTTTTCGTTGGCTCGGTTAGACAACTGCTGAACGGTATCCTGAATAAGTGAACTGACATCGAATCCCAAATTGTGTGACGCCTCGCCGCCGGACTCGAGACGCACCAGAAACAGAACGTCGTCGAGTAACTCGATTGCTCCCGCGCCGCGCGTCAGGTTGGCTAGCGGTGTTGATGTTGAAGGATTCCCTTTGAGCAGACTCGTGGCGTATTGTTCGAGGTCTCCCAGCGTTGTTTCTGCAGACTGTGCAGGTTGGTCTGAATCAGGGGTGAAAGGTAAAACGGTTACAGTCTCTCGACGTTGTTGTAGTCGATAAAGATAGACGAAGGCAACGAGACCGATAACCATGGCACCAATGACCACGCCGATGACGACGAAAACCAATAATTGGTTCAGGCCATCTTCTTTGGGTGTGCTGATGACTTCTGGCAGGGGTTTGACGGTACTCTTTGTTTTTGCTGGCTCAGTTCTGGGAGCAGGTGGGGAACAGTTGTGGGCCGTTCAGCCTCAGACCTTGTGTCTTCCTGGGCTATATCAGTCTCAGCTTCTGTATAAAGAGAGGGCGAAACCGGCGGCACGGGCTCAGCCCGCTCGGACATCGAGTCGACTTTCTGGTAATGGGCGGGGTCACTGATTAAGAGTTTCAGTCTCTGCTGTAATGACTCATCCGGCTCGGTCGTGATATCGACAATTGTTTTGGTTATACCTCGACTCCGCTCTATGACAGAGAAGTCAAAACCTCGATCCTGGAGCGATTCTGCGCGCCGCCTTGCGGCTGACTCAGTTGAGTAAACACTCGCTGAAACGCGTTTGGCGTAGTCTCCAACTTTTACATAAAGCAGATCTCCGATTTGCTCAGCCTCGAGTTCGAGGATTAGATCCTGCCCCTCCGCAAATGATGGAAGGCGTTCGGTGACCACAATAAATCCGAGCGACTCTCGTGCCTGGTGAGGACGAGTAGCGAAAGAGATATCTTCTGCATCGAGTAGCTTCGTTACCTCTGCGGCCTTGGCGTCGTCAGAGGGGCCAAGCGTGAGGTAAGCATCGTTCGCGGTTGCCTGAGCGCTGACCAATACAGCGCTGGCCAATAGAAGGGCAAGCGCTAAGCACGCAGAGCTTATGTGGCGAAGGATCCGATGCATCTCAAAAGACTATCATTTCCTGATCGGGGGATTTAAGAATAGCGTATCTGTAAGTTTGAATCAGCACAAATCGGGAGGTGGGCCGAGCGATCTCAATTGGGGTCAGGTTTGACTCCTATAGTGTCAGACCGACACCAACCGGGCAGTGATCGGATCCCGGTACATTAGGCAGTATGTATGCGGCATTGACCTTCTTCTCTGCTGAGGGAGAAGCGAAGATGTAGTCTATTCGCCATCCGACATTGTTGGCCTTGGACTCACCCCGCTGGCGCCACCAGGTGTAGTGTCCTTCTTCGTTGGGATGTCGTGTGCGAAAAGTGTCGCGCCAGCCATCGGCCTGCCAGTCATCGAGAACTTGTCTTTCTTCTGGAAGAAATCCACTGTTCTTAACGGTTGCTCTTGCCCGGGCGAGGTCAATATCCTGGTGCGCGGTATTGTGGTCGCCCATAACAAGAACGGGTCCGCGTCTGCGCAGTTCTGTCATTCGATCATAAATAGCTTCGTAGAAGGCCAGCTTGTAGGGAACCCGGCTGTTGTCCCGGTTGGGCCCGCTTCCCTTGGGAAAGTAGGCATTGACCATCGATAGCCGGCCAAAGTGGACTATGATGCAGCGACCCTCGGTATCGAATTCTTTGACACCCAGGCCATATTCAACTCGATCGGGTTCTTCCTTTGAATAAAATCCAACGCCACTGTAGCCAGGTTTCTCGGCGCTGAAAAAGTACGAGCGGTAGCCGTTTGGGTTTCGTGAATTGGCATCCAACTGGTGTTCGAAGGCGCGAACCTCCTGCACTGCAAAAACGTCCGCTTCGCTATGTTCAAGAACACTGAGGAAACCCTTTCTTATGCAGGCGCGAAGACCATTAACGTTCCAGCTCAAGACACGCATTCGGGGTTTAACTAAATTCCCGGCTAGTCATCAAACAAATCATCGAGCTTTGTTTTTGCGTCCGTTTCGGTGCCGCTATCGCCCGCGCCATCGTCGAACAGCGCATCCAGTTTTGATCTTGCTGAGCTGGAGGTATCGGACGCTCCATCATAGGCTGCCGACGCCGGTTTAAAGAACTCGCAGAAATTCGCATTTTCTTTGATATTAGGTGGATCTGCTCGCTCATCGTCACACTGGATGTGCGCATTGGGCCGGAAGTTCACACACATTCGACAACAGTAGAGAACTTCGAAACAGTGCGAGCAGTTGGCGTGTCTGGAAATTGGTAGTGGAATATCTGCGATCGATTCGCCGCAGTTCCAACAAACAAGTTCGTCTGACATTTTGAGACTGACTAGGGCACCATACGCTCTTTGCTGGCGGCGACGTCGTTGGATACTTCGATATGGCTAGATACCTTGGTGATGAATTGCTCTTCGTAGTGGTCCAGTCTTCCGTCTGCAAAGGCGACTTTCCACAGGCAATCAATTAAGGCGATTTTGTCGTCCTTGTCATAGTGTGTGTTGACAAGATCGGTGAATTCTTTGAGGTCGATTGAATCTGTTTTGGTGTGTGCATAGATGAGCGACTGATCCAGTGTCTCATCGTCTATATCGAGTAGTGACCGAATGGTCTCTACGACCACCAGTTCTTCTTCTGGATCTTCATCGAAATCTGCCTTGGCAAGGGCCAGCATCAACGAAGTTGCTGCGTAGGTGATTTCTTGTAATTGCCAGTCGAGTTTGTCGGTATTAATCATGCTGCTGCTTGTTTGGCATCTTCCAGTCGTTGTTTAAGATTACCCAATTCTTCACGAAGTTCCACCGGTACGCGATCACCATAGGTTTCGTAATAGGCCTCAATGAGCGGAATTTCGGCCAGCCAGCCATCAATTTCGACTCTTAGAAGCTGCGCAATGTCATCTTGCGTGAGTCCCAGCCCGGAAAAGTCCATTGCGGCGATCATTGGCAGGTTACCAATGGGTGTTTCGATCGCCTCGGCTGTGCCTTCACACCGCTCAAATATCCATTTTAACACTCTTGAATTCTCGCCAAAACCCGGCCATAAATACTTGCCGGAGTCATCTTTGCGAAACCAGTTGACGTAGTACATCCCTGGGAGCTCGGCGTTTGGCTTATCACCGATATTGACCCAATGTTGCCAATAGTCCGCCATGTTGTAACCACAAAACGGCAGCATGGCCATCGGGTCCCGGCGTAACTCACCTATTGTTCCTGCTGCTGCGGCAGTTTTTTCCGAAGCCACGATCGATCCAAAGAAAATACCCTGGTTCCAGTTGTTAGCCTCATTCACCAGGGGAACAACGGTTGCCCTTCGACCACCGAATAAAATTGCGCTAATCGGTACGCCGGCAAGTTCGTCCCATTCATCAGCGATCACAGGACATTGCGCTGCGGACACCGTGAATCTTGCGTTAGGGTGGGCGGCTGGTTCAGGTGAATCCGGGGTCCAGTCATTGCCCTTCCAGTCAATAAGATGTTCGGCTGGTTCGTCTGTCATTTCTTCCCACCAGATATCCCCATCGTCGGTTTCAGCGACATTGGTAAAAATACAGTCTTGCGCCAGGGAAAGCATGGCATTGGCGTTTGACTTCATGCTTGTGCCCGGGGCCACACCGAAAAAGCCCGCTTCCGGGTTGATTGCATAGAGGCGC
The DNA here is from genome assembly GCA_913045175.1 of uncultured Gammaproteobacteria bacterium. Lineage (GTDB taxonomy): Bacteria > Pseudomonadota > Gammaproteobacteria > Pseudomonadales > Azotimanducaceae > UBA7455. The sequence continues at coordinate 8,279 of CAJWQG010000078.1, read as the reverse complement.
CGGTCGCTGCCAAATTTCATCCAGCAGATATCGTCACCCACAGTCTCTACTTTCCATCCTGGTATCGTGGGGATCAACATCGCCAAATTTGTTTTGCCGCAGGCGCTTGGGAATGCACCAGCGATATACCGAACGACACCTTCTGGATTGGTAATTTTCAGAATCAGCATATGCTCTGCGAGCCAGCCCTCGTCGCGAGCCATGGCAGAGGCAATGCGGAGCGCGAAGCACTTTTTACCTAAAAGCGCATTACCACCATAGCCGGAACCGAAGGACCAGATCTCGCGATCGCCAGGAAAATGGGCGATGTAAAGGTTGTCAGGGTTACAAGGCCAGGCGACATCCGCTTCGCCATCGACAAGTGGCTTTCCGAGGGAATGGACGCAGGGAACGAAATCGCCATCGCCAAGTTCGTCCAGGACGGGTTGGCCCACACGGGTCATGATATGCATCGAGGTTACAACGTACGGAGAATCGGTGACCTGAATGCCAATGTGCGCAATGGGGGATCCGATGGGACCCATGGAAAACGGTATGACATACATCGTTCGGCCGCGCATACAACCTTTAAACAAGCCGCTCAGTATTTCCTTCATCTCGTCCGGCGCCTTCCAGTTGTTATTGGGGCCGGCGTTGATCTCCTGATTTGTACAAATGAACGTACGACTCTCGACCCGAGCGACATCTGCCGGATCTGAGCGGACAAGGTAACTATTAGGGCGTTTTTCAGGGTTGAGGCGCTTAGCTGCACCGGCGTCTATCAGCAGCTGCCACATTTGGTCGTATTCTTCTTTGCTGCCGGTACAAATAACGACTTCGGTGGGCTGACATAGGCTTTCCATCTCATCCAGCCAGGCCGCCAACTTATTATTTTTCACCATATATGCTTGCGCTCTATCATCGACTGTCGCCTGGCCATCATTTTGGACCAGATGTATTAGGTAGGTGCGCAAAGAATAACGTATTCATTATTGACGCGCCATGGTCACACGCCGACTGTATGCAATTGTCTACCATGTGATCGAATTTCGGGCATATATGGTGACCATTTGCTAGGCTTCGCCCATGTATCAGCCGCAAAAGTCTCTAAAAGAGTATCGCCCCTATTGGGCCGAGTGCTTCGGCGTGGCGCCGTTCCTGCCAACCAGTCGCGAAGAGATGGATGCACTGGGGTGGGATAGTTGCGATGTCATCATCGTAACGGGAGATGCTTATGTGGATCACCCCAGCTTTGGCATGGCAGTGATAGGCCGGGTACTGGAGGCGCAGGGATTCAGGGTTGGCATTATCGCCCAGCCCGACTGGCAATCCAGCGAGGCTTTTACCAAGCTCGGTGAACCCAATCTGTATTTCGGCGTGGCTGCCGGGAATATGGATTCCATGATTAATCGCTACACGGCTGATAAGAAAATACGCCACGATGACGCCTACACGCCCGATAATGTAGGAGGGAAGCGTCCAGACAGGTCGGTGATCGTGTATTCCCAGCGTTGCCGTGAAGCCTATCCCGGCGTCAATATTGTTATCGGTAGCATCGAAGCCAGCCTGCGACGAATTGCCCATTTTGATTATTGGAGCGACAAGGTGCGGCGTTCGATCATTGCTGACGCACGCGCGGATATGCTGCTTTATGGTAACGCCGAACGCGCGATTGTAGAGCTGACGCATCGCCTGGCGGAAGGGGATGAGATTGCAGACATTCGGGATATACGCGGTTCAGCTTTCCTGGTTAAGTCGTTGCCCGACAGCCATAGGTTGATCAACGAGTCAGAACTGCCGGAGGATCGGGAGCAGACTGTAAAGCTGATGGATAGCGCGCAGGAAGAGGTGGTTCTATTGCCTTCTTACGAGGCCGTTCGCGAAGACAAGGCACTTTACGCTCAAGCATCGCGTATCCTGCATCGCGAGACCAACCCACACAATGCCAAAGCGCTGGTTCAGCCGCACGGGGATAGATATGTCTGGTTGAATCCGCCGCCAATACCGCTCTCGACGGAAGAGATGGACTCGGTATTCGGCTTGCCTTTTAAACGCGTGCCGCATCCGGACTATGGCGACGCCAGGATTCCTGCTTACGAAATGATTCGTTTTTCGGTGAATATCATGCGGGGCTGTTTCGGCGGTTGTACTTTCTGTTCAATCACGGAACACGAGGGGCGAATTATTCAGAGCCGGTCCGAGGAGTCGATACTCCAGGAGATCGAGGATATACGTGACAAGACACCAGGTTTTACGGGGGTGGTATCCGACCTTGGTGGGCCCACCGCCAATATGTGGCGACTGGCATGTAAAGACCGTGAAACGGAAGCGAGTTGTCGCCGGTTGTCCTGCGTTTATCCCACTATTTGCAAGAATCTCAACACCGATCAGACACCACTTATCTCGCTGTATCGTAAGGCGCGGGACATCGATGGTGTGAAAAAGGTGCTCATCGCCTCAGGCGTTCGTTATGACCTTGCCAATGAAACGCCGGAGTATGTCCGGGAATTGGTGACGGAACACGTTGGCGGTTATTTGAAGATCGCGCCGGAACATACTGAAGCGCGACCGCTGTCAAAGATGATGAAACCGGGCATTGGCACTTACGATAAGTTCAAGGCCATGTTCGATAAGTATTCGGCAGAAGCAGGCAAGAAGCAGTATCTCATTCCCTATTTCATTGCCGGACACCCGGGTACCACCGACAAAGATATGCTGAATCTGGCGCTGTGGTTAAAGCGAAATAATTTTCGCGCAGATCAGGTGCAGAATTTCTATCCATCACCTATGGCGACGGCGACGGCCATGTATCACAGTGGCAAGGACCCGCTGCACAAAGTGCGAAGAGGTGCAGGTCACGTAACTACGATTAAAGGCGCGAAACAGCGCCGCCTTCACAAGGCCTTTCTGCGTTATCACGATCCCGACAATTGGCCCATGTTACGCAAGGCGCTTAAGGATATGGGGCGTAACGATCTGATAGGCAATGGCAAGGTGCACCTTATTCCAAGATCAGGTCGAACGCCGATGGTGGGAGGACCTCGCAGATTCCGAACTCAACATACGGGACTGCCCAAAGACTGATGTAATCTTGTATTCTGTTGCTTTGCAATGGGGGATGCTTGCCATGACATATATGTTGGAAGGTCTGAAGGTTGTTGACGCTGCGTCGTACCTGGCGGCGCCTGCAACTGCCACAATGCTGGGTGACTTTGGTGCGGATGTGATCAAGATTGAGGCCCCTGGGGGTGATGGCTATCGGGTGCTGTCTGATTCCAACTGGCAACTCACCTCGCGAAACAAGAAAAGTATCTGTCTGGATCTGCGGCAGGAAGCGGGACGCAAGATTCTCCATCAACTAATTGCTGACGCGGATGTGCTGCTCACCAATTTCCTCGCGCACCAGATTGAGCAGTTTGAGCTGGAATATGAGCAGGTTCGCAAAACCAACCCGCGACTCGTCTATGCGCATGTGTCTGGATACGGTAGAAGGGGACCTGAAAAAAACCGCCGCGGTTTTGATTTGGCGGGCTTTTGGGCGCGGACAGGAATCCAGGATGCGATGAAACCCTATGGCGGTGCGCCGGTGCACCCCGCGGGTGGCTCAGGTGATCATGTGACAGCGTTGGCGCTGTTAAGCGGCATCATGATGGCCTTGTACGACCGGGAGAAAACTGGTCAGGGAAAACTGGTATCAAGTTCTCTGGTGGCTAGCGGTTGCTACACGAATGGCATGGTTCTGCAGGCCGCGATTGCGGGGCATGACCGCGACGAAGTGCTCAAGAAAAATAACGGGGTGCGTTCGGCATTTTCTAACCTGTATCAAACCCGCGACGATAGGTATGTGATGCTCATCATCGTTAACACGAGAAAGGAATTTCCCGGCCTCGCGAAAGCGCTGGGTCATGAAGAGTGGCTGGAGGATCCGCGATTTGCTGAATTCACTGAACTGCAACAGCATAAAATGGAGCTGACGCCGCTGGTCGCTGAGGCGATGCGTGAGTTCAATCTTGAGGAAATCTGCAAGCGCATGGATGAATACGATTTGCCATATTCTGCCGTTGAAAGGACTTCCGACGTGATTCGTGATGCGCAGTTAATCGAGAATGAAGTCATTGTAAAAACCGACTCTGAATTACCGGAGTATCAATGGACGATCAACAGTCCTGTCAATATAGAAGGCGAATGCAAAAGAACGCCAACCACTGCGCCAGGCGTCGGTCAGCATAGTGAGGAGGTCTTGAAAGATCTCGGCCTAAGTAGTGAAAGCATCACGAAGTTGATTGAAGTTGGTGCTGTAGTTCAAGGCTAGAGTTCAAGGCTAGAGTTCAAGGATAGAGTTCAAGGATAGGGTGCAGTGGCAGGCGAAAAGGCACAAGCATGCTAGAGGGTATTAACGCCGCAAATGTAAGCGCATGGCTCAAAGATCATGTGCCTGAGCTCGTTGGAGAGGTTCGGTACTCACTGATCGCAGGCGGGCATTCGAATCTGACATACCAGTGTGAAGACGAGGCGGGGAACTGTTACGTGCTTCGCAGGCCACCCCTTGGCCACGTGCTGCAGAGTGCTCACGATATGGGCAGAGAGCATCGCATTATTGATGCACTGAGTGACAGCAATGTGCCGGTACCCTTGAACTATGGCCTGTGCACTGCTGCGGAAGTAAACGGGGCTGACTTCTATGTGATGGAGTACGTCGATGGTCTGGTGCTCGGGGATTATGCGACGGCGACGCAGGTTCCCGAAGACAAGCGGCGTCAGGTTGGGCTGCGCGTGATGGACATATTGTGTGATCTGCATACAACGGATATGGATGCCGTAGGTTTGGGTGATTTGGGGCGCAAAGAGGCATACCTCGCGAGGCAGCTAAAGCGTTGGACCAAACAGTGGGAAGCGACGAAGACTGACCCGATTCCGGAAATGGAGGAGAGCTACAGAATCCTGACTGAGACCATGCCGGAGCAGGTGGGCGCCAGTATCGTGCATGGTGACTTTCGTCTAGGAAACATGATCGTAAAAGACGGTAGTATGCAGGCCATACTGGATTGGGAGCTTTGCACCCTGGGAGATCCGCTCGCGGATGTCGGCTATCTGTTCAATAACTGGCTGACGCCCGAGGAAGCGGTTAATGAACCCGATCGTGATATTTTTCCCACCTGTGTTGGTGGGTATCCGGGGCGCGATGAGCTGAGTGCAATCTATAGTGAGCGGACCGGAAGAGATCTAACCCACATAAACTACTATCGGGCATTTTCACATTGGCGTCTGGCGGCGATTGGTCAGGGAGTATTCAAGCGTTACCGCGAAGGTGCCATGGGAAGTGATAAACAGCTCGACCTTGAAGGCAAGTTTGAATCGGTTATGCACAGGGCGGAGCAGGCGCTAGCACTGCTACAGCGTTAATGTAACGTCTTGGCTTTACGTTCCAGCGCAAGCAATCGCTGACTGGCTGTCTGGCGCATGTATTCGTCATCCGATGCATATAACACTTCTGTATAGGTATGCCTCGCGAGATGAACGTTCCCCTGCATTTCGTAAACCGCACCGAGTTGTACGTTGCATCCGGCATCGTTAGGCAGTAGCAGCAGTTGGAGTTCGATACATGCTTTACTCTCGCGCCATGACTTTTTCTTCCAGAAAATCTCTTTCAGATTGTTCAGCAGACGCAACAAGACATCCCGATTGGTGGCGGGGGTGAAGTATTCTTCTTGTAGAACGGCCTTACCCCGAAATATCTGTTTTAGCAAAGTGGCGCAATCCGGTTTGCTTAAGATTCGGCCGGCGAATGGATCGACAATAACGGGATTGTCCGAACCGTAGGACACCAGAAAGTGTCTGGGAAAGTTTATGCCGTAAACGGGTACACCAAGTCTCGCGCCAAGCGAGATATGGATTAGCGCCAGACTGATGGGAATGCCCTGCTTGGTATCTATAACCCGATTCAGGTAGCTGTTTTCAGGGTCGTAATAGTCCGCGGCATTACCTGTAAAGCCTTCAGTAACGTGTATGAAGTCCAGTACGCTGTTAACCGAGACGCCTAGCGATGCTTCCTGGGTGCGCTCAAACTTATCAGCCAGGTTTGCCATAAGAGAGAGATAATGTGGAATATCGACATTTTCCTGAATTTCTGCCGCAACGAGTAGCGCCGCTTCATCCAGGATAATCTCTTCATCCGGGAGGTTCGCAATCTCTGAAAACCGGTCTTTAGCTTCTTGATCCATGCCGCAATATTACAAGCTTGCTGTCGCCGGTCAACTGGACTGTTCGTGCTGCCTTTCCTTTTGGCTTAGTTTTTCTTCCCGATGTCTTTGCTGCGCATCGGCGGCGTCGCTGCCGATATGAGATTCCCCGCGCTTTTTGGCCAGTTGCACCTGTTTTTCTCGTTCGGCGAAGCGCGCACGCTGCTTTTCAGTGAGCGCGGTATAACAATGCGGGCAGCTGATTCCCGGCGCATAGTGGGGCGAAGACTTGTCCTCTTCCGAAATAGGTCGGCGACAGGCATGGCACTGGTCATATTGCCCCTGGCTCAACTGGTGATCCACCGTGACGCGGTCGTCAAAGACGAAACATTCGCCCTGCCACAACGATTCATCCTCAGGTACTTCTTCAAGATATTTCAGAATCCCGCCTTCGAGGTGGTAAACCTCATCGAAGCCAATGGATTTCAGATACGCCGTGGATTTTTCGCAACGGATCCCGCCAGTACAATACATGGCAACTTTCCTGTTCTCCCCAGGGTTCAGCTTCTGAGCAAAAGCAGGGAACTCTCGAAATGAATCAGTGTGTGGATTAACGGCACCGGTAAAAGCGCCGACTTCGATTTCATATTCGTTTCGCGTGTCAATCACCGTCACATCCGGGTCAGAGATCAGCTCGTTCCATTCGCCTGGCTTCACATAGGTACCTGGGTAGTGCTCAGCATCAATATCCGGCACGCCCATGGTCACGATCTCTTTTTTCAGCTTGACCTTGGTGCGGTGGAATGGCGGTTTGCTTGCTAGCGATTCCTTATGCTGCAACTCGGCAAACCGAGCGTCCGATTTAAGAAACCCCAGTACGCGATCGACACCCTCGCGCGACCCGGCGATGGTACCATTGATCCCTTCACGGGCCAGCAGCAGCGTGCCGCGAACATGATGTCGCTGCATCTGTGCAAGCAGTGGTTCACGTAACGCTTCATAGTCCTCAAGCACCACGAAGTGATACAGGGCACAGACGACGTACTGATTTTTGGTCGTTTCACTCATGCGCCTATTATCAGCTGATAGGTGTTTGCAAGCTAGTCGTCGTCATCCAGGAATCTGTGGGAAGCTCAGTTGATCTAATAGACGATTGGGCATAAATTGAGGAAACTCAAGGAAGCTGTTGTAAGCGTTCGTCCTGACCGAGATCGATGGCCAGTATTCCGTTTTTCCGCGAATTGGATGTCTAAGAGGCTGGTTTAAGGGGGTGGGGGTAGAACTATGTGGTTGAAAAATAAAGGAATACTCCCATTCACCCAGGATAGGTGGCCCATTTGCCGCCTATTATGTTGTTAGGCACACGAGAGCAAACATAATCATGGGAAAACACTGGGCTGTTTCGATCCTACTAGCGACCTCCATAGCGCTCAACTCATCTGCATCCGATGGCAGTGAGGACAGCTCAATCCTAGATGTGACTCAGTTCGTGGTCAATGGCATCTGGTCGGCGGATGAGAACGACGGGGTCGATCTTGATGTCCCTCGCCTGCTTACAAGACCAGCGGGAATTGATAAATGGACTGAGGATAAGCGGCGCAAGTGTCTGGGTGACAATTCCTATGATTTGTCAGTTGATATCAATAATGGTGGAGTCTGGCTTCATGCAGTCGAAACCAATCTTACGGTGGTACCGAATGGGAGGTGGCAGGAGCCTGATCTGTCGTGGGTCCGCATCACACTGCAATCTGGTAAAGAATCGAATCCTTTGGTCTTCTGGGAACTACCCCGTAATACATTTCCCATTACATTTGCCTTCCGCACTGGTAGCGGGAGACCGGGATTGCTCAGAGTGATGTCGGCATCGCAAGAAGAGCGGACTGCGTTGCTGGCCGTCAGGTTGATGCCAGGTCGGTTCGAGAAATGATCGCGATTCCAGCGTGGGCTTTATTGATGCTGCTTTTCGTTGCCTGGATTCTTTGGATGTATGCGTGCACAACCGAGGTGGCACTTTCTGAGGCCAGGAAAGGAATTCCCGAGGGAGAACGTAAAGGGGTAAGCATCTTCCCCGTGCTCCCTATCTTTCCATTAGTCTTTTGGGGTATCGCGCTGTTTATTGAC
>CAJWQG010000077.1 GCA_913045175.1 uncultured Gammaproteobacteria bacterium | reverse complement strand
AGGGGGGGTTGGTGATGGTCCCTACACGGCCCAGCGTGATACCTACCGACTAGTTCTGGGCCTGACTGGCTCAGTCGACTTTGCGGGCAGTGACTATGAATGGGACGTGAGCTATACCTATGGGCACAATCAAAGTGACGACCGCTCGCCGACAATGCTCCAGTCTAATTTTGATCAGGCCATTCAGGTAACCACCGATGGTGACGGAAACCCCGTTTGTGTTGACCCTTCTGGTGGCTGTGTCCCCCTTGATGTCATCGGGCCGGCATCTGCCGAGGCAATCGCCTTCGTTTCAGCCAATGTCACCGACGAGGTCGTGATAGAACAGCGTCTATTTACCGCAAATATCTCAGGTGATGTCTTCGACCTGCCTGCAGGGTCGATAGGCGTTGCGGCAGGATTCGCCTATCGTGAAGAAAGTGCAGAGTATGATCCGAACGACGTCGCCAAAAATGGCTTTGCCAGGGACCCGCTGGTCGCCATCAGCGGCAATTTTGATTCAACGGAATTCTATGCAGAAACCGTCATTCCAATTGTCAGCAAGCTCGAATTCGAAGGTGCCATCAGGTTCGTCGATAACTCAGTGGCAGGTGAAGACGCTACGTGGACCAAGGGTCTTCGCTTCAGACCGATCGAGGACATCGAGTTACGCGGCAATCTTACCGAGTCCATCCGGGCCCCCTAGATAACCGAACTGTTTACACCGGAATCCATAGTCTTCGACTTCGCCGACGATCCTTGCGATGCGCGATTTATAGACCAGGGAAATGTTCCGGCAACGCGGACTGCCAACTGCGCCGCTGACGTCATCACCCAACCCTTTACCTTATTCATCGTCAATGCATCGCAGGCGGGCACATTGTCCGGCAACGCCAGCCTCGTAAGTGAGATCGCAGAGTCTACAACCTACCGCATTATTTTCAGGCCGGGATTACTGGATGGATTTATGGCCTCAGTCGACCTGTTTGATATCGAGATCGACAACGCCATCGAGAGCCTGCCCATAGAAGACATCATGCTTGCCTGCTATGACAGCGCCAGCTTCCCCGATGCGGCCTGTAATAATTTCACCAGGGACGGAGGCAACCAGGTCAGAAGGATTAGCAAAGCAGTGTTTGATAACTCAGATGCTGAGTTTACAAGGAATATCCAGGGCGTGGATGACTGGACCGTAATCGATATGGCAGTCGTATACGCATTTAAAGAGAATATCGACTTTCAGATTACCGTGGACAACCTGTTGGATGAGGAAGAACCCTACCCCGCGGTGGCTGCAGATGCCGGCATAGTGGCCTATTTCCCCGGTATTCGAGGACGCGACCTTTCGCTTAGTGTGCGGGCTCGATACTAGGCAGACGCTTGATGCCAGGTACCCGATGGGCGAATGTCGCGCCCATGCTACAATTTCGGCAATCCCGGATAACCCAGTAGTTCGATAATGAGATTGACCCTGACGGCGTACCTGTTGCTGTTCACGATTGGCTGTCTGGGGCAGGTTAACGCGACTTCCGTAGATTTTGATTCACAATCAATAACTATCGCATTCAGCGAAGAGCCGCCCCAACTAAATAGTATGAAGGCTACCGATTCCGTTAGCATCGACGTGCTTAGCCATACCATGGAGGGGCTGGCGCGATATGATCGACGCGGCCAGATGGTACCTGGTGTTGCTGACCGTTGGGAAATTGATGACAGGACGGCAACCTTCTGGCTAAACAAAAACGCCAAGTGGAGCGATGGGGTCCCGGTTACCGCTAAGGATTTCGTTTTCGCGTGGCGAACCGCCCTTGATCCTGCCACGGCTTCCGAATACGCATTCATCCTTTATGCACTCAAAAATGCGGAAGTGATCAACAAAGGTGAATTACCACCTACAGCGCTCGCTGTAAGGGCTCTGGATGACCATACCCTTGAAATTGAACTCGAACGACCAACAGCCTACTTCATCAATTTGACGGCTTTCGCTAGTTACTTCCCTATCCGCGAAGAATTCTACAAAAAGAAGGGTGAACGATATGCAGCGGACGCATCAGACCTGATATACAACGGCGCTTTCATGATGACAGAGTGGGTGCACGGCGCTTCGTTGAAGCTGGTGAAGAATCCACACTATTGGAACAAAGACAGCATTTCCCTTAATGCAATCAACGTGGATTACATTACCGCTGACTCGCGCTCACAACTTAACTTGTTCATTGATGGAAAGATCGTACACACCCAGCTAGACGGTGACACCTACAAGGACGCACTCAGTCAAAAGTTTCGAATTCGCCGATTTACAACTGGCGTCATCTACTTTCAAGAATATAACCATCGACCCGGCCGGATCACCGCCAACAAAAATGTCCGCAAAGCAATTCAGCACGTATTTGACCCCCATGAAATGGTCAACAGGGTGCTGGCGACACCCGGGAACCTGCCTGGGGAAAGCCTTTTTCCCGTTTGGCTGAATGGCGTCAAGGGAAAGTTCCGTCAAGAGTATCCTGCACCACGCGCAAAGATAGACGTCAGTCTCGCACGTAAGTATCTTGAAAATGCAAAGACCGAATTAGGAATCAAGGAAATCCCGCCCCTCGTTCTACTCGTTGGCGAAAGCCCCACCGCCACCAAAAATGCCGAGTATATGCAGGGGCTGCTTAAATCAAAACTTGGATTGGACATCAAGATAGATAAACAGACCTTCAAGCAGCGCCTGGCGAAGATGAGCAGTGGCGATTTCGATATGGTAGGCGCAGGGTGGGGGCCTGATTATGATGATGTCATGACTTTCGGAGATCTGTACGCTTCATGGAATCTCAACAATCGCGGTCGTTATATCAACCCCGAATACGATCGACTCGTAAGAGTTGCAATGAACAGTTCGGTTCCACAGGTCCGTATGGATGCCATGGGAGAGATGCAACAGATTCTTTTCGACGATGCTGTTTTATTGCCAACCTCGGAACAAGGAATCATCTACCTTATCCATCCCAAGCTGAAAGGAGTCACTCGGCGAGTCATCGGCGCTGATCCGGACTATACCTATGCCAGAGTTGTGAAGTAACTTTTCTATGATTGTATACACGCTAAAACGATTGTTAGCGGGCGTGATTACAGTCTGGTTCATCGCCACTGCTACTTTCATCGCTATGCACCAGGTACCAGGCGATCCCCTCCTCAACGACAAGGCCGTATCCGCTGAGATCAGAAAGAATCTGGAGCGACGATATGGTCTCGACAAACCAATCACCCATCAGTACCTGATTTTTTTACGTAATATGCTGCCACCAAATCCAGATTTCGGCATTTCCTTCACGCAGCAGAACCGACGGGTCAATGACATTATTAAAGACCACTTTCCCGTTTCAGCCATCCTGGGCCTTCTAGCGATTTTCTTCTCCGCTGCGGGCGGTGTCCTTTTCGGGGCTCTTACTGCCATCTACCGCAACAGGTTGCCGGACATCGTCATCATGTTCCTGGTGATTCTAGGAATTTCGGTACCAAGTTTCGTGTTCGCTGCACTGGGGCAACTTCTCCTGGTAAACGTTAATTCGCTTATGGGCTACTCTCTAATACCCGTGGCTGGGTGGGGCAGCTTTACGCACATGCTAATGCCTTCCCTGGTACTGGGACTGGGCACCATGGCTCTCCTAACGCGATTGATGCGTACGTCAATGCTCGACGTCGTCAACGAAGATTACATAAAAACGGCCCGTGCCAAGGGGCTATCTCCACAAAGAATATTTTTTAAACACCAGCTACGAAACGCCATTCTCCCTGTAATCACGGTGCTGGGACCGCAAATTGCTGTCATCACAACGGGAGGTTTCATCGTCGAATTGGTCTTTGCAATTCCAGGCCTTGGGCGCTATTTCGTCCAGGCAGTACAACAACTGGACTACACCGTAATTATGGGAACGACGGTCTTCTATGGTGCCTTTCTCGTCTTTATGGTGATCGTCGTCGATATACTCTATGGATTTATCGACCCCAGGGTACGCGTACAGTGAGCGTCCTCGACTTTTCACCCGCCCGGAGAACCGCTCAAATTGAGCAACTAACCAGGCCCTCTTTATCTTATTGGCAAGATGCCTGGATCCGATTGAGAAAAAATGTACGCGCAATCATCTCGTTGTATATCATCATTCTTCTCGGAATTTTCACCGCCCTGGGACCTGTGCTTTGGCAGGTAGATCCGGCCCTCCAGGATCTGAACCAGGTTTCACAACCACCTTCTCTGCCCAAGACGGCGATACTGGTCGGCCAGTATGAGCCCTGGAAAGGAATCGTCATAGAGGATTTCCCTCCGGAAGCAATCGAGTATCTTGAGATGGTCGACGCGCCAATGGGACTGCGAACCTCCGACCACCCAACAACTCAACGCGTGCGTTTGATATGGAATCCTGTACACGGTGCCAGCGGATATAACATCTATCGCAATCAGCGCTATCCGGAAGATTTCAATGACCTTGGTCTTCCCCTCGGAGGAACTTTCGCCGGAAATGAAGTTAGCTACGAAGACCGACTCAGTCTCGAATCGAGATCCTATTACTACTCTGTAGTACCCACCGACGGGTTCGACGAATACGAGTCCTTCAGTGTCGTCGAAATCATCCCACGCACATCAATCACACTAGATGAGGCTCGCTCCCGCGGATTACTTCCGGAGGGTAAAACAATCGGTGAAGAAGTCTCTTTGAAGTTTCATCCTTTTGGCACGGATTATCTGGGCCGTGACATCATGGCCAGGCTGATGGAGGGGGCAAGAGTCAGCCTGTTTATCGGCATCTTTGCGCCACTATTCTATGTCCTTTTCGGCGTAATTTACGGCGGCTTTGCGGGCTACTTTGGTGGTCAGATCGATGCTCTCCTGATGCGTTTTGCAGACTTTGTAGTCGCCCTGCCCTTCCTGCTATTTATGATCCTATTTAAAATCGCGTTCGGCATTGGTCCGGGAGAAAGCGGAATCGTCCCTATGCTCATCGCACTTGTCTTGCTCAGTTGGCCATCCACCGCAAGGTTGGTTCGAGGGCAAGTGTTGAAGATCAGGGAACAGGGTTACATTGATGCTGCACGGTTGCTTGGGGGGCGACATCACTACCTGGTCCTTCGTCACATCATCCCCAACACCATCGGCGTCATTCTCGTCACATTAACCTTCGCCGTACCATTTGCGATATTCACGGAAGCTTTTCTTTCTTTCATCGGAATGGGGGTAGCTCCACCCCATCCATCCTGGGGCTCAATGTGTAATGAGGGTGTTAAAACGATGCTGAGCCATCCACATGAACTGATATTTCCAGCAGTTTTTATCAGCATTACTGTACTTGCATTCAACCTGTTGGGAGACGGACTTACCGAAGCACTCGATTCTCGTATGAGGGCACGAGAATGAGCGAGAACATTCTCGAAGTTACCGATTTAAGTGTCGAGTTCACTACCTACGGTGGCACGGTAAAAGCCGTGCGCGACGTCTCATTCAATGTGGAACGTGGTAAAACCCTTGCCATCGTCGGAGAGTCAGGTTGCGGAAAGTCGGTAACCGTGCAATCCATAATGGGGCTTACTCCTACTCCACCAGGGAAAATAACAAGCGGTTCGGCAAAGCTAAACGGTCGAGAGATACTCGGACTACCAACCAGGGAAGCGAACCAGTTTCGTGGGGTTGAGATAGGAATGATCTTCCAGGATCCTATGACCTCGCTTAATCCAACGATGACGATTGGGGATCAGATCGCGGAAACGCTTATGGTGCATCGTGGCAAAAGCAGGCGCGACGCGTTCAACCAGGCAGTCGAACTACTTGCGAGAACCCATATACCTGAAGCAACAAAGCGCGCTAAACAATACCCTTTCGAATTCTCAGGCGGGATGCTTCAACGAGCCATGATTGCCCAAAGCCTGGCCTGCGGACCTGCAATATTAATAGCTGATGAACCGACTACTGCCCTTGATGTAACCATTCAGGCACAGATTCTGGAGATTATGCTGGAGCTCCAACGCACGGAAAATATGTCCATAATTCTGATCACACATGACCTTGCCGTGGTCGCAAGAATAGCCGACAACGTCGCCGTTATGTACGCAGGCGAGATCATAGAATCGGGCTCTGTGGATGATATTTTTTACCAATCCGCACACCCTTATACAGTGGGTCTTCGTAGCGCAATGCCTTCCAACACGGGCGACCGAGACAAGCAATTACTGCCTATCGCGGGCAGTCCACCCGATCTATTCTCGCCTCCGAAAGGCTGCGGTTACTATGCACGTTGTCCCTATGCAATGGAGGCCTGTCACGAAAGCGCGCCAGATCCCTATACGTTAACTGAAGGGCACATCGCGCGATGCTGGTTACACCACGACGATGCACCGCCCACTGACGTCATTCATAGGGTCACAAGATAGCCATGCTCGTCAGGAGCGACAATCTTACGAAACACTTTCATCTGAGCAAGAATCAAACACTGCACGCGGTTGATGGTATTTCCCTCGAAATATCCCAGAACGAAACCCTCGGCCTAGTCGGCGAAAGCGGTTCTGGAAAGTCCACTTTGGGAAAAACGTTGGTAGGACTCCTGGGCAGAACCTCCGGTGAAGTCTACTTCAACGAAGAACCACTCCCGAAGGCCTTCTCTGCAGAAGATCATCTGCGTTATTCCAAACAGATGCAGATGATCTTTCAGGATCCCTATTCCTCCCTGAATCCAAGAATGACCATTCTGGATATTATCGGTGAAGGCCTATACATCCAGGGCGCCCATAACAAAGATCAGATCAGGGAACTGGTTTCGTCCTGGCTCGTTAAAGTGGGCCTGGAACCCGATCACATGTCCAGGTATCCACACGAATTTTCTGGCGGGCAAAGACAACGAATCGGTATCGCTCGCGCCATGATTATCGAACCCAGTTTTGTAGTATGTGATGAACCCATCTCCGCTCTGGATGTCTCTGTTCAAGCTCAGGTCGTTAACCTCCTGGACGAACTAAAACAATCCCTCGGTCTTACGCTTTTATTTATCGCACACGACCTCTCCATGGTTCGCTATGTATCTGACCGCATGGCCGTCATGTATCTGGGCTCTCTGGTCGAATGTGGACCGGCGAACGAAGTCTTCTTTGATCCCAAGCACCCCTACACTGAATTGCTGATCGAATCGAATCCCGAACCCGACCCAAAACTTGAGAGAAGCAGGCAGTTCGAACCCATACAGGGCGAAATCACCTCACCAGTGAACATCCAGCCCGGATGCCGTTTCGCCGATCGCTGCCCCAAGGTAATGGATCAATGCAGATCCGTAACCCCACATCTCATTGCCGTCGACACCAATAGAACGGTCGCGTGTCACCTTTATTCTTGATCAACGCTGCTTAATTTTATCTAGGTTGCTCGCAGGCGGACTTGGGGTGCTTGCGTTCAGAAAGATTGTGCAAGATTAAGAGTCGTGGTGTGTCGTCGATTTTGCTATCCACAGTAGTCTTGATGAGTACCTAGTTGGAACTAAAGTCAGTCATTCTGGTTCCTAGTCCCCTTCTAAAGACTCACGGGAAAATTAAGATCTAGCTGCCACCAGCAGATGGGGTTGGGTGCCCGCTCGCGCAAGCATATGTCGGTGCGCCGAGTTGGGGGAGGGAGACCCGTAGGGGCTCACGGAGGAGGCGAGGGGAGCCGGGAGGGCCGCGACGACGCTGGAGCGAGTGGGTACCCAACCCCATCTGCGGGAACCCTTTATGCGAAAGCCACACCCCATCGTTGCTTAGGTCTATCTATAGATAAGTCAGATACGAGCGTACTTTGTCCACCATGCGGGTAATGGAAACCTCAGAGGTGTAACTCGCCATATCAGAGAGCAGGATCCATGCTAAATCGTCGGACTCTTCGCTGACCGTGTATTGATCACTACCCACCGAACGCAATAGGAAACGACAATCGTAGTGGAAATGTTCGGCCTCGTTGCCACGTGCAGGGATCAGGTGAATATCAATGTCGAACAGGGAATCACTTACTGGCTCGATTTCTGCCAGACCTGATTCTTCCTCCGACTCACGCATGGCAACTGCTAAAACGTTACTTTGACCATCGGCATGGCCACCGGGTTGTAGCCAACGGTCAAGTTTTCGATGGTGGGTTAGTAAGGCTCGCTCGTAGTTTTCATCCATGAGCCATGCCGAACCGGTGATATGCCCAATTGATAAAGTACGTTCGAAGCAATCCTTGTTGGCTTCGACAAAGGAGACCATTTGATTAACGGTTTCCTGTTCGTCCGGGAACTTCTTTAAGTAACTATCGAGCTTCGCAAGGATGTTATTTCGATGCACGAGTTAGAGCGATCTCTTTTTGTTGCGCGGGTGTTGATGGTGTTTTGTTAGCTTCCTGATCAAACAGATCTACCAGCTGCTCAATCATTGCATCACCCAATTGCTCGGCATCAGTAATCGTTACCGCCCTGCGGTAGTGGTGGGTAACGTCATGGCCTATCCCGATCGCAACCAGTTCAACCTCTGAATGATTCTCTATCTGGTCGATGGCGTACTTTAGGTGCTGCTCCAAATAGTTGCTGGGATTCACCAGCAAAGTGCTGTTATCAACCGGTAGCCCGTCTGATATCACCATAAGGATCTTGCGGTCTTCACTCCGGCTTACAATTCTGTTGTGTGCCCACAGCAGCGCCTCGCCGTCGATATTCTCCTTCAGCAGTTCCTCGCGCATCATCAAACCCAGGTTTCTACGGGCCCGGCGCCAGGGCATGTCGGCGGCCTTGTAGATAATATGTCGCAGATCATTCAGGCGACCAGGTTGGGCAGGTTTCCCATGCTGTAACCACAGTTCACGCGATTGCCCGCCTCGCCATGCACGTGTGGTAAAACCAAGAATCTCAACTTTGACGGTACATCGTTCCAGGGTTCGTCCAAGTATCTCTGCACACATCGCGGCGATGGTAATAGAGCGCCCTCGCATTGACCCGGAACTATCGATCAGCAACGAGACAACGGTGTCTCGAAAGTCCATGTCTTTTTCTTGTTTAAACGCCAGAGGGTGAAATGGGTCAATGATGATGTTCGTTAACCGGGACGTATCCAGCATTCCCTCATCAAGGTCGAACTCCCAGGTCCTGTTCTGTTGCGCCATGAGTTTTCGCTGTAGGCGATTTGCAAGCTTGCTAATCACCACCTGCGAGTTCTGGAGATGTTTATCAAGAACACCACGTAACCGGTCCAACTCTGTTGACTCACACAACTCGTCCGCAAAGATGACCTCATCAAACGCTGTGGAATAAGATTTGTAGTCGCTCTCCAGAGGACGCAACCAGTTGTTATCCCCCATAACGTCCGGTGGTGCGCCTGCCTCATCTTCTTCACCATCAACTTCAGCCATCTCCATGGCTTCCATATCCACGGGGACTTCACCTTCAATCGCATCAGTCATGTCTGCGTCGGCAGCCATATCCTGATCCGCGACCTCGTCACCCTGCTGGTTGTCCTCATCGTCCAGCTGATCATCTACCTCATCAGAATCTGTATCGGTATCTTCCTGACCCCATTCATCAGTTAGTCCAAGGTCATGAATTATCTGTCTTGATAATCTGGTGAACTCCTCCTGATTGAACATCACGTCACTCAACTCAGAAACATCAGCACCGATTTTTTCTTCAATGTAGTCATGCCAGAAGTGAAGGATATTCTTTGCCGCCGGGGGAACTTCCACCCCCGTAATCTTTTCACGAATGTACATGCCAACAGCTTCACCAAGGGGAGCCTTGCTTTGATGCTCAATAGTTGCGAATCCCTGCTCCGCACACTGTTCCTGCAACTCAGCACTGAGATTATTTTGCACGCCCTTCATGAGATATGAGCCTATACAGGCGATACGGGCATCCTCAACGCTGTCAAACACTTCCTGCGCGACACCCGTTTTGGGCCGATGAATACGGTGCAAACCTTCATCATGGAAACGTGTATTCAGCGCAAACTTATCTGCAGTACCTCGCCAGGCAGCGAGTTCCTCTTCGGACAGGTTGCTTTCCGGTAACGGAACACGCGCTCTATTACCCTGCAAATAGGGTTTGCCCCGGCCGAAGCTAACATTTAGCTCCTCGTTACCAGAGATCGCCCGCATGGTTGAGGTTACAGCCTGCTTGAATACCTCTCTAGAGTCGTCTTGATCCGCCATGGTCTAGGATAATGCTCGATCAAGCGAGCACGACACTCGCGCTCGACTCCGGTAATTCTTCGCCCATGCATCGCTGATAGTACTCAGCCACAATGGACTTCTCGGTATCATCACATTTATTTAAAAATGTCAGACGGAACGCAAAACCGTGGTCACCAAAAATCTGGGCGTTTTCGGCCCACATGATGACGGTTCTTGGTGACATCACAATTGAGATATCGCCGTTGATAAATCCCTGTCTAGTCAAATCGGCAACCGACACCATGTTAGCTACCGTCCAGCGATCCAATTCAGGCATCTTTGACATAATGATATCGATTTCTTTTTCTCGCTCGAGATAGTTCAGGGTCGTCACAACATTCCAGCGATCCATTTGTCCCTGGTTGATCTGTTGTGTGCCGTGATAAAGGCCAGTGGGATCTCCCAGACCGATCGTATTGGTAGTAGCGAATAATCGGAAAGAGGAATGTGGACTGATAACCTTGCTCTGATCAAGCAACGTTAATTTTCCTTCCACCTCCAGGACTCGCTGAATAACGAACATAACGTCGGGACGTCCTGCGTCGTACTCGTCGAAAACAATGGCGCATGCACGCTGCAACGCCCAGGGCAGAAGTCCCTCTTTGAATTCAGTAACCTGTTGACCATCCTGAAGGACAATTGCGTCTTTACCCACCAGATCGATCCGACTGATATGACTATCGAGGTTGATACGAATACAGGGCCAATGAAGTCTTGCCGCCACCTGTTCGATGTGTGTTGATTTACCCGTACCGTGATAGCCCTGAACCATCACTCTCCGGTTGTGGGCAAACCCGGCAAGAATCGCCAATGTGGTTTCCTCATCAAACAAATAGCTTTCGTCAATTGCAGGCACGTGCTCACAGGGTTGTGAGAACGCAGGAACCTCCAAATCAACATCAAGGCCAAAAGTTTCCCGGACACTAACTTTCGCATCGGGAATACCATCCCCTTCAAGCGAGTTCTGTATATCTGCCATGACTACTATTACCTATCGTATTGTTTTATATAAAGTTTTAACTATCCACACACGACCAACTGAGTCGGAGATCGACTCGACATCAATTCAGATTGAATCTTATAGAATCCATCACGATCGCGGGGACGCCAAGGATAGCCGCTAAATTGGCAAAATGCCATGATGACCCTTGTTCACGCCATCGTTCGAGAAAGTTCCACGACCATTGAAGCCAGTTCATCCCAGGGTCTCCCGGTCACCTCCAGCCCTTTCACCATGCGATCTACACGCAACAAACGAGATTGCATTTGCTCAAGATCAGTTGCCCGATGTCTCCTTAGACACGCAGCTACAGGTGCTTTCCTTTTATCCCAAATTCTGCCACTTCGCATAACAGCATCCACCGGCTGTCCCTGATCAATCTTATGAGCCATAGCTGACAAATTACGGATCTCTCTGGCCAGCATATTGTTTAAGAAGAGGGGCTCGATTCCCTCAAGTTGAAGACCATCGAGAATCTTCACAACCCTACTGGTGTTACCTTCCAGCGCAGCATCAATGAGCTGGAAAACGTCATACCGTGAACTATCCGCGACTCCACCCATTACCTCGTCAATCTCGATACGACCGGTCGATGAACATAATTTCATCCGTTCAATTTCCTGCACTGCAGCGAGCAGGTTACCTTCAATTTTCTCCACCAGCGCTTGAACGGCATCTCTGCTGGCAGTCAAACCTGCTCTCTTGAACCTGTTATCAATCCAACGAGGTAGTTGCTTAGCATCTACCGGCCACAGCTGTATGAATCCACCAAGTCCTTCTATAGTCTTGAACCACTTCGTGCGCTGAGTTGCCGCATCCACTCTCGGCATCACTAACAGAACGCAGTTATCTTCCGAGATACTCTGGCACAGTTCAGTCAGCGCAACCGCACCCTCTTTACCCGGCTTCGTTGAACTCATACGGAGTTCGATTATTTTCTTTTCGGCAAACAAAGACATACTACCGTTACTGTAGGTAACCTGTTTCCAGTCAAAGTTGTTATCAACGTGAAACAGATCACGCTCGCTGAATTCACCCTTCTTAAGCACTTCGCGGATCAAGTCACAGCTTTCCTGTACCAGCAAAGGCTCATCCCCGCTAACGATATAAAGAGATAGAATTTCTCTTGAGAGCTGCCCCTGTAGCTTATCCGGATATATCTTCATTCCACCTGGCCCAGGTAGGTACGAATACTCGCATTGACGCGACGAAACACCTGCTCACTTAGATCGCGTCGCATTTCCTCACGGAGCAATGACTCTTCTTCGGAACTACTTTCCAGGCTTTGGTCATCAAACGTATAGGTTCTCTCGGTAGAGATTGTGACTCGAGGAATGAGGGTTTCTCTAACGTTACTGACGAGCTGCAAACTTACCTGCTTAACAATTTCATACTCAGCCACACTGATATTGCTGGTCGTAGCAACGGCACGGCGACTGTTTCTTTCATCGGAAACCAATAGCGAAAATTCCGCGTCGGAGGAACTAGTCAGAACCTCGACGTTCGCCTCACGAAAACCACCTTCCAACAACTGTCGCATTTCACCAGGGGCATTGCGCACCTCGATATGAATCGACTCGAAATCGGCCGCATTAAGATTTTGAGTTCCTCGCAGATGAAAGCCACAGCTGCTAATGAACAGCAAACTGGCTAGAAGGATTAGCTGTTTCAAGAGACCACAAAGTTAAGTAGTTTTCCGGGTACGTGGATGACCTTTCGAATCTCTTTTCCGTCCAGAAATTTTTCCACGTTCTCGATTTTCCGCGCCTCAGTTACAACTTCATCTTCTTCGGCATCCGGTGCCATTTCAAGCTTCCCACGCAACTTCCCATTGACCTGGATTACCAGTTCAACGACCCTTTTCTGCAGCGCACTATCATCAACCTCAGGCCAGGTAGCTTCCTCAATCTCTCCCAATCCCAACTTGGCCCAGAGCTCGCGACAGACGTGAGGAGTGATCGGTGACATTACCAGTACCGCGATCTTAAGTGCCTCCTGCCTCACCGCCCGGCCAGCATCAGATGTATCTTCAAATTTCGAAAGCCGATTCATCAGCGACATCACGCCTGAGACCACAGTATTGAAATTCAATCGTCTGCCGTAATCGTCCGACGCCTTGGATAATGTTTCGTGAATCGCACGCCGGATGTCGCCTTGCTCCTCGTTAAGCCCACTCACATCAAGCTCAGGAACCGGACCACCCTCTACATGACTTAAAACCGCATTCCACAATCTGGTTCGAAGCCACCGGTTCGCTGATTCAACATTGTGCTCGGACCACTCAAAGGATTGCTCCGGAGGCGCGGCAAACATCATTGCCATGCGCACCGCATCAGCACCGTATTCATCAAGCAGATGCTGTGGATTTCCCGCATCACCTGATGATTTGGACATCTTGGCACCATCCTTAAGGACCATACCCAGCGCCAGAAGATTCTCAAAAGGCTCGTCGGATTCAACCAGGTCCTCATCCCGCATCACCTTGTGGAAAAATCTCGCATACAACAGATGCAGAATGGCATGCTCTTCGCCACCTACGTAATGATCAACCGAGGTCCAATACTTAGCACGCTCATCCAGCATGCCGTCATCAAAGCTGCTGCATGCAAATCTGGCGTAATACCAGGATGACTCCATAAATGTATCAAATGTATCCGTTTCACGCTCTGCCGCACCACCGCAAGAAGGGCAGGTGGTGTTATACCACTCAGGCATTGCTTTTATCGGTGATCCCACGCCATCAAACTCGACATCAGTAGGCAGGACAACTGGCAAATCCTCATCCGGCACGGGTACCGCACCACATTTCTCACAATGAATAATTGGAATGGGGCATCCCCAGTATCTTTGACGCGACACGCCCCAATCACGTAGTCGATAGTTAACCTGGCGCTCTCCCAGCCCTTTTGCTTCCAGCGCTGAAGCTATCGCGTCAAAGGCTTTATCAAAATCAAGGCCGTCAAACTCCCCTGAATTAGTGCAAACGCCCTTGTCTACAAAAGCCGCCTGACTAAGATCACATTCCTGATCGCCTACTGGCTCGATCACCTGTTCAATGGATAGGCCATATTTACG
>CAJWQG010000076.1 GCA_913045175.1 uncultured Gammaproteobacteria bacterium | reverse complement strand
CACGACCCCTGCCTCCCGAAGACAGTGCTCTACCAAGCTGAGCTACACCCCGACACAGAAGCTGGATTATATAGGAATCTAATTCGAACGATCGACCACAAACTCCACAAGGTCTTCCATAGAATTACGGTATATGGAGGAAGCGACACCATCTATACAACCTAGAGCCTCGTCTTTCTCTTTGGTCGCGCAGGTTTCTGTGTAAGCAAGTCCGCCAGTATCTTTAACGGTATTTATCACCGATGATAGATTTTCTACCCCACCTGCCATGATTGCTTGTCTTATAAATCCTGCCTGATCCTTATTTCCGTTACGCATTGCGATGATTAAGGGGAGGGTCACCTTGCCCTCTGCAAGATCGTCACCCACATTCTTGCCTAGATCCATTGCGTTACCCTCGTAGTCCAGGAGGTCGTCGATCAGTTGGAATGCCAGACCGAGATGCAGTCCAAAATCCTTAAGCGCGGATTCAGTCGCCTTATCAGCACCTGCGAGTACTGCACCGGAATGTGACGCCGCCTGAAATAGCATGGCGGTTTTTCGCGAGATTACCTGCAGGTAGCTTTGTTCGGTGAGGTCTGGATTTCGTACGTTCGCTAACTGCTGTACCTCGCCCTCGGCGATCGTGTTCGTGGCATGCGAGAGGATTTCCATAACGCGGAGATTGCCTATCTCGACCATCATTTCGAATGCTCTGGAGTGCAGAAAGTCACCCACCAATACGCTGGCAGGATTACCCCACGCGGCGTTAACTGTCTTGCGTCCGCGACGTAAGTCCGAGGCGTCCACAACATCGTCATGGAGCAGCATCGCGGTATGCAGGAATTCAATGACTACTGCAAGCTTGATATGGTCCCTTCCTTCATAGCCACACGCCCTGGCGCAAAGCAGGACCAACAGGGGCCTTAAACGTTTCCCACCCGCTTCTATAAGGTAGCCAGCGATTTTCTCAACCAGAGGAATCCTGGAGCTCAGGCTTTCGCGGATCAGTTCATCAACTTCCGCGAAATCATCGACTACGGACTGAAAAAAGTCGTGTTGCATGGGTAAATAGAGTGGTTTCGCTTATTTTGAGGTTTGAAATGCTATTTCCCGTGTATTTGGGTGTCAAGAACTACCTTTCAACTTGCTTGCAGCTCAGGCATCCATTAGAATTGCGCGTCCTGAAATTTCGACCCATTTCCATTTCTATGGGTCATATAAAGTGAGTGATTACTAATGTACGCGGTTATAGAGAGCGGCGGTAAGCAGCATCGTGTTGTGCCAGGAGAAACCCTGAAACTGGAGAAATTAGAAGCTTCAGAAGGGGATTCCGTGGATTTTGATAAGGTGATGATGATTGGAGAAGGTGCAGATATCGATATAGGTGCACCTTTTGTAGAAGGCGGGAAGGTGACCGCGGAGGTCGTCGGTCACGGCAGGTCTGACAAAATTAATATTGTGAAGATGCGTCGTCGTAAGCATTACCGCAGGCAGGGTGGCCATAAACAATGGTTCACTGAAGTTAAGATCAAAGAAATTACCCGAGGTTAAAGACTATGGCACATAAGAAAGCGGGCGGTAGTACAAGGAACGGACGAGATTCTGAATCCAAACGACTAGGACTTAAAATCTTTGGTGGCCAGAAGGTAAGCGCCGGCAATATTATTGTTCGGCAGCGAGGAACTAAGTTCCACCCGGGAGCTAACGTGGGGTGTGGAAAAGATCACACACTTTTTGCCAAAGCAGATGGTGTTGTTGAGTTCCAGGTTAAAGGTCCCAAGCAACGCAAATATGTGAATGTGTTGGCTGAGGCGTAGAAACAAAAAAGCGAAATTAGGAGCCCTGTCATCGACAGGGCTTTTTTTTACCTTAAAATTATTCAGACGAACAAGAGTAAAGACGACCGATGAAATTTGTAGACGAAGCCAGTATTCAGGTTATAGCAGGTGACGGTGGAAATGGCTGCCTGAGCTTTCGTCGCGAGAAATATATCGAGCGCGGTGGGCCCGATGGTGGCGATGGTGGCGATGGCGGCAGTGTATACCTGGTTGGTGACGAAGCACTTAACACTCTTGTGGATTTTCGGTTTCAGCCGCGGTATAGGGCAGCCAAGGGTGAGCATGGAAAAGGCAGTGACTGTACTGGAGCGAGCGGGAGTGACCTCTATGTTCGGGTTCCGGTGGGTACTAGTGTCTTCGATGACGAGACTCAGGAGTACCTGGGAGACGTAAATAGCGAAGAGGATCGATTGTGCGTGGCGGTTGGCGGGCATCATGGGCTAGGTAACGTACGGTTTAAATCGAGTACCAATCGAGCTCCGAGGAAGACCACACCGGGAACGACTGGTGAGACGCGTGGTCTGCGCCTGGAACTAAAATTAATTGCTGATGTGGGATTGTTGGGCATGCCGAATGCGGGTAAGTCCACGTTGGTGGGCGCCGTGTCAGCAGCTCGGCCAAAAGTAGCGGACTATCCCTTTACTACTTTGATCCCGAGTTTAGGGGTCGTGTCAGTGGGCGATGACCACAGTTTCGTTATTGCGGATATACCAGGTTTGATTGAGGGTGCAGCAGATGGGGCGGGGTTAGGTGTACAGTTTCTTAAGCATCTTTCGCGCACCCGAATATTGTTGCATCTGCTTGATATGAATCCGATCGATGGGTCTGACCCGATAGAAAACTTCAGGGTTATTGAAAACGAGCTGGTAAAATACAGTGATGCTATAGCTAACAAGGAGCGATGGCTGGTTTTCACAAAATCTGACCTTGAGCCCCAAGGTGAACTGGAGGATCGGATCAAGGAGACTTGTGTGTCATTAGCATATGAGGGTCCTACCTTCGTAATCTCGGCTGTAACCCACCATGGTACCGATGAACTGGTTCATGCGGTTGCGCAGCATCTGGGGTCACTGAAAGAAGAGAAGGAATCGGGTGACGCTCAATCAGCTATTCGTGATCAGGTACATCAGTTCTCACTGCATAAGCGTCTTGAGAGAAAGGCCAGGCGTGAACGGATTGATGACGATGAGATCGAGGTGCATTACGAGCCATGAAGGAGTTGCTGGATGCCGGGAAGACCTGGGTTGTAAAAATTGGTAGTTCACTATTGACCAGCGAAGATGGCCTGGCAATTGATCTGGTTGGCCATTGGGTCGATGACATCGTTGCGTTAAGAGAGTCTGGGATCAAGGTCGTTCTCGTGTCTTCGGGTGCTGTGGCAGAAGGGATGGGCAGGTTGGGATTTCCCAAGAGACCGGATTCGATCCATCTGCTTCAAGCGGCGGCGGCAGTTGGTCAGATGGGTCTCGTTCAGTTGTATGAATCTAACTTCAAGCGTCATCAGATGCATACCGCACAGGTTTTGCTTACCCATGATGATCTTCGTTCGAGGGAACGTTATCTCAATGCGCGGGTTACGCTAAAGACTCTTATTGATCTTAACGTTGTGCCGATTGTTAACGAGAATGACACGGTGGTTACCGACGAGATTCGATTCGGTGATAACGACACACTGGCCGCATTGGTCGCCAATCTGATTGAAGCCAATACCCTGATATTACTCACCGATAGAGATGGACTGTTTAATCGAGACCCGGAATTGGGCGATGCAGAACTCGTCGAGTCAGCTTTGGCGAGCGACCCCAAATTGAAAGGGATGGCAGGTCCGGGGGGAAGTATTGGACGTGGAGGAATGGTAACCAAGGTTCAGGCGGCACAGATTGCGGCGCGAAGCGGTGCTAACACCGTTATTACCTCTGGGTTGCAATCACATGTGCTTCGCGATTTGGGCCAGGGAAGTGTGTCTGGTACCTGTCTTATGGCCGATCAACCCCTCTTAGCTTCACGTAAGCAATGGTTGGCGACATTATTACCACAGGGACGCTTGGTGCTGGATCCGGGTGCTGTAAATGTTTTGACGACTCAGGGTAAAAGCTTACTCCCTGTCGGGGTCAGAAAGGTGTCTGGCACCTTTACGCGTGGCGATATGGTTTCATGTGTTGATGTGGATGGCCAGGAGGTCGCGAGGGGCTTGATTAACTATAACGACGAAGAATCAGAAGCGATCATCGGAAAAACCAGTAGCGACATTGAGTCGGAACTGGGATTTATTAACGAAGAAGAGTTGATTCATAGAGATAACCTCGTGTTATCCCTATGACAGGCTTATCATTGCAGTGCTTTTACTTGTGAGTTAAGCCGGGACTTGTGTCTGGAAGCCTTGTTCTTGCTGATAATACCGTGGCTCACAGCTTTATCGAGTACGGGAACTACAGCGTTGTAGGCGGTGTTTGCCTGGTTATAGTCACCGGCGCCAATGGCGGAGACCGTTCTTTTTAGTGCGGAACGCATTGCCGAACGTTGACTTGCGTTGTGTCGACGGCGTGTTTCAGATTGCCGTGCGCGCTTGCGTGCCTGAGATGAATTTGCCACTTGGTATATACCTGATTGGTACCAAAAATTGAGCGCGCTACTATGCCCATTAAGGTTAATTTTGTCAAACAAGATGTTTGAAATCGTACGATATGGCCGAAGATAAGAAAAAAGGAGGGCTGCTCAGGTCCAGCGGTCTGGTCTCTGGTTTGACTATGGTGTCCCGTGTGTTTGGTTTGATCCGGGATATGGTCATTGCTTACTTTTTTGGCGCCAGTGCGGGTGCAGATGCGTTTTTCGTCGCGCTGCGTATTCCCAATTTATTTCGTCGACTCTTCGCGGAAGGCGCCTTTGCTCAGGCATTCGTACCGGTACTGTCTGAGTATCGCAACCGGGAGTCCAAGGACGCCGTTCGAGCATTGGTGTCTCGTGCGAGCGGAACTCTTGGTCTGTATTTACTTATATTAACTGTCTTAGGTGTTTTGGGCGCCGAGTATGTAATACGCGTTTTTGCCTATGGCTATGTGTATCACGCACATATAGAGAAGCTCGCCCTGGCAGTTGAGATGTTACGGGTTACCTTTCCTTACTTGCTGTTGATATCAATGACCGCCTTTGCGGGAGCGGTGCTAAATACCTTTGGTCGATTCGCGGTACCGGCCTTTACTCCGGTGTTACTGAATCTTTCGCTTATCTTGTGTGCAGTGTTTCTAAGGCCATACATGGATCAGCCTGTGATGGCGCTGGCGTGGGGCGTGCTAATTGCGGGAGTTGCGCAATTAACGTTTCAGTTGCCATTTCTGGCGAAGGAAAAACTGCTGGTAGCGCCAAGGTTCGATACTCGGGACCCGGGCGTTCGAAAGATACTAACGCTGATGTTGCCAGCTTTATTTGGCGTATCGGTTGGTCAGATCAATCTACTGTTGGATGCCGTGCTTGCTTCATTCCTGGAGACGGGGACGTTGAGTTGGCTTTGGTATTCCGATCGATTACTGGAGCTACCGCTCGCAATATTTGCGATAGCAATTGCGACAGTCATTTTGCCAGGGCTATCCAAAGATCACGCGAGTTCATCGCCTGAGGAATTCTCCAGGACATTAAACTGGGCTATACGTTTGGTGCTTCTATTGGGACTGCCAGCGACCATCGCACTGGTATTTCTTTCAGATGCACTGATAGCAACACTATTCTTTCACGGCGAGATGACCGAGCGTGATGTGTCGATGTCGGGAATGGCGCTGGCGGCATACGGGGTAGGCTTACTTGGGCACATGCTCGTCAAGGTATTGGCTCCTGGATACTTTGCACGTCAGGATACTTCGACTCCCGTACGTTACGGTGTTGTTGCGCTCGTATCGAATATGGTGCTTAACCTGGTATTGATTTGGCACTTGAAGCACGCAGGTCTCGCCCTGGCAACGTCGATTTCTGCTTTCATCAACGCAGGGCTTCTATTTTATGGCCTAAAAAAATCTGGCGTGCTGGTCCTGGAGAAAGGTTGGTCTCGATTCTTTGGACAGGCGTTGCTCGCGAACCTTGTGATGCTGATAACGCTATTTCTGATTAGGCCAGCAATGAATACATGGTTTGCGTTTGGTCTGGTAGAACGAATCGTGATCATGCTATTGATCTGTTTGGCGGGCGCGTTAATCTATGCCGTTTGCCTTCGGGTGACCGGGGTTAAGGTTGGTCAGTTTATTCGGTGAACCAATGCAGATAATTCGAGGTTTGATTAATCTTAAAGAACAGCATCGCGGCTGTGTGGTGACCATTGGAAATTTTGATGGTGTTCATCTGGGGCATCAGGCGATTTTGAAAAAAGTACGTGAGTGTTCGATTGCTCTTGATGTTCCTTCGATGTTGATTTGTTTCGAGCCGCAGCCAAAGGAATACTTCGCTGAGTTCAACGCGCCGGCGCGTCTCACCAGGTTCCGCGAGAAAGTGGAGCTGCTTGCTGAACATGGAGTCGATCTGGTGCTGTGCCTCAAGTTTGACGAGAAAACCCGATCGATAACTGACACGGAGTTCGCGGAAATTTTATTCGAAAAGATCAAGGCAAGTGCGGTATTCGTAGGGGAAGATTTCAGGTTTGGTAGTGATCGTGGTGGGGACTTTAAGGATTTACACCAGAGAGGTGCTGATCTGGGCGTACCGGTAACGAACCTTTATACGCTCACCGTCGACGAGGAACGAGTAAGCAGTACGAGAATTAGAGAATGCCTGGCGCGAGGCGATTTTGAGATGGCGGAGAGTTTGCTTGGTCATCCGTACTCGATTACCGGTAAGGTGGTTTATGGGCGGCAGTTTGGTCGCAGTCTGCTTGACGTGCCGACTGCAAACATACAACTGCACAGAGACCGCGCACCTATCGATGGCTCCTATGCGGTTGAAGTATCTGGGCTCGAACAGATCTATCGAGGTGTTGCTAACGTTGGCGTAAGACCCACTATTGATGAGGAAACGTTGAAGCCGATACTTGAAGTGCACGTGTTTGGCTTTGACGAAGATATCTATGGGCGGCAGCTAAGAGTGCGTTTTGTGCACAAGATAAGGGATGAAGAAAAGTTTCCCGATCTGGATGCCCTTAAAGCGGCCATCACCAATGATATTAAAGAGGCGCATCTATTTTTTGACACAAGGGCGGCGAGTTGATCTATTTTTGTAATACGCTGCTTCTGTTTGTCGCGGATCAAATACTTAAATGGTATATGAGCGCGACTCTCCCAGTATGTATTCCAGGTCGATGCGACTCGATTGAGATACTGCCATTTTTTAAATTAACCGTTTTACATAACAGCG
The DNA here is from genome assembly GCA_913045175.1 of uncultured Gammaproteobacteria bacterium. Taxonomy (GTDB): domain Bacteria; phylum Pseudomonadota; class Gammaproteobacteria; order Pseudomonadales; family Azotimanducaceae; genus UBA7455. The sequence goes on along the minus strand of CAJWQG010000076.1, from coordinate 7,545 downwards.
GAGCGGCGTTCAGTTTCCTATCTGATGCAGGTGGGTGGCAACGTTGGTTCCTGGTTGCGGTATCTTCTGGTGTCAGTGTGGTTATAGCTATTTGGTTATTTCGGATTCGCCAGGAACAAAAACTGCTTGCTGTTTCTCTCTCATTCATCCTGGGAGGTGCGCTGGGAAATCTTATTGACAGGGCCCTTCAGGGTTATGTTGTTGATTTCTTTGTTGTCTACTACCACCCATACTATTTCCCTGCCTTCAACATTGCAGATTCCGCGATTACGATTGGTGCGGCATTTATGATTCTTGACATGTTGATCGGACGTAAAGAGGCGGTCGCATGACTAGTGGAACCCCGGTTGGACCTGGTACCAGGGTGGAACTGCGCTTTTCACTTAAACTCGAGAGCGGAGAGGTGGTTGATACCACTGGGGATTCAACGGCTGTCTTTGAAGTTGGTGACGGTAATCTTTTGCCTGGTTTTGAGCAAGCTATGTTTGGCATGGTTCCTGGAGAGTCGTCATCCTTATTAGTTAAGGATGGCTTCGGTGAGCACAATCCGGAAAATATCCAGCGTATTCCACACTCGCAATTTTCCGACGATATGGAAGTTAGTGAAGGGCTTATTGTTTCTTTTGCAGATCAGCAGAAAGCGGAGTTGCCAGGGGTGGTAGTGCAAGTAGACAGCAAGTATGTTGATGTGGATTTTAATCATCCGCTCGCCAGTAAGGATTTGATTTTTCAGGTTGAGATAATCAGTGTGGAACAATTTACTAACGATATTCTAAGGGTGTGATGTGGCAATTCACCTGTATCTTGCCAATCCCCGCGGGTTCTGCGCGGGTGTTGATCGAGCGATAGAAATAGTTAACCGGGCGCTCGAAAAATTTGGCGCGCCGATTTTTGTCAGGCACGAAGTCGTACACAACAAGACAGTTGTAGAGGATTTGCGTCGCAAGGGCGCAGTTTTTGTTGATGAGATAGAAGAGGTGCCAGAAGGAGCGATCGTGATCTTTAGTGCACATGGGGTAGCCAAAAAGGTTAAACGTGATGCAGCGAACAGAAATATGCAGGTATTCGATGCAACCTGCCCTCTCGTTAGTAAGGTGCACCTGGAAGTCGTTAAGTTCGCGGAGCAACAACGAGAGACGGTTCTGATTGGCCATGCTGGACATCCCGAAGTAGAGGGAACGCTGGGTCAGTTCGAAGGTGAGGGGGCGGCAATGCATTTGGTGGAGAGAATTGAAGACATCGAGACTCTGGCGGTTGCAGATCCCAAGGCCCTGTCATACGTAACGCAGACCACCTTGTCCGTTGATGATACGCGATTGATAGTTGAGGCCCTGCGCAAACGTTTTCCCGATATGAAAGGCCCACGAAAAGACGATATATGTTATGCGACTCAGAATCGGCAGGATGCGGTGAAGGAACTGGCAAAAACATGTGACTTGATACTGGTGGTAGGTTCGACCAACAGCTCCAACTCGAATCGATTACGCGAGCTGGCAGAGCGACTCGGTAGAGTTGCTTATCTCATTGATGATGAATCAGACATCGATCCGAATTGGATCAGTGATCCAATGACTATAGGTGTAACCTCTGGTGCTTCTGCACCGGAAGTCTTGGTTAAGAAGGTAGTGGACAGACTGCACCAATATGGGGCAATAATTCACCTGGATGCTGGAAACCCGCATGAGGCGGTCGAATTTGCTCTGCCCAAAGAGTTGCGGATAGACTAAGCAAAGAATAATTGCGACTTAACTGCGTGATAGCGCATAATGTCGGGCCTAACGCAGGAGAAACTTAATTAAATCAAAGGGTTAAAATCTTATTGAGATCATGATCGTAGTCGCCATTATTGGTATTGTGGCGTCTATTGCGTACCCAAGCTATCAGGGGTATTTGACAGATACCTATCGGGCTCAGGCAGCGTCGGACCTCAAGGCCTGCGGAATGTAGCTTGAACGATATTATTCCAATGGGTTTACCTACGTGAGTTCCGATACCAATACGATTTGCAATACCAATTCACCCACCGAGGGTGAGGTGTAATACACCATTTCCTACGAGGCGTTGACGAGTACCGCCTTTACCATTCGCGCGACCCCGGTTGGGGATTCATGCTCTGGTGACAATTGCATACAGCTAGATCAAACGGGCGATCAGGCCACCCTGTAGATTGGTCCGGATAGAACGCTGGTAAAAAGCGTTAACAGAGTAGCCACGATATTGGCGCCAATATAGGCGAGAATTGTGGTCTGAAAAAATTCTGGATTGACGCTGCCAAACTCTAGTTCTTCGAATTCCAGAAATAAGTACAGCAACGAGAAAGAGATAAATATTCTATAGAGATTGTAGACCTTGAGAATCGAGGTTCTTTGTTTGCTTAGCTGAACCTCAAGATTCTCGTCAACCGGCGTGACCATAAGTGGATTTAGCCCAGAAAACCAAAGCTGATGATGTTAATCCAGGAACGTCCACTGCTCTTAACTGACCGTCGTTTTACAAAGTTGCCATTCGCGTCCAGTGACTCATGCTCAGGAAAGTTGCTGGCGAGTACCTCCAGAGCCTGATCGGCTAATTCGTTTAGTTCCAGTAGTTGATATGACTCCACCATAATAGCCAGCGCGTCCGGGACTGCGGTTGTGCCTTGAAAATTCTCAAACACGTAACGTCCACGGTTTGCCGCGGCAACATAAGCGCCACGGAAAATATAGTAACGAGCGACGTCAATTTCTGATTCCGCAAGGAGATTCTTTAAGTACTTCATCTTCTTTTGTGCGTCGGGGGCGTACTTGCTGTTGGGGAACTTTTGGAGGAGTAGGGCGAAATCGCTAAAGGAATCTCGTGCTGCGCCGGGGTCCCTTTTGGTTGGATCAGTAGACAACAAAGCCGCGAACAAACCTCGATCTTCGTCAAAGGACGCCAATCCGCGAAGGTAGTGGGCGTAATCTACATTGGGATGTTGAGGGTGCAGTCTGATAAATCGATCGGCTGCGGATCTTGCAGCCTCAGGCTGCACGCTACGGTAGTAGGCGAAGATAATTTCCAACTGTGCCTGTTCTGCATATCGACCAAACGGGAATCTCGCCTCCAGAAGCTGAAGCGTTTCGACAGCATCGTTGTAGTTTCCGCTGCGCATCGCTGACTGTGCAGCACGGTAGTAGGCCAGCTCGGTTGACTCAGGTTGAGTGTCATCTTTTGAGCAACCCGTCAGCGCGAGTATCGCGAAAAGTAAGTATAAGCTGTGGCGCATGGTGTATTACCGGCTTGAAAATCAGATTATTTAACCATAGCCTCTATCTGGACCCAAATCTCCCATTTTTATGCCCCATATTCAGCGTCAGGAAGTTGTGCCAGTATCGATGGCAGACAAAAGGTTGGATCAGATTGCGACCTTGTTGTTCCCTGAATACTCAAGAAACAGACTACAGACCTGGATAAAGTCCGGTGGTCTTCTGGTCGATGGTAAATCTCATCGGGCAAGTGGCAGATTGCAGGGTGGCGAGCAACTGGTGCTGGATGTGGAGCTCGAGGACCTTGAAGCCCAGCCTGAACCCATTGAGCTGGATATTGTTTATGAAGATGAAAACCTTCTGGTTATTAACAAGCAAGCTGATTTGGTCGTTCACCCCGGGGCAGGTAACTTTAGTGGAACCATCCTGAACGGACTCTTACACCACGAAAGTTCACTCGCGACAGTTCCGGGAGGAGGCCTTGTGCATCGTCTGGACAAAGGTACCACAGGTCTCATGGTGGTCGCGAAAACACTGGAGAGTCAGTCCAGCCTGGTAAGTCAGCTACAGGCGCGGACCGTAAAACGAATTTACGAGACGGTAGTCTTTGGGAACCCACAGACTCCCGGCAAAGTTGATGCACCCATTGGGAGGCATAGATCACAACGGACCAGAATGGCGGTGCGCAGTGACGGTCGATCCGCGACCACGCATTATCGCATTACGCGTCACTTTGTCTCGCACGCCCATCTGGAACTACGTCTCGAAACCGGGCGGACCCACCAGATTAGGGTGCATATGCAACACCTTGGATTTCCGCTTGTGGGCGATATCACGTACGGAGGTCATAAACGAAGGTTATTGAATGCGAATGAGCACGAGCAACAGGAGATTGATCGCTTTAACAGACCGGCGCTTCATGCCAAAAAGTTAACGCTGATCCACCCTGGTTCAAATGAGGAAGTTACCTGGGAGGCAAAAGCTCCGGGTGACTTTGCTGCCTTGCTAAGGAATCTGGACGCGCATCAGACGCGGACACAGGCTATAGGCAATTGATAGAAAGCTAGCCGCTGAAGTTATCGCGAATTAGCGCACGTGCTTCTTCGGTGGGTTGTGCCTTTTCCTCGTCGTTGAGGAATCTTGTCTCACCATCATCACCACGAATCCTGATTCGGGCATAGGATTCAAGGCGCGCTAGATTCTGGGATCCTATACGGCAATTATCTGCTTTAATTTTCGCGAGTTCTGCCTGAATTGAAGCTTTCTCGTTAGCAGCAATAGCATCCGGATCCACGTCAGCACTGGCATCTGGTGCCGAATCATCGATAACTATTTGAGTTTAAACAGGTTGTTTCTCTAGTTTGCGTCGCCCAAAGCGCTGACTTTCTGTTATGTGTTCGGCGGAATAGCCTTCTGGACTGCGCTGCGAGTAGTTCGTCACGCCATTTTCATCCACCCAGGTATAGTATTCGGCGGCAAACGCCGATGAGACCGCGAAAATGGCCAGCAATGGCAATGCTTTGAGCTGGTTAAATAACTTTAACTTTCGCATGTAAAGCCATATTTAATATAGAAAGTTTCCTAATTTTACTGCAACGGTTATCATATTTCGACCGGAATCTTTCGTTTGGAATAAAAGGAAGTTTGACTCACATACGCGGATATCTGAGAATGCCCCGCCTTGCCCTTTACCTTAGGGCATGGAATCACTAACCAACTCAGGGGAAAGACGTGGAAATGCTGTCTGGAGCGGATATTTTAATCCGCAGCCTTCAGGAAGAGAACGTGGATCATGTTTTCGGATACCCTGGCGGCGCTGTATTACATATCTATGATGCAATATTTAAGCAAAATAGAATTCAGCACGTTCTGGTACGTCACGAGCAAGCGGCTACACACATGGCTGATGGCTATGCTCGTGCGACTGGTAGGCCCGGATGTGTTCTAGTGACCTCTGGACCGGGTGCGACCAATGCGATAACGGGTATTGCTACAGCGTACATGGACTCAATACCCATGGTTGTGATCTCCGGGCAGGTGCAAAGTCACCTGATAGGTACTGATTCCTTTCAGGAAACCGACATGGTTGGGATCTCTCGACCAATTGTGAAGCACAGTTTCATGATCAAGTCTGCGCAGGATATTCCGGAAGCAGTAAAGAAGGCGTTCTATATAGCCACCTCTGGACGCCCTGGTCCTGTAGTGATTGATATTCCGAAGGATACAACCAATCCGACGGATTTGGTTCCATACGAATACCCGGATGAACTGGTTATGCGATCTTATAGTCCAGCTATCAAAGGGCACACCGGTCAGATTAAAAAGGCAGTTTCCATGATGATGGAAGCAGAACGGCCGATGATCTACACCGGTGGTGGGGTCATTCAGGGAAATAGTAGTGACGATCTTACCAAGCTAACCCAAATGCTTGGCTTTCCTATCACGAATACTCTGATGGGGCTGGGTGCCTACCCCGGGACTGATAAGCAGTTTCTGGGGATGCTTGGCATGCATGGAACCTTGGAGGCTAACAACGCGATGCACCATTGTGACTTGCTGCTCGCGATTGGCGCACGGTTTGACGACCGCATCACGAATACGGTGTCTAAGTTCTGTCCCTATGCCCAAATCATTCACGTTGACGTAGATCCTGCATCGATATCAAAAAATGTTGTTGCAGATGTACCTATTGTCGGACCTGTGGATTGGGTTCTGCATGAGATGATCGGGTTAGTAAAAGACGCGCTCCCGGAAAGGTCTGAAAAACAAAATAGCATGCTCGCTGAGTGGTGGGAGCAGATAGAAGGTTGGCGAGCTCAGGGCTGTCTGGAGGTCGTCAATGACTCCGATGGCGAGATCATCAAGCCGCAGCAGGTAATACAGTCTCTATATAGACATACTGGTGGTGAGGCGATCGTAACTTCCGATGTTGGGCAACATCAGATGTTTGCCGCGCTCTATTATCCGTTTGATAAACCCAGAAAGTGGATCAATTCAGGTGGACTTGGCACGATGGGTTTTGGTTTGCCGTCGGCGATGGGTGTTCAGATCGCGTACCCGGAAGAGCAGGTCGTCTGTGTGACGGGGGAGGGAAGTATTCAGATGAATATTCAGGAACTATCTACCTGTGCACAATATGGTCTTCCGATTAAGATCATCAATCTCAATAATCGTGCATTGGGAATGGTGAAGCAGTGGCAGGATATGCAATACGAAGGGCGTCACTCCCATAGTTATATGGAGTCGCTGCCAGATTTCACCAGTCTCGTTGAGGCATATGGCCATGTGGGGATGAAAGCATCCTCGGTAGATGAGCTCGACGATGTTATGAAGGAAGCGTTAACGCTTAAAGACAAGTTGGTATTTGTTGATGTTATGGTCGATCCGGAAGAACACGTGTATCCCATGCTCATAGCTCCTAATGGGTCGTTGCGAGACATGTGGCTGAAAAAAGGGGTAAGGACCTGATGCGAAGAATCATATCCGTATTGCTGGAGAACGAGTCTGGTGCGCTCTCTCGGGTTATTGGTCTGTTCGCCCAGCGTGGCTACAACATTGAGACTCTGACGGTCGCCCCGACCGACGATGAGACCTTGTCTCGCCTGACACTTACCACATTAGCAACTGATGAGCAGATTGAGCAGATAACCAAGCAGCTCAATAAACTCATTGAAGTGGTTAAGCTCGTTGACCTGACAGAGGGTGAACATGTTGAACGTGAACTTATGTTGATCAAGCTCAAGGCCAGTGGTGCGCAACGGGCTGAAGTCAAACGAACGTCGGATATTTTTCGGGGTCAGATTGTTGACGTCTCCAATAACACCTACACTATTCAATTAACGGGTACTACTGACAAGCTGGATGCGTTTATACGTGCCATTGCGGAGTCTACTGTTCTGGAGGTTGTGCGCACCGGGGTTTCCGGTTTGTCCAGAGGAGAGAAAGTACTTACTCTATAGTGCTGCGCGGTGACGATATATAGGTGAATCCATGGAAAATACTGAACCAGAGAATGATTCTTCTGTTACTTCGTTAAATGAAAGGCGTGGATTGGCCCGCGGGGTATACCTCCTACCCAATCTAATCACTACGGGTGCTCTGTTTTCGGGCTTTTATGCGATTGTCGCGGCGATGAGCGGATCGCTCGAAAGCGCAGCAATCGCAGTCGTTATTGCAGGTTTTCTGGATGCGTTAGATGGGCGCATCGCGCGCTTGACCAATACCCAGAGTGAATTTGGTGTCCAGTACGATAGCTTGTCGGATATGGTTGCTTTTGGAGTGGCGCCGGCGGTGCTGATGTTCAGTTGGGTATTGTCCGACC
>CAJWQG010000075.1 GCA_913045175.1 uncultured Gammaproteobacteria bacterium | reverse complement strand
CGATATTGGTTCGCCAGAAACCGGGATCAGGAGTCGGGAGCTGATCTTTTAGTTCTCGGTGAAGAGCCGGTAGTGCAAAAAAGGGAACCTGCGGATAGAGATGGTGTTCCACATGATTCTCCATATTCAGATAGAGAAAAGATGCGATTGGACTGCTTTTGCACGAGCGTGTGCTGTTGAGAATTGAGGGCGAGTTCTCGGCCATCTCAACGTGTTGAATCACGGTAAATAGAAGCATCACCGTGCGCCCGAGCAGTGTCGGTAAAACCAGAAACCACCACAGCCATGTTGCGCCCGAGCCAATGGCGACGCCAATAGCGACATAGAAACCAAGAAAGCACCAGGCGTTGCGACGGAGGCGGGGAAATTCATCTGCAGGTATCACCGATTTCATAGTCTCCGTATAACGAGCTGCGGCAAGTTGGGTCAGTATGCGAAAGTGACTTCGGATTAGGCCAAAGCCCGAGACCTCGTCTAGCCAGATGGGGAAAGTCATCGGAATATCAGAGATCTGACTGTCTTTGCCGACATGCCAGGTGTAGGTGTGGTGGTTGGTGTGGGTGTAGCGCCGGTGGAGTGGTTCCTCGAGATAGAGCAAGGCACAGATCCACATGACAGTTTCATTAAGCCAGCGGCTACGAAACGCGGTGCCATGAGCGGTTTCGTGGCTCATGGCGTATACCGGTACCGACAAAACCGTGCCGTAAATCAGCGCCGCCAGCCAGACCCACGTGGTTCCAAGTGCAAGATAAACCCCATAGCCTGAGATCACGAGGGCTAGTGCCCATTTGCCAAGGTAGATGAGGCCCGGCAGATCCGAACGTCTGCAGAGCGCTTTCAGGGTCTTGCGCTCAAGGGTAATTCCGCTCGAGGCTGCGTCCGTCGCAGTAAAATTTCCTGCAATCAAGATATCACTCGTCGCTTCGGCTCGTTGTTGGCCTAAGAGGGTATCAGTGAAGCGTTAGCCCACTAGGCCTGCTTAAGTTGCGAGCGCCGCGCACGAAAAGCGGCTTGGGCTTCTACCGTGCCGTCGTGCCATGAACCAAAGAGTTTGTCGAAAGGTACAGGCTTATTCCCGTAGTTCACTTCATAGTACTTGTGATGTATTTGATGAAAGGGGTCTCCTGAGGCAATCCTAAGCTGTTTCCCCAGCCTGACCTCCTGAAATCCTGAATGAGAGATTGCTGGCGAAATTCCCTGTATAAATCCAAGCAACACAATCAGCACCGGATGGACCGGGATAACCCAGAAGAGCGCGAAGGCGGAAAAATAGATCACGTGCTCTATGGGGTGCATGGAAATCCCTGACCAGGGCTGAGGATTGTTATTCTTGTGATGCAGCGCATGCGCAAGGCGGTAAAGCGGGCGCCAGTGCAGCAGTCGATGGATGAAGTAAAAATGTAGCGGGCTCCAGAAAACGGTCACAACTCCCAGAGCCAGGATGGTCAGTTCCGACCCTTTCCATTGAACTACCGGCACGTAGCCATTGGCATACAGCCAGAAGGTAATCGACTCAAAGAGTGTCCAGATCGTCACGCCGCTGACCAGGGACCAGAAGACATTGTCTTTAAGCTGTGAGTTGAATAAAAAGCGGGATGAGTTCTTGGGCTGCCACTTTTGGTTCAGCTTGGTTTCATCTTGTTGGCCCTGCCGCGTATAAAGCCACCAGTGTAGGGGCGCCGCGAAAAGGGTAAGCAGTACTGCGTTACGCAGCCAGATCAGAGCCATCCACTCCCAAGACAGCACTTTCATCGACGCAAGATCGGGTGTGAAGAAGTACCAGCATGAGACAGCCAGTACTGTAAAACATCCCCACCAGGGAAGCAGCCATCCTGCAAGAATCCATCGCAAAGCCGCAAACGGCTTTGGTGGCCAGACATACATTACCGGGACCTCGATGGGGGCACCGACTTCAGGAACAGCAGTTCGAGAGGGTCTGTCCATGACTGGGTTGTTTATCTTCTATGTGGGTTGAGTCCCACACGAACCGAAGTATCGTCTCGGTACTAAATCCTCGTTGACAGCAAGGATACTGCGGGTTAGTTTGTCCTCAGCCCCTGATCTGGGGAAGAGTAGATTTTGTCTGAAAACGACAGTATTTGACCTAATTACGGAGGATGAAAGCGTATGTATAGCAGACAGCAAAAAGAGCTCGACCGCCTGCAAACCAAGGTAGCGAAGGGCAGTATGAGTCGACGTGAATTTCTTTCACGCGTTTCGGCCATGGGCCTCGGTGCTATGGCGCCCGGTCTTTATATGCAAAGCGCAATGGCGGCACCCAAGCAGGGCGGGCGTTTTCGCCAGGGTGTGACCGGTGGTGCCACTAGCGATGTACTGGATCCGGGTCAAATTCTCGACCACTACATGTTGAACGTGCAGTTCGGTCAGTTGCGCAACAACCTGACTGAAGTCGCGCCCTCAGGGGAACTCGTGCCGGAACTTGCGGAAAGCTGGGAGGGCAGCAATGGCGCCAAGACCTGGAACTTCAAGGTCCGTCAGGGTGTTGAATTCCATAATGGCAAATCACTGACTTCTGAGGACGTTGTTGATTCCCTTAATCATCACTTGGGCGAAGATTCGAAATCTGCAGCCAAGGGGCAGTTGGGCGCAGTAACTTCAGTTAAAGCCGACGGCAAATACGGAGTCGTGGTGGAACTGTCAGGTGGAGATGCTGACTTTCCCTTCATCCTCACCGACTATCACATATTGATCTGCCCATCTAACGGAGACGGCACCGTCGACTGGCAGTCTGGTACGGGAACAGGCGGCTTTTCTCTGGTTGAGCACGAGCCGGGTGTACGTACCCTGACTAAAGCTAACCCCAACTACTGGAAGCCCAACCGCCGTTTCTTTGATGAAGTAGAGACACTCCAGATCGCTGACTCCTCAGCTCGGGAAAATGCCCTGCGTACGGGTGAGCTCGACGCGATGAACAACGTGGCGCCCAAGACCGCTGACTTGCTCAAGCGTCAGCCAGGTATCGTGGTCGATGTCACCAAAGGTAACAAGCAGATTACGCTTCCAATGCTGACCAACGTGGCGCCGTTCGATAATAACGACGTCCGGACTGCCATGAAGTACATCATTGACCGGGAGCAGTGGCTCCAGGTGGTCGCACGCGGATATGGCGAGTTGGGCAACGATAACCCCATTGGTCCGGCTAATGTTTATCGCGCTACCACTGATGAACTGCCACAGCGTGGCTACGATCCGGACAAGGCAAAGTATCACCTGAAGAAAGCGGGTTTTGATAGCCTCAATGTCAAGTTTCACGCGGCAGAGACCGGTTTCGGTGGCTCAATTGATGCCGGCCAGATGATGGCTGAGACCGCGCGACCGGCAGGTATCAATGTTGAGGTGGTTCGGGAGCCGGATGATGGTTACTGGTCGAACGTCTGGATGAAAAAGCCGTTTTCGGCGTGTTACTGGTCGGGTCGCCCCACGGAGAACATGATGTTCTCGACTGTGTACTGGGGAGAAGCTGCCTGGAATGACACCTATTGGAAAAATGCTCAGTTCGATGATCTGCTTCTGCAGGGACGGGTCGAAACTGACTCCACCAAACGGCGGGCGATCTATGTAGAAATGCAGCAGATTGTTCATAATGACGGTGCTACCGTGCTCCCGCTCTTCCTGCAGGACATCTTTGCAACCAACGACAAGGTTCGCCATCCTGAAGTGATTGGTGGTAACTGGGAGTTAGATGGCTGTAAAGCGGCTGAACGCTGGTGGTTTGCCTGATTAGAGCTGTTGGTTGATAACCCAAGTAACCCTGGCAGGGCGGACACCTCGCCAGGGTTTTTGGGTATCAGGCCCTTTGCAAGGGTCAATTTGAGACCCTTCAGGGCGGTCAAGTGTCATCACTAACAAGAATTATTCTCCAGCGTTTAGGGTTGGGGTTCCTGACACTGTTTGCGGTGTCGCTGATTATCGCTTTTGTAGTGGAACTACTGCCCGGCGATATCACTCAGGCGATGCTGGGGCAGTCTGCAACCCCTGAGACCGTTGCCGCGTTTAGAAAAGAGATCGGTCTGGATCGGCCCGCACATATTCGTTACTTCGAATGGCTTGGCGGGATTTTCAAGGGTGATCTCGGCCAGTCTCTTGCAAGTAAGAGAGATATCTCCGAGTTTGTTGGAACCCGCCTTTCCAATACGTTGTTTTTAGGCGGCTTGGCGGCGGCGTTTGCTGTGCCGTTGGCGCTGCTTTTGGGTTTGCTGGCGGCGTTGTATCGAAACAGTATTTTCGATCGGATCGTTAACCTGACGACGTTGACCTCTATCTCATTTCCTGAGTTCTTTGTTGCTTATATCCTGATTCTGTTTCTTTCTGTAAAAGCTGGGATCTTTCCCGGTATTTCTAATGTCAGTACCAACCTTGCGTTTGGAGATCAGTTGTTTCGGACGATTCTCCCGGCATTGACGCTTACCTTGGTGGTGCTCGCACACATGCTGCGGATGACGCGCGCAGCAATTATCAATCTGCTCTCAAGTCCATACATCGAGATGGCGCGTCTTAAGGGAACACGGCCGTTTCGGGTGATTGTTTATCATGCACTGCCTAATGCCTGGGGGCCGATTGTGAATGTGATCGCCCTTAATCTGGCCTATCTGGTGGTGGGGGTTGTGGTGGTGGAGGTAGTGTTTGTCTACCCGGGTCTTGGCCAACTATTGGTAGACAGCGTAGCCAAGCGCGATTTGCCCGTAGTCCAGGCTTGCGCGATCATCTTTGCAGCGGTCTATATTTTGCTCAACCTGCTAGCAGATATTGTGTCGATTGTTTCCAACCCCCGGCTGCTGCACCCTCGCTAACCGAGTCCAGCGATGCTGAAACTGCTCTGGACAGCTCCTCTCAGCGCCAAGGTCGGTGTTGTCGCAATTCTGGCTTATGCCTTTGTTGCTTTGTTTGCGCCGCTGCTTGCCCCTTACGGGGAAACCGCGATTGTTGGATCCTCATATGAACTGTGGTCGGATAAGTTTATTTTCGGTACCGATAACATCGGCCGGGACATGCTCACTCGACTGATCTATGGAGCAAGAAACACCATCGGTATTGCATTTCTCACAGTAGCGATTGCGTTTTTTGTGGGGGGCACACTGGGCATGCTGGCCGCCATACTGGGTGGGGTTTACGATTTAGTGATAGGCCGGCTCGTGGATATCTTGATGGCGATCCCGTCCTTAGTTTTTGCCTTGTTGCTGCTGACCGTTTTTGGAACTTCCATCCCGTCACTGGTGCTGATTATTGCGTTGCTGGACAGTACTCGGGTATTTCGTATTGCGCGTTCTGCTGCGATGAATGTGGTGGTCATGGAATTCGTTGAGGCCGCACGTTTGCGGGGAGAGGGAATGGGGTGGGTGATCCGTAAAGAAGTGCTGCCAAACATTACCGCTCCACTGTTGGCAGAGTTTGGGCTGCGCTTTTGTTTTGTGTTCCTATTTATCGCAGCACTCAGTTTCCTTGGATTAGGAATTCAACCCCCCCTGGCGGATTGGGGGTCTATGGTTCGGGAAACAGCGACACTGATCAACTACAACGACATTACCCCTTTGCTGCCCGCGATTGCTATTGCTGGCCTGACTGTGGCGGTGAACTTCGTCGTGGATTGGATGCTTCACCTGTCGAGTGGACTAAGAAGCGACTCACACTGATTCTCTGAGCGATTAGCGCTCTCAGCGGTTTCGTTTGATGTTGTCGGTTTCCACTAATTGAATAGGGCGCACCGGTTTTAAGCCAGGCTACCTTAATCATGTGGTCCTTCGAAAGCCTTTTTGAGATAAAACTCATTGACATGTCAATAGTAGACAGATCAAGTGGTTTATCCTATGCTTTATCCACTTAACCACAATGATTGGGGGAGCAGACTTAATGAAGGATTTCGATGATTTACAACAACTTTTCTCAGAAGGTCGTATTGACCGGCGGGTTTTCATCAAGCGGGCGATGTCCATCGGTATGACGGCAGCTATACCGCTTGGCATACTGTCCCAGGAAGCCCAAGCGGCGGGGCCAAAACACGGTGGTGTCTTCCGCACAGCGGTACGCGGCGGCGCTACCTCCGACTCCCTGGCTGGTTCAGCTTTGCTTGATACCCACAACATCATGGCGTCCTGGAGTTGCCGTAACAACCTGACCGAGATCGCCCCAGATGGCAGCGTGACTGGAGAGTTGGCCGAAAGTTGGGAAGCATCAAGTGACGCCTCGGTCTGGGTCTTTAAACTTCGCAAGGGTGTGGAGTTCCATAATGGCAAAACCCTAGATGCCGACGATGTGATCTATTCGATCAACGACCACCGTGGTCCAGACTCCAAGTCCGGCGGGTCTGGCGCCGTTGCCAGCATCGATGACATCAAGGCGGACGGAAGCGATACAGTAGTATTTACCCTTTCCGGTGGGAGCGCGGATTTCCCGTTCCTGATGGCGGACTACCATCTGACGATTGTCCCGGCGGGAACTTCCGACTGGGATGCGGGTATGGGGACCGGCCCTTACACCTTGACGGCGTGGGATCCTGGCGTCCGTTTTGCCGGCAAACGTAATCCAAATTATTTCAAGGAAGGGCGGCCTTACTTCGATGAGGTGGAGATACTCAACGTTGGCGATGCGACAGCGCGGATGAACGCACTACGGACTGACGAAGTTGATGCTATCGAAGAGCCAGATCTCCAAACTGTGGATCGTATTGGGTCAGTTCCGGGCTTAAGCGTTAAGGAAGTTGGAGGAACCAAGCACTTTACTTTCCCAATGCTATCGGATATCGCACCCTTCGATAACAATGATGTTCGATTGGCATTGAAGTACGGTATTGACCGCGAGTCCATCCTTCAGGCCGTATTACGCGGCCACGGGTATCTTGGTAACGACCACCCGATCGGATCTAGTCAACGCTATTTTGCCGACGATATACCGGTACGAGAATATGATCCGGACAAGGCGAGACACCATCTGAAAAAGGCGGGTATGGACAGCCTGAATCTTAAGTTGCATGCTGGGGATATCTATGCAGGTGGAATGGATAACGCTGTTCTTTACCAGGCACACGCGGCTAAAGCAGGGATCAACATGGAGATCGTTCGAGAGCCAACGGATGGTTATTGGTCCAACGTCTGGATGAAGAAACCCTTCTCGGTGTGTTATTGGGGTGGCCGCCCGACGTCAGATTGGATGTTCTCAACAGCCTATGCGGCAGATGCTGCATGGAATGACACGCATTGGAAACATGATAAGTTCAATGAGCTTTTGGTAGCCGCACGGGCTGAACTGGACGATGCTAAGCGCCGTCAGATGTACCATGATATGCAGCTCATCTGTAGAGATGAGGGGGCGGTTGTCATACCCGTCTTTGCTAACACCCTGATGGGGGTGAGCGATAAGGTTGGGACGCCGGAGCGGATTGCCGGTAATTGGCCGATGGATGGAGATAAATCACCCGAACGTTGGTGGTTCGCTTAATCTCATTTGCAGTTTCTATTGATTACATAATGGAGGAGCGCGGTCCCAGGGGCTACCCTCTGGGACCGCATTTTTAGTTGGTACAAGTGATGCATTCTATCCAGGGTCGTGTATGGAAACTCGGCGATAACGTCGATACAGACCAGTTAGCACCCTACCCATTTTCTGAATCTTGGCAGGAAACTCGTGTGCAGATGTTTCCTGCAAGTCCAGGCTTGGCGGGGAAGTTCGCTAAGGGCGATATCATCGTAGCTGGAAACAATTGGGGTTGCGGTTCTAGCCGCGAGCAGGCAGCGAATAATATTCAGAATCTAGGCGTCTCGGCAGTCGTGGCCAATTCGTTCGCGCGGCTATTTCTTCGTAACGGGATAGCAATTGGAATCCCTTGCGTGCCATGTCAGGGTGTCAGCGAATTTTGTTCCGACGGAGATACGTTGGATATCGACCTAGCGACTGGGATTATTCGTAACTTAACCGCCGACACTACACTGAAGTTCCCCGTTTACCCTGAAACAATGCGCAAAATTATCGCGCAGGGCGGGTTACTAAAGTCACTGGTGAACGACGTTCCAAGGCCTACGCACTCAAATATTTCGGTGAATCTAGAGCCAGGCCAGACAATAGCCGAAAAGATTCTCGCACGGGCCAGTGGTAACACGCGTGTCCATCCAGGAGACTTTGTAATAGCGAATGCAGATCGGGCCATCCTTATCGAGTTCATGGTCAGTTGCGAAAAAAAGTTACGGGAAGTGGGTGTCACGGAGTTCTGGGATGCAGAGAAAATCTCTTCTCTCAGCACGCTCCGGTTCCCCGCTCCAGATATCCAAGCCGCTGAAACACATAAATCCATGCGCCAAATTGCGTCAGACAAGGGGGTGTCTCGGTTCTATGGTTATGACGGGATCGTCAACCAGGTCATGGTGGAAAAAGGGGATGTACTGCCAGGGCAGCTAGTTTTTGGTACGGATTCACACAGCACCTCCTACGGTGCTTTGGGTGCAGCTGGGACTGGGTTAGGAGTCTCAGACATGAGTTACGTACTGGCTACTGGCCAGCTATGGTTGCAGGTCCCTGAGACTATTCGATTCAATCTTTACGGCGATCCCAGCCAAGGAGTGATGTCAAAAGATATCATTCTCTACCTCTTGGGTCGTTACGGCAGCGATTTTGCGCGCTACAAGGCAATCGAGTACAGCGGCAGCTTGATTGACGACATGAGCATCGCTAGCCGTATGACTATGTCCAACATGGGTGTGGAAATGGGAGCCAAGTTCGCTATGTGCCCTGCCGACGAAAAGACGATTGCGTATCTGCGCGACCGCTGTAAGGGCAAGTTGGCCACAATTGCTGCGGATGAAGATGCGGATTATGCACATGTGGCCGACATCGATATTAGTGATGTTACGCCCCAGGTCGCCAAACCGCACAGCCCCGATAACGTAATGCCGGTAACGGCTTTAGAAGAAGTGATGGTGGATCAGGTCTTTCTGGGATCGTGCACCAACGCCCGTCTCGAAGACCTGAAAATCGCCGCGCAGATTCTTCAAGGGAAGAGTGTTGCGCCGAACACCCGCCTCATGGTGACTCCAGCGTCAAAGGCGATTCTGTTAGAAGCGACCAGAACAGGTCTTGTTGAAACGCTGCTCGAAGCTGGCGCCTTCATCACACCATCCGGTTGTGGGGCGTGTCCCGGCGGCAGCAATGGAGTCCTCGCCGCCGGGGAGACTTGCCTGTCGACATCCAATCGGAACTTTCGTGGCCGCATGGGTAGTCCGGACGCATTCATCTATCTCGCGTCGCCCGCCACCGCTGCCGCTTCGGCGATAACCGGCCGCATCACGGACCCTAGGGAGTTCTGGCAGAAAAATAGCTTAGCAAAATGATCTTCCTTGATATGGCTAAGATTTGCGACCGTGACTAGGGACTCGTTATCTTTCAGCGCCGACAGGCTTGAGTCTAGGCGATCTACACGACGCCGCTCTGGCCGCGACCGGAGGGCTCGGAATTTTCCGGCCGAAACGGCCCCAGCGGATTTTGTTCGTCATGTCCCGGCTTATGAAATATTGAGCGACGAAAGGCTGTCAGAGATTGAGGAGCACGCCGACTGGATACTGCGCGAAGTGGGTATTCGCTTTCATGGTGATCCAGATGCGTTACGCAGATTCGCAAATGCTGGCGCAAGCGTAGATGGCGACCGCGTACGATTTGATCGGGGTCAAGTGAAAGAGTTGTGCGCAACGGCGCCAGAAGTGTTTACGATGCATGCCCGCAACCCAATGCGTAATGTAACGATGGGCGCGAACCACGTCGTTATGGCGCCCTGCGATTGCGCGCCATTCGTAACCGATCTCGATCACGGCCGCCGTTACGGCACCCTTGCCGACCACCACAACCTGACCCGGTTGTTACAGTCCGCGCCTGGCCTTCATCATAATCCGGCTATCATCTGTGAGCCATCTGATGTGCCTGTTAATAAGCGTCACCTCGACATGGTGTACTCACAGTTCCGGTATTCTGACAAACCCGTTATGGGACTGGTGAATAGCGAGCAGCGTGTCGAGGATTCGCTCTCCATGGCACGAATTGTGTTTGGTAGTGAATTCCTAAACGAGCATGCTGTATTACTTGCTGGCACGGGTGTGCAGTCGCCGTTAACGTTTAACGCTGAAACCATCGATACCATTCGCCGTTACGCGGAGGCAGGTCAGGCCAACATGATCACTCCTTTTATTGTCATGGGAGCAATGAGCCCCACCACAATTGCCGGAACCCTAGCACAGGCGCATGCGGAAGCGATGGCGGGTATTGCGCTCGCCCAATTGGTTAGGCCCGGTGCACCGGTCGTCTACAGCATATTTATCACGACCATGGATCTCCGTACCGGCGCGGCCACTTATGGTACCCCGGAATCGTCACTCGCAAACATGGCAGTTGCACAACTCGCCCGGCGAGTGAAACTGCCGGTTCGGTGCGGCGGACAGTTGACGTCTTCAAAAACTACTGATGCCCAGGCCCTGCAGGAGTCGATCTCGACACTGGAGTCGGCTGCGTTGGCAGGGGCTAATTACATTCTCCAAGCTGCAGGTTGGCTGGAAGGCGGACTGACGATCGGTTACGAGAAATTTGTCATCGATGCTGAGCGATGTAGTGCGCTTGGCCGAATGTTGCAAGGCATTGGATTTGATGAGAACCAAATGGCTGGGGACGCCTTTCTCGATATTGATGAAAGCACTAGCAATCTGCTGGGATCGCGTCATACGATGGCGAACTATGCAACAGCCAATTTCAACGCGGAACTGGTTAATTCTGAATCCTTTGAACAATGGACCGAAAATGGTGCGTTGGATATGGAAACACGGGCATGCGATGCCTGGAAAAAAATACTGCGCGAACACGAAGATCCCAAAATTGACCCCAGTACCGACGAAGGGCTTAGAGACTTCATCGACGAGCGCAAAACCTCTTGCGACGATTCGTGGTTCTGAGTATTTGAATAATAGAAAACATGAGGACAAATCTGATGCCTGAATCACTTCCCAAACTCCAGATGTATATCGACGGCGAGTTCGTTGACCCTGTCACAGGAGACTACTTTGAAAGTTACGATCCCTATACCGCCAAACCCTGGTGCTTGGTTCCACGTGGGACCGACGAGGATGTCGAACGCGCGGTTCACGCCGCCCATCGCGCGTTTCTTGGGGAGGAATGGTCAGCCCTCAATGCGAGCCAGCGTGGCGAGTTGTTGCGTAAACTCGGCGAACTCGTCGCCGAAAATGCGCAGATGCTCGGCGAGCTTGAGGTAAAAGACAACGGAAAGCTTTTGAGTGAAATGTCTGCACAACTGAAGTACGCACCAAGTTTCTACTACTATTTCGCGGGACTTGCTGACAAGATCGAAGGGGCGGTCATCCCAACCGACAAGGCATCGTTCACCTATACATTACACGAGCCACTCGGCGTGTGTGCCGCGATCATCCCGTGGAATTCACCACTGTTACTAGTGGCATGGAAGTTAGCTCCGGCTCTCGCTGCTGGCAACACTCTAGTGATCAAACCATCCGAGTACACCTCCGCCTCTGTTCTTGAGTTCATCAAGCTTGTAGAGAAGGCTGGGTTCCCTCGGGGAGTTGTGAATATTGTCACAGGATATGGCGCGGAGGCGGGCGAACCGCTGGTCAAGCATCCACTGGTACAGAAAGTGGCGTTCACTGGTTCTTCATTTACCGGCGCGCATATCTACTCAGAAGCGGCAAAAGACATCAAGCGTGTCAGTCTTGAGCTTGGGGGAAAGTCACCCAATATTGTGTTTGCCGATGCCAATCTCGACAATGCCGTAAAGGGAGCAGTTGCTGGAATTTTTGCGGCCACCGGTCAAACTTGCGTTGCTGGGTCGAGATTGCTGGTGCAGGAAAGTATTCACGACGAGTTTGTTGAAAAGCTTGTAGCTTTTGCTGGGACGGCAAAAATCGGCAATCCGATGAATCTCGATACCCAGGTGGGACCTGTTACCAATCTACCCCAGTTCAAGAAAGTGCTGGATTACATCGATATAGCAAAAGGCGAAGGTGTAGAGACAGTACTTGGTGGGGGAAAAGCTGAGGGCCCTGAGTGTGGTGATGGTTGGTTTGTTGAGCCCACAATATTCACCGGTGTCCATAATGGTATGCGTATCGCACAGGAGGAAGTGTTTGGCCCAGTTCTTGGTGTTATTCCCTTCGCGGATGACGAGGAGGCGGTCGCGATCGCCAACGATGTAATGTTCGGTCTGGCAGCCGGTGTGTGGACTGAGAACATTCGTCGAACCTTTACCATGGCCAAACGGTTACAGGCAGGAACTGTGTGGGTAAACACTTATCGAGCGGCAAGTTATACGACCCCATTTGGCGGATATAAGCGCAGTGGACTGGGGCGTGAACTCGGGCAGGAAGCAATTCTTGAATATTTACAGACTAAAAGTGTCTGGATATCTACTGCAGAGGAGATGGCCAATCCATTCGTTGTGGGGTGATTGCTCGCTTAAATTCTGTTAGATGAAATCATTGTCGATGGTTTGGACCGCATCGTGAAGCTTGTCGATCATCCGATGCAGTTCACGCTGTTCTTTTTTACTCAGCGTTCCGATCAAAGTCTCTTGACGTTGTTGCATGATCGGCATGATTGCGCCCACCGTTTTCTTTCCTCTTGGAGTTAGGGCGATTACTATCTGGCGCTTATCTTCAGCGCCACGCTTTGTTTTAACGAGACCTGATTTTTCTAAGGAAGACAACGAGCGACTGATGAGCCCCTTGTCGGCAGAGAGTTTTGTGGCGACTTGATTGACCTGCATAGACCCATACGCACCAAGGATTGCGAGGCAACGCCACTCGGGGAGGCGCAACCCAACATGTGATGCCAGTATTTTCCCGGCTTGTCTATTAAGTTGATTTGTCAGGCGTAGCAGGCGGAAAGTGATAAATTGGTCCAGCGGGAGTTCACTCATTTAGGATTGCTCAGTCTGCGCGCCAAAATATAGAGTCTGCAGTCGCCCCCCGGGGACGTCAACTGTTGACGAGTCAACTACCGATACCTAAACTCTAAAAAGACGAGACTAGGAAAGATTTATGAAAGGAATCGTGTTCCCCGGAAATCGAGAACTGGAGTTGATGGAATTTCCTGATCCTGTCCCCAGCTCCGGTGAGGTTGTACTCGAGATTAAGGCGTCGGGGATGTGTGGCAGTGATTTACACTTCTATCGTGCGGCAGAAGGGGGTAAATCTCTCGGTATCATGACCGATGGTAGCCCGATTATTGCCGGCCACGAACCGTGTGGTGTTGTGGTCGCGCGTGATCCCGGGTTACTTGATGAGATTGCGCCTGAGGGCACTAGAGTGATGTGCCATCACTACAGTGGGTGTGGTATCTGCAGAGATTGCCGTAGCGGTTGGCAACAACTTTGTCCTGAGGGAATGGTGGTATACGGTGCTACTGCACACGGTGCGCATGCACCTTACATGGCGGTGCCTGCGGACACACTGGTGCCGCTTCCGGAATCGCTGTCCTACTCGGAAGGCGCTGCGATATCGTGCGGAACCACTACGGCATATAGCGCGTTAAAAAGAATGAATGTAACCGGCCGGGAAACCCTGTCCGTATTCGGTCAGGGTCCGGTCGGACTGAGTGCCGTCATGTTCGCCAGGGAACTGGGCGCGCGCGTGGTCGCGATCGACATATCTGATGAGCGTCTTGGCTTAGCAAAAGAATTTGGCGCTCACGAGTTGATTAATGCTAGTGAAACGGACCCCATCGAATCGATTAAGGAGTTGACCAATGGCAGGGGCGCCGATATGTCGATCGAATGCAGCGGAGTCCCGGATGTGCGCGCTCAATCGGTGCGTTCGACCGGCACTTGGGGTACGGTGTGTTTTGTCGGCGAGGGCGGTTCAGTGACGTTGGATGTTTCAAGAGATATCAACCGCAAACAACTCACCATCATGGGATCCTGGACATTCTCGTCCTTTGGACAAGCAGAATGCGCGCAATATATCGCCGATCGTGGCATTGATCTCGATCGGATCTTCACACATCGATTTGTTCTTAGCGAGGCCAAGGCGGCCTATGCATTGTTTGACCAGCAAAACACTGGAAAAGGGGTTTTTGAGTTTTAGATCAGGTATGCAGTCAAGAGAAAAATATCCGATATCTGGAGACTATGGGCCGGAAAATATAGTACTCCCACCACTTTACTCCCGGCCATTTCGGGTGGTGCCAGCGCTGCGTTATCTGTTCTTCGACATCTTGTTCCCCTTGGGATTTCTATATCTGGCAATGGCGTTTCCAATCTGGTGGTTCTTGACGCCATCGCTTGAAACAATGGCTGTGTTCGCCCCAGACTGGGTGGCATTGCTATGGCTTCGTAATTGCGCCCTTCTCTTTTTGTTCGCCGGCAGCCTGCACTGGTGGCTGCACCGACAAAACAAGCAGGGTCGACAATATCGAATGAACCGCAATACTCTTGCGGTCGACCCCAAAGCGTTCTTGTGGGGTGATCAGGTTAAAGACAACATGTTCTGGAGTATTGTTTCGGGCGTCACGGTATGGACCGGTTTTGAGGTAATCAGCTATTGGATTTACGCTTCCGGACACCTGCCAATCGTTGACGACCCCTGGTGGTTTGTTGCGTCTATATACATTCTATTTTTCTGGTCCACCGCGAATTTTTACGTGGGCCATAGGTTTTTGCACTGGCGACCGATGTATCGGAGCGTGCATAGTTTGCACCATAGAAACGTTGATATTGGGCCGTGGAGTGGAATATCGATGCACCCAATCGAGCACCTCCTGTACTTTTCTCCGTTTATTCTGTGGTGGGTCGTTCCAGTTCACCCGATTGTCATCATTGTGACAGGGATGTACCAGGCACTGAATCCAACGGTAAGTCACTCAGGGTTCGAATATCTCAAGCTTGGACGGAAACTAAAGGTGAATACCGGTGACTGGTATCATCAATTACATCACCAGTACTTTAATCTCAATTATGGCAATACGTTCTTGCCCATCGATAAGTGGATGGATTCCTGGCACGATGGCAGTGAAGCGTCGTTGCAAGTGCAAAAGCAACGATGGCGCGTCCGTCTCCGATAGTTCAACTAATCTAGGCTTCAGTATTGAGCATTAGAGGGTCTAAACATGAGGGAAATTGGGTCGCGTGACAATAGAAAGTGGCTTCGATCGAGCCCAGGTCAGCATCAATCGCCAACGGTTCGCTATTCCATCAGAGGATGAGAAATACGTAAGTGGATAGTCGAATGCAATCACGACTCGAAGGTGCCTTAGTGCGCCCGCATCTGAGAACCCGATTGCGGTATCAGTGGCGTCAATGGATTGATCGACTGAGGGGATCGGATCGCCACCCAAACAAAACTCTAAACGACGATCTGCTCGGTTATCCGACTAATCATACCTACCAGATCCACAACGGCCAGATAATTGCCCAGGGTAAGGTGTCCCGCTGTTGGCGAGCGGTGTCGCCGTTATATCCGCAGCACATCCGCAGCTTCTTGGATGTGGGGTGCTGCAAGGGTTATTTCCTATTTCGTGTTGCACAGCGGCCCGAGTGCGAGCACGCGGTTGGCATCGATCTTTTCCCGCATTTTATTGACGTGTCTCAGCGTGCGGCCAAAGC
>CAJWQG010000074.1 GCA_913045175.1 uncultured Gammaproteobacteria bacterium | reverse complement strand
CTTCCATGGTGACAGGCTCGCCGTCATGCCAGTACGCGTTGTCTCTGAGCTTGAAGGTTACCGAGCTGTAGTCATCAGCGACCTCGACAGACTCAGCAAGGTAGCAGTAGTAGGAGGCGAGTTCATCTTCAGAGTAGCGCATCAAAGGATCATAGATCCAAGAGCCCAGCCTTTGGATAGGGCTGATGTCTCTCGTTAGCAGGCCCTTGTCTACATACGGATTCAGGTTGTTAGTAGATCCGATAATCGAAAGACGAAGCTCCCCACCTTTAGGCGCATCCGGATTCACGTAATCGAAATGAGGCATATCGGCGGGATACTTGAGGGCGCCGAAATGGGCGAAGCCATGACTCGGTGGCGCAGCACAGATCGAGGGTGGTATGAGTAAGAGCGCGCAAATCAGAACTGATAAGCGTCGTTGAAAGCCCATTCGTTTTGTTGTCCCCCCATACTTAAAGCCGAATTATTGTACACGGTTCACGAGACTAAACATGTCTACTGTTTCAGGTATTCGCGGGTTTTCGAGGAACCATACGTAAATTGAGGAATTTTGAGAAAAATAACCAATAACAGTTGTTGTTAGGCCGCTTGTTATTGCCGTACGCCTTCATTATGATAGTAGGCGGTCCGCTGGTCCTCCTAGTTTAAAGTGAGAGCAGCAGGGGGGGCTGAAGGAGCTTTTCTAAATCGACGGCAGAAGGCAGGTTGTTGCTACGGTTTGTAACTAACGTTTGTAATACGGCTATGCCTAATGTCTCAATGAACTAGGGGGTTTACAGATGTCGAGCAAGAATCCACTTATCAATAAATTACTTTGCTGTGTTGCTACCTTTGTGGCAGCAGCAATGACCGTCATGCCCGCGTCAGCGGCTGACGACGAGGCCGATGACCTGATTGAAGAGATCGTGGTTACGGCTACCTACCGTGATACAGACATGATGGACACGCCGATTACCATAACGGCTTTGACGGACGTCGAAATCGACCAGAAGGGGGTCGAGGACATCAAGAGTCTGTATATATCGATTCCGGGACTGAACTACGGTAACGCAACGAACACGTGGCACAACATTGTCGCTCGTGGGGTACCGCAGTTTCGGTCACCGACGGGGCCCATCGCAATCTATATCGACAATACGCCGGTATCGGGCGCGGGCAACCGGCAACCACTGTTGCCGAATTTTGACCTGGAGCGTATTGAGGTCCTGAAAGGTCCGCAAGGTTCGCTTTACGGCGAAGGCAGCATGGTAGGTGCGGTTCGCTACATCACCAAACGGCCTGATCCAACGGGATTGGATTTTGCGTTCAAGTCAAGAATCGAGGACCAGACACAGTCCAGTGACGTGGGACACCGCGTAGATGCCATGGCGAATATCCCCCTGGGGGATCAGGTCGCACTACGTGCAACTCTCTACTCACGACATAAACCAGGGCTTATCGATCAGTATGGGCCTACCATCACCAAGGATGTGGACTCTGTTGAAGAGGAAGGATATCGGGCGCAGATCTCCTGGTATCCCACCGATGGACTCACGCTAACGGCAGTTGCTTATAGCGTTGACGCCGACATCGGCGGTCCTGGCATTGCGTTTCACTGCTATTCGCAAGACCGTCCGGCAGATTCCAACGTTAATCCGAGTGATCGAGTAGCATCCGTGCCAAACTTTCCAGTTGTGGGGGGATGTGAGACCGGTCCTAACGGCGCCTATGATGGAGAGACCGCTAGATTCAAACGTGGTCCGGATCATGTCTATGTGACCCACATGGCCGCTCCGGGTTACGAGGACGGCGGCAATTCGACGTCAGAGATATTCAACTTCAACCTTGAGTGGGAAGTGGAACTGCCACTAGTGGGTGAGGCAATCATAACGGCTGCAACGTCCACCTATGAGCACTCGATCTTCTTTTCTGAGGAACAGAGGACAGGCTCTCGAAATGGTACAGTTAACCCGAAGTACACGACCAGTGCTGCTGCCACTGCGGAAGTCACCCGAATTCAGGGCCTATGCATGGGAATTCCCACTTGTGCTGCAGCGCTTCCTGAAGGTGAGACTGCCTTCTGGGCCCGTAGTAGTGTCCGGGCTCACGCGGATGTCAACGAGCGTAATGCCCATGAGTTACGCATAGTCTCTAATTCAGACGGTGCATTTCAATGGACAGTAGGTGTCTTTGACCAGGATCTTCAGAGTGGATCGCACCCGGGTGTTTGGGGTCCTTGCGGTGCATCACATAGGCAAGCTCAGGTTCCTTACAACAGAAACGAGTTCACGGATGTCGTTTGCCAAGGCGGGGGTTGGATCTTCAATCCTGCCATATCACTTGCCGATCAGAGGCTGATTCATCAGCGTCTGCGAGGTACGAGGGGCTACACCCCCGGCTACAACCTGCGGGATGAGATAGCGTGGTTCGGTGAGGTGAGCTGGCGCATCAACGATCAGTTCGAGCTCCTGTTCGGCGCACGCCGTGCTGAGATGGAGTTCGAACGAAGACAGGGAGCTTTTGGTAGCTTTGCCACGTTAGCCGAAACAACCAGAGTCGGCGAACTACAGAAGCAGACCAAGACAGCGCCGAAGTTTACCGCCACCTGGCGGCCGAACGATGATTGGATGATTTTCGCTACGGTAGCCGAGGCGTTTCGCTCTGGTGGCATCAACACTGGCCTTGGGAATCAGCACGGCCAGTATAAGGATGCATGTGCACGTGGTATTGGCGGCGCCTGCAGTTTAGCGGATGCCTCTTTGGGATTGCTGACCTTCCAGGGAGACAACGTTGATTCCACAGAGATCGGATTCAAAGGGACGTTGCTGGATGGTCGTCTAGACATTATGTTTAGCGCATATCAGACTTCGGTCGATAACGCTGTAGTCACCACTTCTATCAGTTTTGACCCTATTGTTGACCCTGATAACCCGAATCTGGCAGACCAATATAGTACTAACGTTAATGCCAACGTTGGTAAAGCCGAATCCAACGGCTTTGAAATCGAGTTCCGCGGACAACTGACCGACCAGATACGCATTAGCGGCGGCGGTGCGTATGTCCCGGATGCGGAAGTATTGACGGGACAACGGGGTGGGGCAATTGGCACCCAGGGTAATTTCGGTATCAATATCCAGGAAGGTAATCGTATCGCGTATACGCCGGTACACAGCTATTTTGCATCAGCGATGTATGATTTCGATCTCTATGGCTGGGATTCCACATTGCGTGCCGACTGGTTCTACCGCGGTAAAGAGGTGTTCAGGACCGAGAACAACGAGCGTCCGACACCGACTTATTTCTTCATTAACACCAAGCTCATCATGCGTCAGAACAACTATGAGTTCGGTGCTTATATCAAGAATATTACCGACGAAATTGCACCTTTCTCCATTGGAGACAGTGGCTACCATGGATTCCATCCGCCACGATCGTTTGGCTTGGAATTCACGTGGAGGTACGAATAAACACTCAGCGTGCTGAGTTGATATTTAAAACTCTACGTAACGAAGAAACGGCCCACATCGAAAGATGTGGGCTTTTTTTTGTCACTCTATCGTTATCCTGAACGTAGTGAAGGATCTCCCTCTTTCACACCGACTCCCGCTGGTCGCTAGTGCGCCGAAAATATTTTTCCTTTACCCCTGGAAAGTGCATAGGTCTCACCCGCTTGGAAATCTCCAAACCGTTCCTGCTCCCCACCGGGCCACGTCACGACAACGTCCTTAATGCCTGCCTGATCACCCATACCGAAGTGAACCCGCGGATCGCTTGATGCCAGATAACTCGCTGACGGCTGTACGTCTCGACGCATTTGTACAGTCCCGACCATCGCGGAGACGCTTGCACCATAGGCATCACGACCGGAGGATGTCAGAACACGGAATCGCACCCACTGACCTCGTGTTGCCTGGTTCATCAAGAGATAGGGAGTAGCATCTTTGTTGATGATAAGCAGATCCAGCCCACCATCGTCGTTTACATCACCTACTGCAAGTCCGCGACTGGTATGAATCAACGGTGCGCTAACGCCTCCCTGAGGGGTGATCTGATCGAAGTGAAATCTTTTGCCGTCGCGCGTGCCCTTGAAGAGCAGGTTAGGCTCGTCGAAATTTGCTACGGCCGGGTTCGATGATTCTATGCGTCCGTTTGCTTCGTAGAGATCAAGGCTACCATCGTTGTTAAAATCCGCCAGCGCTACACCGAAACGAGTATGTCTTACACTAGGGGCCGCGAGACCAACTTCTCGGGTGACATCAACAAAGTATTTGCCTTCGTTACGGAAGAACGAATCGGTTTGCTCCTTCAGGTTTACAACCAGTAAATCGGTGTCATCGTCATCATCGTAGTCTGCTGCTGCGACCCCCATCCCTGCTTTGGCAACCCCATGCTCGTCGAGGGCAACGCCCCAGAGAAGCGACTCGTCCTTGAAGCGTAGATTGCCCTGGTTTAACCACAACTGATTAACCATCATGTCGTTTGCCACAAACAGATCAGTAAGTCCGTCGTCATTAAAGTCTGCCCCTACGGTGCCCAGGCCATTGCCAAAGGCGACGTTTATACCAGCCGCAAAAGTAATATCCGTAAACGTTCCGTCACCATTGTTCCTATACAGGCGGTCCATGGCAGGTACGTTGTAAATCGTAGGCCCACAATAGGTTGGGACACCGCGTACAAAGCAGTCCCGCTCTATGCCAGGGGTCCAGTTCATGTAATTGACGACAAACAGATCCAGATCGCCATCCGCATCTAGATCGAGGAACGTGGCCGCAGCACTCCAGCGTGGGTCGTCTACCCCTGCAGCGAGTGACACGTCTTCGAATCGTCCCGTCCCGTCATTGCGCAGCAGTACGTTAGGCCCATAGTTTGTGACATACAGGTCAACGTCGCCGTCGTTATCATAGTCTCCGGCGGCGACACCCATACCATATCCGCGATCGTCGGTGCCAGAGTCCGCTGGCGCTTCATCGAAGTATCCGTCACCTCGATTCAGATACAGGCGGTCGGCCACGTTAGCTTCAGTGGACGGAATTTCACCACCCTGAACCAGATAGGCATCCAGATCACCATCGCCATCCACGTCGGCCAGTGCTGCACCTCCGCTGACGATCAGTGGCACGAGGTGTCGGCCTGTGAACCCTGATTGGTGCACGAAGTTTAGCCCGCGCACGCTAGCTTCCTCGCTGAACCAGGCACCATCTTCTGTTCGGGAGCATGCTGTAATCCCTAATATCACCGTGGTTAGCAGGGCCATCTCCGCAAGTGTCTCGCGATGTTTTCCCATTTAGTGTTCTGCCTCCAGTTCCTTCAGGCGTTGCTCGTTTGTCCGCAGTTCATAGGCTGGCGCACCGTTTTGCTCAGCTGTTTGCAGCGCTTGCCACGCCTCATCTATTTTCCCGGTCTCACCGAGGCTGCGTGCGAGGTATACATATCCAAGCGCGAAATGTGGGTTCAGATTAATTGCGCGTTCAAGATGCTCTATTGCTTGCTGCCATTGTTTGAGCTGGCCTTTCGTCATGCCTAGATAGAGTAGTGTTAACGGTTGCTCGGGTTCGAATTGCAATGCTATTTCAAGTGCGGTTGTTGCATCTTCGTGTCTGCCAAGGCCAATCAATAGGCGCCCTCGTTGGACGTGGGCGTCCCCGAGTGAAGGATTCAAGGTGATGGCGCGATTGATATGGTGAAGCGCGGCATCCAGTTCGCGTCGCTGACGGTAGTGGCCAGCGATAGTAATATGAAAATGATAGAACTCTGCATTGATTGATAAACCTCGTTGTACTAGTGCGAACGCTTCCTCTTCTTTGCCATAACGGCTATATGCAAGGCTGAGCGTGTTCAAGAGGGTACAGGTGCGCTGCGTGTGCTCACAGGTTTCATCGGGCTGTTCGCGACGCATCTCTTCCAGTATTGCCAGCGCTTCATCCAGCCGACCCGCACCAAGCAGGTTTTCGGCGAACGATAAACGGCCAATGCCGCGCACGAATGATGCCTTCTCAGCGGCGCGTGCGTCCTGCCAGGCAATGGGCTGTGCCTCTCGACCTCGTGCCAGGGCCGTACGCGCCTCATCCAAGCGACCAAGAGCTCGTAAGGCATACCCCAGGGTGCGATAGATATATGGGTGGGCAGAGTCCCGGGCTAAGGGTTCAAGCAGGGGTACCGCTTCGTCGTATTCTTGTTTCGCCATCAACACGCGGGCCTTGCCAAAGGTGGATTCGCTGATAGCTCCTAGTGCACGTGCACGTTGAAATGCTTCATTGGCTTCGTCGGGACGATCCACATCGAGCAACCAGGTTCCTCGCCAGAGCCAGGCGGGTGCGTAGTTTGCATCGATCTCAATCGCGCGCTCGAGATCGTTGAGGGCAGCCTGATGCAGCTCATGTCTCGCTTTGAGGTGTGCGGCGAGGTAGGGCCAGCGGAAGTCTGTCTGGTCAAGCGCGGCAGCCTGCTCATAGGTAATCATTGCTTCATCCTGAAAGCCATTTGCCTCGTACGCCATCGCCAGGCGACCACGCATAAGACCTGAGTTCGGCATGGCACGGGTGCTTTGGATCATTTCATCGAAGAACCGTTTGAGCCCCTCGTCTGGAGAGTCGATACCCGCTATGACAAGCTCGTCGGTATGCTCGTTTCCGCCATCGCAGGAATGCAGGAGGAAGACCATAATGAGAAGTAAGACAGATAATGAGATCTGGAAAGGAGGCTGTCGCTTCCGGGATGAGAAGAGTATTTCCATCAATCAGGTTGGCGGAGGTGTATCTCCGATCTTTTCCGGAGCCTGCCACCTGTCGGAGTTCTGATTCGCGGTATCGATAATCTGCTGAATCGAATTCAGTGATTGCTCATAAATTCTCATTCCCGTCGCATCTTCCTGACCGAAACCAACTCGAATCTCGAGCACCTCAGCTCCATCAGGCCCACCTGTATATTTGTAGGGCATCCCCGAGGGGACCAGGAAACCCGACCCGGGGCCGAGGTGTCGCTTACCCATAATGATTTCGCCGGCGACAACGTAGTACAGACAGTCGCCACTGGCCGGATGGCTGTGACGGAACAATGGGAAGTTTGCTCCAACCCAAAGGTGGACCATGCTGATCCCACCGGGTTGCTGCGCCTTAAGCAGTGTCGTTATCACCATGCCTTTCGCATATGCCTGGGCCATCTCGCGGAGCTTTTCATGTACCGGTGCCTCGCCGTGTTTCTCGACTAGTGCGCGGATATCCCATTTCTCCAAAGCACCCTCTATATCGTAGCCATCCCACGCGTATTTTTGATTGATCTCGGGGTTGGCAAATATCTCGAATGATGTTTGTTGCGATTCGTTGGTGTCCTCTAGATCTCCCAATTCGTCACCTCCTCAGGTAAAGCGCACTGCGTATTATACGCTACGTATGAGTTCATATGCGGCTCAGTCATTGTTGATGCTGGTCATGTTTTATGCGTCTGGTGGGCCTATAATTCGGAATGTGATGCGATTGATTTCTGTCATGTTCTTGTTGCTGCTGGTTGCGTGCGCGACCAGAGGCACCTATGTATGGGTGAATGAGGACACGTCTCGTCAGAACGAACGCCGACTGCTGATAGACCGCCTTTCCTGCGATGCAGAAGCAGCGAAGATCTCCATTCCTGAGCCATCCTGTACGGTGGTAGCTATTAATTTTCCACCCTGCGCTTTTGTTATTGGCGGCGTCTGCGACGCTACTGAGCGGACAGCGCTGCAGTGTGATGATACGGGGGTCGAGGCTGCTAAGGCGGCACAGGTGTCCCAACGAGCAAGCTGCATGGAAGCGAGAGGATGGTCGTCGGTATGGCAAACCTCCGGGAAAAAATAGGCGTACGCTGCTATTCGCTCATTTGCGCGATTCCCGCTTTGACACGTGCAGCCTTCTCTTCGTCATACCACCATAGGTAAGGCATGCCGGTCCAGTTCATATTAGGGACACCGAGAGGTGGATGTCCTAACCGATCCCAGTAAACGATATGCCTTCCCAGGGGATATCCGTCTGGAATGAGGTAAAAACTAAACAGAGCAACGCGGTCCAGTGCACGTCCAGCAATATTCATTTCTTCTTCGCTCCGGGCTGTAGTGATTTTTTCTATGAGGAAATCAATCACCGGGTCCTTGGTCCCCGCGAGGTTTCTCATATTCGGAATGTCAGCGTACTCGGAGCCAAACTGGCCGCGTAAGCGAGCAGGAAAAGGAACTTTCCAGGTGTAATACTTGCGGATGGTTGCATCGAAGTCATAGTTCCTGATGCGGTTATATAGCAGATTGCCTTCGATTCGGCGCAACGTCGCCTTGATACCCAATTTCCTCAGATTGTCTACAAAAGGAACCAACATGCGTTCGTGATCCTGGTACGTGACGACGAATTCGATCTTAAATGGCGCTCCCGTGACTTTATCGACGCGTTCGAAGTTTTTCAGCGTCCAGCCTGCTTCCTCAAGTAGCACGTGGGCTTGTCTTAGCGTTTCGCGATTTCGACCGAAGGGCTTGTTTTCCGGCAGTTCCACTGCGTCTGTAAACACGCGTTCCGGGACCTGTCCGCGAAAAGGTTCGAGCAATTCAAGTTCCTGATTGGAAGGCAACCCATTTGCCTGCATACCTGACCGTGCGAAGAAAGTGTTGTTACGTATCATGCCTTTGTGCCAGAAGACGCGATTGATCCATTCAAAGTTGTACGCGAGGGTAAGCGCCTCTCGAACGCGAATAGCATCCAGGGGCGGCCGTCGGGTGTTCAGGGCTATGCCGAAGTGCATGCCGTACGCGAACCCCATGCGGTAGGTTTCCTTCTTGAACAGTCCCATGTGAAAACCTTCGAAATCGTAGGCAGTCGCAAAATCGTATTCGTTCTCCTCCAGATAAAAGTCGATCAGGCCGCCGCGCATGGCCTGCAACATGACATTCTTATCAAAAAAATAGATGGCTGCGATGCGATCAAAGTTAAAATGACCCTGCGCAACGTTCAGATCTTTAGCCCAATAGTTATCGACACGTTCGTACAGTATTTTGTGGGGTGCCGCATAGCCAATGCGATAGGGCCCGCTACCCAAAGGAGGCGCCATAGTGGTTTCGTAGATATCCTTGTCTGCCCAGTAGTGTTTGGGTAAAGGCGCAAACTTCCCGGTCTGTATGACAAGTTGAGGTATTTTTTCTGCTGTCTCACTAAAGTGGAACTTGAAAGTCCACTGATCAATTTGCTCAATCCTTTCTACGTCTCGAAAATACATGCGCCTGGATATAGACGCATTCTTAATGACGTCAAAGGTCCACAGAACATCCTCCATGGTTAATGGCTCGCCGTCATGCCAGTATGCGTTTTCTCTCAATTTGTACTGCACCCAGCTATAGTCTTCAGCAACCTCGACAGACTCGGCGAGCCAACAATAGTAGGAAGCCAGTTCATCCTCTGAGAATCGCATCAGGTGGTCATAGATTCGTGACCCGAGACCCGCGATGGGATCAATATATGGTGCGAGAAGCCCTTTATCGACGTAAGGGTTTAAATTATTCGTGGACCCGATGAAGGGCATTGTGACCGTTCCCCCTTTGGGTGCGTCGGGGTTAACGTAGTCGAAGTGTGGCATATCGGCTGGATACTTCAGGCCATCGAAGTGTGAGAATCCGTGGCTGGGTTCGGCCAGGCCAAGACAGGGCGTCGCGAGAATGATCGCGTGCAGGAGAGTAACTGCAGGCCAGCGAAACTCCGGGAACATGTCGATTAGTAAGAGCGCAATATCAGGGGTTGGTACCTCCATTATATGAGCGTAGTTAATGCGACGCTGAATGTCGTATTATACTCTCTATTCGCGGTGCTATATGGTTTAAAAGGGGGGCTATATGAACGATCTGCCTGCGTTTGTCGATGTTCGCGATGACACCATGAGAGAAGGGCTTCAGATCGAGAATCGGGAAATACCCGTTGAGGCCAAATTGCGTCTGCTGGACGCGCTGGGTGAAACCGGGTTAAAGACAATCTCAATTGGTTCCTTTGCGAGTCCCAAGTGGACGCCACAAATGGCCTGCATGGATGAGATCGCTCAACGTTTTTCCCCTAAGCCGGGAATTAAATACACCGCGGCGGTGTTTAACCGTCAGGGGTTCTTGCGTGCAGACAAGTACTATCCAAAAATCGACGTCCGCTCCAGGGAGTCTGTAACCCACGTGGAAGTGGGCCGTGTCTTTGCAATGCGCAATTACAATCGGACGCCAGAGCAGATGATGACGTCAGCAGAAAGCACCGTCGCCAGAGCAAAAGAATCAGGTGTCACCTCCGGCGCGATTGCGATCGGCAATCCTTTCGGTTCCAATTTTGAAGGGGACGTTACCCTTAAAAACGCGATCTCAGTGATTGAGACGGTTATGGACAAGTGGCATGCACAGGGGTTATTGGTTAGTGCCTGCAGGATCATTGATGATATGGGAGCTGCATTGCCCCATACCCTGGCCGAGCTTCTCAATGCGATTCAGAAACGCTGGCCAGAGATAACTGAGTATGGACTGCATCTGCATAATCAGCGCGGGACAGCGAGCATCTGCTACTACGAGGCATTGCGTATGGGTGTGACACATTTTGATACGTCATTGGGAGGGCTTGGTGGTTGCCCATACTGTGGCAATGGTCGAAGTGCCGGTCATGTTCCCACTGAGGATTTCGTCTACCTGTGTCATGAACTTGGCATAGAGACAGGACTTGATCTCGATAAACTGATTGAAGCTGCAGCCATTGCTGAAGAGGTTGTAGGTCACCCCCTATGGGGGCATGTCTCGAAAGCTGGTCCAAGACCCAGAGGCGATTCGTTATACCCACGAGACCTGCCTTTTGTAGAGACTCTGGAAGAAGCGTCGCACTTTAGAAACGGTCCGGTCGTCTATGAACACCAGGTAAAACCATGGAAAGCCGACAGTGCGCTCATGACTGACGGTACTAAATGAGGATGGTATGCTAAGACTATGAATATCGGGATTTTTAACTTTATCACTGACTATTCGATGCCCATTACCGAGCTTGCCCCGGCGGTTGAAGAACGTGGTTTTGACTCGCTATGGTTACCGGAACACACTCACATTCCTACTTCGCGTAAATCTCCCTATCCGGAAGCGGATGAACTGCCGCATGAGTACCTGCACACCCTTGAGCCTTTCGTAACGCTTGCTGCTGCGGCTACCGTCACAACGACGCTAAAACTGGGTACTGGTATAACGCTTATCATTGAGCGTGACACGATTACGACAGCTAAATCTGCTGCGACACTCGACCACCTTTCTGGTGGTCGACTGCTGTTTGGTCTTGGCGGCGGCTGGAACCAGGAAGAAGCTGAGCATCACGGCACCGAGTGGAAAACCCGCTTTAAACGTCTTGAAGAACAGATGCAGGCCATGAAGTTGATTTTCACTGAGGACGAGGCTGAGTTTCACGGTAAGTATGTAGATTTTGATCCGATCTGGGCATGGCCCAAGCCGGTACAAGACCCGCATCCGCCACTGTATCTGGGTGGTGAAACCATCCATACACTACGTCGCGTGGTTAAGTATGGTAATGGCTGGTTACCTCGAGCAGGCTGGCCGGAAAAGGTATTGGAAGGGATAGGCACCTTAAGACAACTTGCTGAAGAAGAGGGAAGAGATCCATCTTCGATTAATATCTCTGTTTTCGCGATGCCTGAAGACAAAGAGTGGATTTCCAAGTTCACTGACGCGGGCGTCGATCGCCTGATATTTTTTCTGGCGCCTGAAGACGCTGATACCACGCTGCAGAATCTGGATCGTCTCACGACGTTTGTGGAGTAATAACAACACACAGGAACCTGGGTCATGGGAAGTAGTGGGGAGTTTCCACGGAGTTGCGCGCTGTGACTGAGCAACTGCGTGTTCTTGAATTAGGCAGCGGTATCTCCGCCGCGTATGCAGGAAAGCTTCTGGGTGACCATGGTGCAGATGTGGTCAAGGTAGAAGAACTTCAGGGGGACGAGTCGAGGCGGCGCGGGCCTTATCCCGGTAATGAAGCCGATCCGGAAAAAAGCGGTACCTTCCTGGCATACAATCTGAACAAACGCGGCGTATGCCTGGATCTAGATGAAGACGTGGGGCGCGAGTCACTCCAAAGTCTGATTGCCTGGGCCGATATTCTGATTCATAACTACTCCAGAATCAGAGCGCTGGAACTTGGCATTGATCCCAAGACAATAAAAGAAGCGCATCCCAGCCTGGTGGTGGTGTCTATTACCCCGTTCGGCATTACCGGCCCCCATTGTGATTACCTGGCTGAGGATATAACAGTATCCAATGCCGGTGGATGGGCAGACCTTTGCCCCAAGACACACGACGATCCAGAGCTCCCCCCGCTTAAGGTGTTTGGGCAGCAGTGCAGACTAGTGGGGGGGATTAACGGGGCATTGACGGCGCTGGCTATGTGTCGTGATGTACGGCGATCAGGTATTGGTGAGTATGTTGATATTTCGGAACAGGAATACATTGCGTCTGCACTGGAAGGCGGCATTCCGACCTACACTTACCTCGGAAACGTAAGAGGTCGCTACGCGAATCGAATTTCGGCGCCCTGGCGGATCTATAAGACGAAGGATAGCTCTATATTCCTCGTAGTTATCGAGCAGGATCAGTGGGAGCGGCTGGTCAACCTGATGGGTAATCCAGACTGGGCAGATCTTGAGGTGTTTGCGGAAAAAGCGAGCAGGGGAGATAACGCCGACATGATTGATGTTTTTGTGGAGGAATTCACAAGCGAATGGAATACCGATGACTTGTTTCACGCGGGCCAGAAACAGCGCGTTTGCTTTGCCCCGGTGGCGGGGTTTGATCGGCTTATCCGTGATGAACATGCTCAGGCACGCGGTTTCTTTGTGCCAGTAGAACATCCCGTGGTCGGAACGGTTGAGTATTTTTGTCCTACGACTTTAACAACGTCTGGTCGGGCCGAGTATCGACGGCCAGCACCTCTGCTGGGAGAACACACGGAAGAGGTGTTAAGCCAGGCCAAGCGTGATGGTAAACCAGCCTCCCAACAAAAGAAGGACGTCCGACTTCCCCTGGAAGGTATACGTGTAGTTGACTTGTCCTGGGTGTGGGCAGGACCATTTTGCGCAATGAATCTGGCTCATCTGGGTGCCGAGGTTATCCGACTTGAATCGGCGACAAGGCCTGACTTATATCGCCGCGGCAAGGCGGTCCCGCCAGGGATGGAACCGGGCATCAATAGGTGCGGGATGTTTAACCAGTGGAATCAGGGTAAATACAGCGTTGCTGTTGACCTCAGTAAGCCTGAGGGCAAGGAACTGACCAAGGCATTTATCGCTGAGGCTGACGTCGTGGTGCAGAATTTTGCAACAGGGGTATTAGAGCGCCTCGGTCTGGGCTATGAGGTGCTCAAGGAAATCAATCCAAGGGTTATCCTGGCCAGTATTAGCGGTTTCGGACAGACGGGACCCTACTCCAATTACCTGGCTTACGGCCCTGCGTTTGCAGCGCTTAGTGGACTTTCAGCGATGACCGGTTTTCGTGGCAGCGTCGGTGGGGAAGAACTTGGGGTTTCAATGCCAGATCCAACCGCGGGTGTTACTACAGCTCTGGCTATCGTATCGGCCCTGGAACACCGAGAACAGACCGGGGTGGGTGATCACCTTGATATTGGTCTATGGGAGTGTACCCAGGTGTTAACCGCAGAAGGATGGATGGAGTATGTGTTCAATGGGTCACAACCTGAACCCAATGGCAATCGCGACCCATGGATGGCACCACACGGATGCTTTCCCTGCAGCGGAGATGATGAATGGGTTTCGATTGCCTGTGCTGACGAGGCTGGATGGCGAGCGCTGGGTGACATTATTGATTCCAGTCTGGTCGAAGACGAAAGGTTTAATTGTCTGGCTAACCGCAAAGACAATGAAGATGAGCTGGAAAAGATCGTCGCCACATGGACTCGGAAAAGAGACCGTTGGGATATTACCCGTGAGCTTCAGGCTGCGGGCATCGCCGCTTTTCCTAGCTTTAGTTGCAAGGATATCGTTGAAGATACCCACATGAACGAGCGTGGATATATCGAACGACTAGATCATCCTGAAGTCGGTCGTATGGCACACGTTGGTATTCCCTGGCGACTTCAGCGCCGTGCTAACGGGGTACGCATGCCAGCGCCGTGCCTGGGTGCAGATACCCAGACGTTGCTGACGGATGTATTGGGTTACGATACAACAAAAATTGAGTCACTCCGTAGTGACGAAGTGCTTCGCTAACAGTAATAGGATCTACTTTTGCCAGTTGTAAAAAATATCGCTAAGGAACGTCTGCAGCAAGGTGGATTGGCTGTAGGGTTGGGGCTGCGACAGTTAAGGACCGCCGATGCCGGGTTGATCGCTGCTGCCTGCGGTTTCGATTGGCTGTTTATCGATTGTGAACATAACTCGATGGATCTGTCGACGGCGTGTGATATTGCGACTGCAGCACTAGGGCAGGGAATTACTCCTATAGTTCGGGTGACAGGAAAGGAAGCGCATCACAGCACTAGAGTGCTCGATAACGGCGCGCTCGGGGTCGTAGTGCCACATGTGGATACTGTGGAGGAGGCTCACGCAATTGCTGATCAGTGTCGCTATCCACCAATAGGGCATCGATCCATAGCGAGAGCTAATCCCGTGGCGGGTTTCAAGTCCCTGCCTATCGACCAGTTTTGTCAGGAGATCAATGCGCAGACCTTAGTAGTGGTGATGCTCGAGAGCCCACAGGCGATAGAGAACGTTGATGCTATCGCACAGGTCGATGGTATAGACGCACTACTTATCGGTACCAATGACCTCTGCGCAGAAATGGGCATACCTGGACAGTTTGGTCATGAACGAGTAACGGACGCATATCGTAAAACAATTGATGCGTGTCGCCGACACGGCAAGTTCCCTGGCATGGCAGGGATTACTGAAGAGGCCCTTCAGGAACGCTATGTCGGCATGGGTGCTCAATTGCTGCTGGCTGATCAGGATCTCCGACTGATGATGCGAGCAGGAAACCAGGTTACGGAATTTCTGCGCGGATTAACTTAGCCGATCCGCTCTATGCCGCCTGACGAACATGCACGTCTGTTTGTGGATAGGGAATACTGATGCCGTTTGCATCGAAGGCAAGCTTGGTTTTTTCCGTCAGATCAAAAAAGACACCCCAATAATCTGCTGAGTTGACCCAGAACCGGGTCGTAATATCCACCGTGCTATCGCCAAGATTTGATACAACGATCATTGGCTCTGGATCCGTGAGGATTCGTTCATCCGCTGCGATAAGTTCGCTTAGCACGTCCTTAGCTTTTTTAATGTCATCGTCATAGCCAATGCCAAAGACGATATCGACTCGCCGTGTCGCCTGCGTGGAGTAGTTGGTGATGGCTGAGTTTGAAACAGCTCCGTTAGGGATGATGATGGTTTTGTTGTCCCCGGTGGTAAGCACCGTAGAGAAAATCTCAATACTTTTTACGACCCCCGAGTGGCCAGCTGCTTCGACGAAGTCACCAACCTTGTAAGGATGAAAAATCAGAATCAGAACGCCGCCAGCAAAATTTGCGAGCGAACCCTGTAAAGCAAGGCCAATAGCGAGACCAGCGGCACCTAGCACGGCTATAAACGAAGTGGTCTCTATTCCCACCATGGATGCGACGCTGATCAACAGCAGTGCCTTGAGGCCAACGTTGATCAGGCTGTTTAGAAAGTTACGCAGTGTTTTTTCCATACCACTACGTTCAAACTGTTTACCAAAGCCTCGGCTGATGGCGTTTATGATCCAAAGACCGATAAGAAGTGTCACGATTGCGAGCAGGAGGCCGGGCCCGTGCTGAATCGCAAGATCTGTTACCAGTTGGGTGTGTTCGTCTACTTTCTCTACTTCATTCATGAAGGTTTTCTCAGAGTTTAACTATGGGCTGAGAATATCACGCAATGAAGCTTGGGTGCCTGTTTCTAAGGAGCGTTTGACTATGATCGAAAGTTGATGTCCCGGCCTATAAGACGACGCAAATAGGCCGGGTTTGTGACTAGCCTCGAGAGGGTAGTGCGATTGTCGCTGTGGTAAAGGCGCTTGCTTCGCCCGAT
>CAJWQG010000073.1 GCA_913045175.1 uncultured Gammaproteobacteria bacterium | reverse complement strand
CTGGATAAATTGAAGCGTTGGGGGGCCGCGTTAAAGCAGAATATTTTCGCGCTTTATCTGGCCTCAAGAGATCCGCTTACACCCATACTGGCGAAATCGGTCATTGTTCTGACCATAGGGTACGCATTAAGTCCGATTGATCTTATTCCAGATTTTATTCCCGTGATTGGTTATTTGGATGACCTGCTTCTGCTCCCGGGAGGTATATGGCTGGCAATCCGGTTGATCCCGGCACGGGTGTGGCAGGAATGTAAAGCTCGCGCTGAAACCGAATCATTTACCTTGCCAAAAAGTCGTGGTGCGGCCGTTGTGGTTGCGTTGCTTTGGTTGCTGCTGTGCGCGTGGGTTTTCTATTGGTGGTTGGCCACCTAGTTAGAGATTATTAGCTATAGAACGTGCACCGTGTTGGGTAAGTGCTGTTTAATCAGTTCGGAAATATTAGTCAGCGCATCAGGGTTTGAATAACGTTTGCGTGCGACCAGCGAAACGCGTCGCCTGGCTTTTTTGTCTTTTATTGGTTTGGCAATCAGTCCCATACCCGTCATATAGGGTCCTGCGAGTGCCAGTGCGGGTATTAACGTACAACCTCTGCCGTTACTCACTAGCTGCAATAGGGTTTCCATGCTGGTAGCGCGAAAGTCATACCCTGTGCCGGGTTCTATCGCACTGATGAGTTGTCTAACCTGACCCGAGAGGCAATGTGCATCAGAGAGTAGTAGTAGGTTCTCTTTTTTTAGCTGCTTGAGCGAGATGACATCCTCGTAGTAGAAGGCATGGTCGCTTGGATGAACCAGCCAGAAGGGTTCGTCGAAGAGATTTATCGATAGCATCTCTGTTTCGTCCACCGCGGTGGCGAGAATTGCTGCATCGAGTTCGTGACTTAGTAGTTTGTCCTCGAGCTCCGCGGTTACTGACTCAGAAACCGTAAGGTCGAGGTTGGGAAACTCGTTAGAAAGTGGGCTCAAAAATCCAGGTATCAGATAGGGAGCGATGGTTGGAATCATGCCTAATCGAAATTCACCGGACATGGGGTCCTGGTAGTTACTTGCGACGACAGCAATCTGGTCAATTTGATCTAACGCTGTGCGGGCCTGGGCAACAACCGCTGAACCGGCAGGTGTGATGGCAACCGATTTGTTGTTTCGCTCAAAGATAAGAACACCAAGCTCTTCTTCCAGCTTACGGATCTGAGCACTGAGCGTAGGTTGGCTTACATGACAGGTTTGTGCAGCATGGCCAAAGTGACGGCTATCTGCCACAGCAGCCAGGTAGCGCAGGTCTCGCACGTTCATGTTCTATAGCACGCTAGCAATTCCAAGTTATACATAGATAATATCTATTGAAGTAATAATAACAATCAATTTTACCTATTTATTAAATCGATTACTATCGTGGCTTCGTATCACCAGACGGAGTCATCGATGACACTCAAAGGTTCCAAAACTGAAGACAATTTGAAAGACGCATTTGCCGGTGAATCTCAGGCAAACCGTCGGTATCTGTATTTTGCTAATAAGGCTGACATTGAAGGCTACAACGATGTTGCTTCTGTATTCCGCTCAACGGCGGAAGGAGAAACCGGTCACGCCCACGGGCACCTGGAGTATCTTGAAGCGGTTGGTGATCCAGCTACAGGGCTTCCTATTGGTGATACTGGCGACA
Source organism: uncultured Gammaproteobacteria bacterium (assembly GCA_913045175.1). Classification (GTDB taxonomy): domain Bacteria; phylum Pseudomonadota; class Gammaproteobacteria; order Pseudomonadales; family Azotimanducaceae; genus UBA7455. Next base: position 14,514 of record CAJWQG010000073.1, on the reverse strand, counting down.
ACCTGAAAGCAGCCATTGCTGGTGAAACCCACGAGTACACCGATATGTATCCTGGTATGGCAAAGACGGCCCGCGACGAGGGTTTTGACGAGATTGCAGACTGGATGGAAACGCTGGCCAAAGCCGAGCGTTCACATGCTAATCGCTTCCAGAAGGCACTCGACACACTCGACGACTAGCGTTACAGAACAAGCGCAAGTGGGTTTCAGGCACCTCCCATGCCTCCCACTTGCGTCCCCCAAACTCTATCCCCGCCCGACCAATCTGCGTTGCTAAACTAAAGCCGCATTAGAAACCGGACGTATCTGTCTATAGCGGCGTAGGTAACCGGTTTGAACAATTCGTAAGTGATGGTAACGAGATAACACGTGCGAGATTCCAGGTGATAGCATGTAGGCCGTTATTTACGGAGAAAACAGATGTCGCAATTCGTTATTGTCTATCTGGGTGGTGGAGAACCTTCGAGCCCGGAGGAGGGCGAACAAAACTTCGCTAAATACATGGAATGGTTGTCATCTCTGGGCAGCGCCGCGGTAAGCCCAGCGAATCCACTCAAGAATTCAAGCACCGTCAATCCTGATGGCTCGGTGACGGTGGGCACGACTGGCATGTCCGGGTATACCATCATCGAAGCTGAATCCATGGATTCAGCGTTAGAAATCGCAAAAGCATGCCCCTTTATTGATACAGGTGGGTCTTTGGAGGTTTCCGAGTTGCTGGAGATGCCGGGCCAGAAGTAACGATCCTACTGGTTTGCCATGAAATGTGCTCTGGTAGCGAGTCTGGTATCCTTGGAGGGAGGATGAAGTGTGAAGATAGCAGATAAACCCAAAAACGAAATCAAACGGTTGGAAGTATTACAGTCGCTTGGTTTGCTTAATACGCCATCGGAAGAACGATTCGATCGTTTACAAGATTCGCGCAACGTTTGTTCGACGTGCCGATCGCTTTTGTGAGTCTGATTGGTGAAGATGTCCAGTGGTTCAAATCTATTCAGGGGATGGAAGTTGAACAAACGCCTCGTGAATTGTCCTTTTGTAGTCACACGATTATTGCTGATGATGTTCTGGTCGTTGAGGATCTGACCCAGGATGCCCGGTTCCGGGACAATCCCATTGTAGTAAACGCACCTTATGTACGGTTTTACGCCGGTGTTAAGTTGCGTGCTCGAGAAGAGTTCAGTGTTGGCAGCCTGTGTATCGCAGATACCAAGGTGCGGTCATTGACAGGTGATGATCTCAATATACTGAAAGACCTTGCCCAGATGATTGAACAGGAGTTCCATACTCAGAGTATGGCGACCACGGGCGAGTTAACCGGGCTTTCTAACCGCCGGGGGTTCCGCTCAATAGCCCAACATTCATTAGCGCTGTGCAGACGCTTGAACAAGACGGCGAGTTTGATGTTCTTCGATCTTGATGGATTTAAGGCGGTGAATGATGACTACGGGCATGCCGAGGGTGACAAGGTGCTAAGGGATATTGGTCGCCTGATGCTTAATGAATTCAGAAACTCAGATGTGGTTGCCCGCATCGGGGGGGGGATGAGTTTTGTGTACTGTTGACGGGTACCAACGCGGAGAATGCGGATAAACCACTGGTTAACCTGTCGGCTGCTTTACACGAAGAGAATATGAACCTTCCCTACGATGTTGGCTACAGTGTAGGTACGGTTTCTTTTGACCCAGAGCGGCATCAGCAGGTTGATGATTTGCTCATGGAGGCCGATGCCTCCATGTACCGCGAAAAGAAGCAGCGCAAGGAAGAATCTTAACGACATCCTGACGACGGATTGGCCGTTTTGGTGCGTATAATCCAAGTTGTACGTTGATACGTACATTGTTAACCCCTTGGTCAGATAGACCAGACTGGTAGCTGTAATGAAAAAAATCTTACTAATCGCGCTGCTCTCGATCGTCGTGGGATGCGACGATGCAGACGAAGAAGGCTCGGATGCTGAGCAATCCCCGACGCAAACGGCTCAAAGCGATAAAAGTGGCGAGGCAAAGGACGCGAAGAAGCAGCCCGAAGGTCGTCCCGGTCGCGGTGAGCGTGGTAGTCGTGGCAGGCCCGGTATGCGTGGCCCGGGTGGCTCAAAAGCTGGTGCGGAATTCAGAGATCGACCGGTTCCGGTTGCGGTCACTAAAGTAGAGCGCGGACGCGTGGACGCTTTCTATGCATCTTCCGCTTCTTTAACTGCGGAGGAAGAAGCGGCTGTCGTGGCACGAACCGTTGGTGTCGTAGAACAGATTTTTGTTGAGGAAGGCGATCACGTTACCGCGGGAACGCCACTTGCGCAGTTAGATACCCGAAGGCTGGAGCTGGAAGTTGCCAGAACCAGGACGAACATCGAGAGCTTCGAGCGCGCCTATACCCGCTCCAAGCAACTACATGAAACCAAGATGATTTCCCCGGACGCATACGATCAGGCGCTTTATAACCTCGAGCGGGAAAAAGCCTCGCTGAACCTTCAACTATACGAACTGGAAGAGGCGACGATTAAGGCGCCAATTGATGGGGTGATAACGCTCAGGCACATCAAGCTGGGCAATACACTGAGTGCAAATGATCCCGCGTTTGAGCTTAAGCGTTCCGATATTATCGAAGCAGTTCTCAATGTGCCGGAGAAAGAGTTGCCCAAACTCGAGAAGGGCCAGTTGGCGATGGTGCATATAGATGCATTGGACGACGCGCAATTCGAAGGTGTGGTAGTCAGGGTTGCGCCGGAGGTGGACCCAACTTCCGGGACGTTCAGAGTGACGGTGTCGCTCGATAATCCGGACAATGTTCTGAAGCCGGGAATGTTCGCCAGGGTCAACGTCCGATATGACTCCAATGAAGACACTTTGCTGGTAGCCAGGGAAGCAGTCGTTACACAGAAAGACGAAAATTCAGTTTTCGTGGTGAAATCGGGCCGGGCAATGAAGCAGACGATTACTCTCGGGTACACGATGGGTTCCACAGTGGAAGTTCTTGATGGACTTGGTGAGGGCGATCAGGTCGTGATTACCGGACAGGGCGGCTTGCGTGATGGAGCATCTGTACGCGTAGTGTCCCTGTAAGGAAGGGCAAGCAACAATGGGGATAATTTCCGGATCTATCGCGCGACCGGTAACTGTAGCCATGGCGACTTTTGCTGTCGTCCTTTTTGGTGCTATCTCACTGGACCGCCTTGGCCTTAACCTCCTGCCTGAACTCACCTATCCGACACTTACTATAAGAACAGAATTCGATGGCGCGGCCCCTGCAGAAGTAGAAGAGCAGATTACCCGTCGCATTGAGCAGCGCGTTGGCACAATCAACGGTTTGCGCGAGATGCACTCCATCTCTGCTGCGGGAAGGTCAGATGTAGTGCTCGAGTTTATCTGGGGTACGGAAATGGACCTCGCGTCTATTGAGGTGCGCGAAAAGCTCGACCTGGTTAATCTTCCCCTTGATGTAGAACGGCCTTCTTTACTTCGTCTCAACCCCAATCTCGATCCGATTTTTCGACTCGCACTTACCCGAAAGGAAGCGCTACCCGATCCTGTCTACGATCTGCAGACGTTACGTCGGTTCGCCGACGATTATCTAAAGCGGCGTCTTGATCCCGTCGCCGGTGTTGCGGCGGTGATCGTTGGTGGTGGGTATGAAGATGAGGTGGCAGTCCACGTCGACCAGGAGCGACTGGGCCGTTTGGGTATTACCCTGCAGGCGCTCGGTGAACGGCTACAGAATACCAATGTAAATTTATCGGGTGGTCGCCTGACAGATGGTACCCAGGAATACCTGGTTCGTACGATAAATCAATTTTCGACTGTTGAAGATATTGGCGAGACCATCATTTTTCAGGAAGGCGCGCGCATTCTTCGTCTGAACGATGTGGCGATGGTGGAAGAGGGGCATAAAGAACGCGACTCAATCATGCGTGTTAATGGACGCGAAGCAATTGAAATTTCCATGTACAAGGAAGGCGACTCGAACACGGTCGCAGTCGCAGAGAGCATCCGCGAAAGGCTGGAAGAAATTAATGAACAGTTACCGCCATCCTTTGAGCTCGTCACCATCTATGATCAGTCTACATTTATCAGCGCTGCGATTAACGAAGTTAAAACGGCTGCAATTCTGGGCGCAATACTTGCTGTGCTCGTGCTTTTTCTGTTTTTGCGGGAATTCCGTAGCACGCTGATTATCACGGCTACAATTCCAGCGTCTGTGATGGCGACGTTCGCGCTGATGGATCTTGAAGGTGTTACCTTAAATGTAATGAGTCTTGGTGGTATTGCACTCGCGGTAGGTATGCTGATGGATAATGCCATCGTGGTGCTGGAAAACATTTCCCGTCACCGAGGGCTTGGAAAGACTTTGATAGAGGCGGCCGATGCGGGTGCTTCAGAAGTAGGCGGCGCTGTCCTGGCGTCCACCATAACAACTATTGCCGTTTTTCTACCGCTTGTTTTTGTGGAGGGAATCGCCGGGCAGTTGTTTAAGGACCAGGCGTTGACGGTGACCTTCGCGCTCGTGGCTTCACTTATATTGGCCTTTACACTCATTCCGATGCTATCCGCGATGGGCGGTCGTGAGCCTTATCATGTGGTGGAATCCAGTCGTGAGTTACCCCCCTGGATGAACCGTGCCAGCATGCCATTACGAATGGTGTTTGTTGAACTGCCGCGACTCATACTCATGGTTGTCGTCATTATCTTGAGTAAAACCAGCGCGCTGTTAAGGATAGTTAGTAGACCTTTGCTTGATGGGTTTGATAAAGGCTACGCGGCGCTCGAGAGAGGCTATGGTGCGCTATTACAACGCTCGTTGAGTAATCGCGCAGTGACAATTGCACTTGCGGCTGCGGCGTTTTCGGGTAGTGCGCTGCTGGTACCTACGTTGCCTCTCGAACTGATTCCTCCTCTCTCACAGGGTGAATTCACGGTTGAGCTGGAAGCATCACCTGGGACGCGCCTGGAACTTACCGACAGTATTCTGAGCGACGTGCAGTATCCGCTACAGCAAGAAGGCATAGTGGAAAAGACTTACGCGGTTGCGGGTACGGGCGGTCGGCTTGACGCGTCGGCAGTGAGCGGGGGTGAAAATATTGGTGAGCTGAATGTAGTAATGGCAGAGGGAACAGACGCCGAAGACGAATTAAGGGCGATGAATAGTGTGCGCTCCCTGCTCAATGATGTGCCGGATGCGCAATACACGCTTGGCAGCCCACAGTTGTTCACGTTCTCTACGCCGCTTGAGATTCAGATCAGCAGTATCGAGTTAGACGAGATAAGAAACGTGGCGGATCAACTGGTGCTGCGTATGAGCGATTCGTCCACCTTTAGAGACGTAGAGTCATCGATGCGGGCGGGATATCCGGAAATTCAGATTGAATTTGATCACGAGCGTACCGCGGCGCTTGGTATGTCAGTTCCGCAAGTTGCCAATCTTATTGTGCGGAAGGTAAAGGGTGATGTGCCTACCGAATTCACCTGGCAGGACAAGAAGATTGATATTCGCATTCGCCTGGAGGAACAGGAACGTGACTCAATGGAAGATATTGAGAATATCGTAATCAACCCGGAGAGCGAACGGGAGGTGCGATTATCAACAGTTGCCGATGTGTTCGTTGGCATCGGTCCGGCAGATATTCAACGCATCGGACAGCAACGGGTCGCCATTGTCAGTGCCAACGTGCCTGGTGGCGATCTTGGCGCAGCGGCTGCGGAGGTCAAGGAAATCCTGGCTACTATCGATCATCCTCCCGGTGTGAAGAGTTCCGTGGGGGGGCAAAACGAAGAGATGGAGGCGTCGTTTGAGTCCTTGAGATTCGCGCTTCTGTTGGCGCTCATCATGGTTTACCTGGTCATGGCCTCTTTGTTTGAATCTTTGCTACACCCATTCGTCATTATGTTTACTATTCCACTAGCGGCAGTAGGAGCAATACTGGGGCTTGCGATTACGGGTACCAGCGTTTCCGTTGTTGTATTTATTGGTTTGATTTTGCTGGTGGGTATTGTGGTGAACAATGCCATTGTATTGATTGACCGGGTCAACCAACTCCGTCAGGCCGGCATGGCGAAGCTCGATGCCATCAAAGAGGGGGCGGGTCAGCGTCTACGTCCGATAATGATGACAACGTTAACGACTATTCTGGGTCTCTTACCTATGGCAATTGGAATAGGAGAGGCGGCAGAGCTGAGAACACCCATGGCAATCACCGTCATCGGCGGATTGTTGGTTTCGACTTTTCTAACGCTGATTATTATTCCCGTGGTGTATGATCTTGTTGACCGTAAGGTGATTGAGGTCGATTCCTTCGATAGTCAATCTCAGGAGCCGAACACATGATTATTTCGAAAGCGGCGATAAGAAGGCCGGTAACAGTGGTCATGTTTTTTGTAGGTCTCGCCATCATCGGCGTATTTTCGGCCTTTAATATACCAGTGGAAGAATTCCCGGAAACGCAATCCCCATACGTTGGTATGAGTATCAACTATGAGGGGACTCCACGAGAGGTTGAACGAAATATCACTCGACCCGTGGAAGAAGTGCTGTCGATTATGGGGGGTGTTGAGCGCCAGTTTTCCTACACCAGACCAGGTTCAATGCGTATCGGCATGCTCCTCGACATGGATCAGGATAGTCATGGTAAAAGGATTGAGGCCAAGGAATTAGTCGAGAGCATACGTCACCTTCTGCCGGATGATCTTGAACGTATCGAGATGAGTTCCTGGAATTCGGAGGAATCACCGGTTCTCAATGTATTGATAGTCGCTGAAGGTATGAGTAAGGATCAGGCCTTCGATGTGCTTGATATTAATCTACGTTCGGAATTGGAGCGCGTGCCTGGGGTCAGTTCCGTTAACCTATACGGAATCGTTCAGAACAATATTCGTATCTCGCTTGAGCCGGACCGCGTCGCTGCCTATAACCTGGACTTCAGGGATATCCAGCGACGTTTGCAGGAGGAAAACTTCTACCTTTCTGCCGGGAAAATTGAATCAGGTCGGCGTGAATTCCGCGTGCATCCGATGGGTCAGTATCAGACCCTGGATGAAATTCGTTCATTGCCAATGAATGACGCGGGGCTATTGCTTCGAGACTTTGCCAACGTGACGTTAAAACCTGACGATGACAATAACCGGAATCGTGTCGATGGTGTGGAGTCTCTGGGGATCTCTGTATACAAACTGCCGGAAGCCAATCTTGTTGAGGTCTCGCTTGCAGTTGCAGCGAGGATGGAGGAGATCAAGCGGAATGAGATATTCGATGACACTTTGTTCTATCCGCTGGACAGTCAGGCCGAAACGGTAATTGGTTCGCTGAACAACCTGCGTGATAGCGGCATGCTGGGCGGGCTCTTATCAGTAATCGTATTGTTCCTGTTTCTACGACAGGCCAGGGTGTCACTGCTTATCGCGATGACCGTGCCTTTGTCACTCTGCGCTACGCTTGGCGTCATGTATTTTGCCGATATGACGCTCAATACGCTGTCGCTGGTGGGTCTTATGCTTACCGTTGGCTTGCTGGTGGACAACAGTGTTGTGGTATCCGAGGCAATCTCGCTCAGGCGCCGTGACCCGGGGACGAATCCCATACAGGCCGCAGATGACGGAACTTCTGAGGTGGGTTTGGCGATCGTGGCAGGTACTCTTACCACGGTCATTGTGTTTGCGCCCTCGTTCATGACTGATAATCAAAGTGTCGCATCCATGCAGCAAAATGTAGCGATGCCGCTTTGCACTGCGCTTATTGCTTCCCTATTGATTGCCCAGACCATGGTCCCGGCGACTATGGCTCGTATGCCGTTACCCAAAAAGGAGAGGCAACACCCGATCATTGATGCGATTGGGCATTACTATGAGCGGGTGGTCCGGTGCACGCTTAGCCACCGGCTTCTCAGTTTTATTCTCGTCGCGGGTATTGCAGCCAGTGGCTGGTTTGCTTATGGGAAGGTTGAAGTCAACATGAATCCGTCCCAGGAAAGTCCCAGGCTGGAGATGCATGTGCATGTTAATGGCTCGCCGGAAATTGACTTTATTGAAGAGCATATCAGTCGGGTTGAGGATTATCTGCTGGGAAACAAGGATCGTTTTGAGATTGACAATGTTTACATTTCCTATGACACAGATAACGGGAATATAACGATAAATCTGGTGGAGGATGGCACGCTGGCACCAGGTGTAATTCAGGACATGATCATGGAAGACATGCCCGAACAGCCGGATATCAGAATGCATTTTAGCAATAGCTCTCGTGGCTTTGGTGGTCGTAGTCGCCGCGGAGGTGAGAGCGCTGGTCTGGGAATTAAGATTGTTGGAGACTCTACCGAAGAGTTGCTGCGCATCGGCGATGATCTTGTTGCCCTGTTTGAGCAGCATCCAATGTTACGTAACGTTCAGCATGATGCGCAGTCAAGTCGCAGCGAAGTACTCATCAAGTTACGGGCGGAACAGGCTGGAACTCTGGGTCTGAACGCGCGGGAGGTTTCAGAAGCGTTAGCGGCGGGTCTCGGTGGGAGTAATATGCGACGCGGTCTGATTGAGGATGGGAGAGAACTCAGCATCATGCTTGAACTGGAGGGCCGCGAAGATGCGGACCTGAATACGTTAAAAAGCTTCCCGATCTTTATCCCTGCTGGCGGCACCATACCGCTGGAAACGGTAGCTGACATTACCTTTGATACAACCGTGCGGCAGATACGTCGTCAGAATCGTGAAACGTCGATTGATCTGAGTTTCGAGACCCGGGATAACGCGCCACCAGAAGTTGCCCAGGCTATTGTTGAAAATATTATGAGCAACTATGACTTGACCCCCGGCTATCGCTGGGAGCTGGGTGAGGACTTCAGCTTTGATTTCAATATGTTCAGCGATATGGTTTTTAACTTCACACTGGCGGTGATATTTATCTACATGTTGATGGCGGCGCTGTTCGAATCCGTCCTGTTTCCAACATCGGTGATTTTTGCGATCGGCTTCTCGGCTGTGGGAGCGCTTTGGACATTGTTTCTGACGGGAACCACACTGACCGCAATGGCTCTGACAGGGATGCTGTTGCTCGCGGGGATAGTGGTGAATAACGGAATTGTATTGTTGAACAGAATCATTCAGCTGCGTAATCAGGGGATGGATCGCATGGAGGCAATTGTGGCAAGCGGAAGACACCGACTTCGTCCAATCCTGATGACGGTCTGTACCACCACTGCCGGTATGTTGCCTCTGGCAATCGGTGAGGTGAGGATTGGTAGTACCGGCCCAGCCTACTTTCCCATGGCGCGAACGCTCATTGGTGGGCTGGCTTTCTCTACTGTGATTACGCTGCTGATACTGCCGCTGATCTACGTTCTAATGGATGATATGAAGAACTCGACGATTGGCTTCTGGCGTAATACGCTCAAACGCGCTGCAAGCAGCGCGTAGCTGGTTACTTTTTCTTCTAGCCCGGCCCGAACCGATAACGTAGCTTCACGACCAGGGTTTCAGCGGTTGGATCGCTGAAGGCATCACTGAATATAGAACCGAATCCACTGTCGGTATCTGAAAGGGCAAGACTGCCTCCGCGGTTATACACAACGAATAGATCCGATAGGGGCGCAATCTCCCATCGATATCGCGCCTGAAGCGTAATGTCACTGATGGTGAATCCGTCACTGGTGTCGTCAATCGGGCGAGTAACCTGTTGTAATTTACCCCCGCCCACTGGCACCTCCCAGTAGGACTCATCGTGTGCTCTTAAGCCAATCCATTGCAGTTGGATCTGTAACTGCTGTCGGGCGCTGAAGAACGTATTGAAGATCAGTTTTGGACTCCACTTTTCCGATCGGACGGCAGTAAAATTTCTTTCTGCGTCATGGATCATCCAGGAATCTCTTTTCTCGTAGTCCGCGCGAAGACTCAGGCTATAACGTCCCGTAGGTCGAAAGAATATTTCTCCGCGGAGCGATTGTTTGTATCCTTCTTTGTGTTCTTGTTGCACCATTCCCTGGACTTCGTAGGACCAGGTATCGGCTCTGTCGCTTCTCCATCTGCTCCAGACTCCCCATGTCTCTTCACGCTCAAAGTCACCATGACCACGGCTGTTGCGGTCGTCCCATATTTTTGGCTTGTAAGACAGTCCGATTCGGGCTTCTGAGTTATCGTTGTACTCCCATTTGCGCTGAAGCACGACGTCACCACCGGTTCTTTTGTGGTTGAGATTTCGAGTCTCTTTAATGCTTATATCGGACTCGCGTTCTCTTAACCCGGGAAGATGATTTTCTTCCAACTCGTAGTGGTACTTCAGAGATACTTGATCGGTTCTGGCAAGAAAACCAAGATCGTTGAGGTTCAGGTGCCTGTCTATGTAGTCGATCTCGATGTCATGTGTGTGACCATGCTTTGGTACGAACGATATATTGGCGAGGAGACCATAGCCGCGCGTGTCTTCCACGTCGCTCGTCATGACCTGGCCATCAAAGCTCAGTCGTCCGTCGTTGGACAACAGATGCGCATCGATACCCTGAGTTATTGCCTGCCGGTTAGGGTGATCTGTAACTGTACCCATCCACCCAATAGAGCGCCTGCCTCCATCACCGGTGTTCTCGTAGAGGAGTCTGGCGACGCCGAAATCACGACCAGAAAGACGTGCAACGGTATCGCCCAGATTAACATCAGTATCATCCTCACTGGCCGCGAGGACGCTATAGCGGATTCGACCTGTTTGTCCCGTTGCTTTGACGGCACCTATCATGTCGACAGGTTTGTTGCGGTCGAATGAGGTCACATTATCCAGGTTATCCGGCTCACCCTGACGGGACCCTACGTTCGAACCGATACGCCGCGTGTTTAACAGGGTGTCAGATGAACCTTTGCGGCCGATGGTCGAGAAAACTCCCTGGTTCTCCAGAAAGAATAGTCTTTTCTCTGGAAAGAATGTCTCAAATGCCGTCAGGTTGACGACGGCATCATCTGCTTCAACCTGGCCGAAATCCGGATTGAGTGCTGCGCTCAGTTGCAGGTTCGACGATGGCCGCCAGAATACGTCCAATCCTGCGCGATAGTCCTGAGACTGTCTGATGTTATCGATAGAAGCAGATGAGTAGGGGAAGAAACTGAATTCCTTAGATTGTGCGAGAGACTTGAATTCGTAGGTGTTTAGCGCCGATAGAAACCGATTCTGTCGATTCGACAAATACGGATTGGACCAGCGTTCACCTAATTCTCCCAGGGAACGACTAACGTATAGCCCCATATTTCTAACAGCGGTATCAACCGGAGGCATTTCCATAATCGCCCATGGAATGAATAGCTCAGCCGTCCAGCCATTCTCAGTCGCCACGGCATTTCCGTACCAGGCGCCATCCCATTCGCTGTGATATTGGCGTTCGGGAAGAACGATACCGTCTCCCATCGAACCACCAAGACTGACAGCGAACCAGTAGGCATAAAGTCCCTCGCCTGTAGTATCGACGACGATTTGCATGCTATCGCGTGCCAGAAAGCCGTCACGGGAGGAAAATCTGGACAACAGCGTTTCGGCGGGTTGTTCATTCCACATGCCCACGTAGAGGCCCCGTGAGGTATAAAAGTAACTTACCAGAGTTCGATATCGACCAGTTTCACCCAGATCAGGACTGACGACCACGAAATCGTCATGGTACGCAGCCTTTTTCCAGAGCTTCTCATCCAAATTACCATCAACACTAATGTCGACGTTTTCACTGTCGTAGTAAGGGATGTTCAGGTCTGAAGGGCTTGCAAGGGTTTTGCTGGAAGCCAGGCTTAGCAAAATGGTCGCCATCGAAAGGATGACGTAGCGGGAATACATTTGGACTTCAGTTGTTTAACAAGGTGAGCACTATAGCATTATTCATGCCATAAAGTCAATCATGCTAACGAATATACTAAGTCGCGTTAATAAATTCCTAACATTTCAATTTCATAACATCATAAAGATGGTGAAACCGGATATATGGATCAGAGTGGTGTTCATCTATATGATGGCTGAACCGCAACAATGAGAAGACCGATGGCATTTTACGAGTTGAGACAGTATCCCATTCACCCGGGCAAGATGGATGACTGGGTGGCGTATATGGAGGAGGTAATCATTCCTTTTCAGGTCAGTCAGGGTATGGTGATTACAGGCAGCTATCGTTCCGAAGACGACGCTACCTATGTATGGACGCGACGCTTTGAGGACGATGACGAGTGCGAGGTTCTTTACGAGAAGGTATACAAAAGCGATACCTGGGTCAATGAAATAGCACCATCAATCCCGGATATGATTGATCGCTCTGGTATTAATGTATTGCGCATGGTGGCTACTCCCAAGAGCGTTGTGCAGTAGAAAAAACGGGCCGCCATAGCAGCCTATTGGGCGGTTTCGGTCGGGAATCCTTGCGCAATCCACTCTTCTATTCCGCCGATCATCGGGTAGACGCGAGAGATGCCATTTCTTTTTAGTTTCAGAGCCACACGGGCGCTCGAGGCTTCGTCGGGTCAGCTGCAGTAAAGGATTACGTCACTTTCCGTCGGTATACGATGGTAGTGCCGATCTATAGCTTCCATGGGCACCCGTACGGCCGAGGGGATTGTTTTTGGAAGCAGGTCATAGTCGTAGCCGTGACGCAGGTCGATGACATGTACATCATCGCCACCTTGCAGCATTTCATAAACTTCATCAGGTTGTAGTCGACGCATACGCAGTGATCTTATGAATTTTTGGCGCGCATACAGTTTTCTGCCGAAGTAAGCGAGAAGGATGCTGCCTAGTGCCAGCCCGGCCCAGATGCCAAATTCCGCGATGGCCACCGTGGCTTGTTCCAACTGGCGATGGAACATCATGCCGATAAGTGCAAACAAGGCTGACCAAATGAGCGCTCCTAAGGTGTCCAGCAGCAGGAAGCGCCCGACGGACATGCCTGTCAGACCTGCCATCGGCGGGGAAAGTGTCTGTAGTCCTGGAACAAACTTGGCGACGATTAAGGACATACGTCCCAAACGATCAAACAAAGCCTGGGTATTGCGAACGCAGTAGTCAGGTTCGATCGAGATCGCACAAAGAACGCTCATCACTTTTGCGCCGCGGTATTTACCCAGGTAGTACCACAACAAATCCATCGGTACGGCGCCCAATACTGCTACCAGAATCACACCGTAAATGGACAGATGGTCCATGGCTGCAAGCGCGCCGGCAGCAAGCATTAGCGGAATAGCTGGAATAGGCAGACCAAGCTGGTCCAGCAGTACCCAGACGAAGATGACCAGGTAACCGTACTCGATGAGAAACTGTAGAATTTCAGCCATGGGTGATGATTCAATCGTTAACCGATGAATAGTATATCTTACGTTCCGGCTGGCTGAGTGGATGACGTGATGCTACCCTCAGGCTATGGCGTCAACGTATCTACTCGAGACCATTATCTTGCTGGTTGCAGCGGTGATTGTCGTACCGGTATCTCAGGCCATTCGCCTGGGGGCAGTACCCGGTTTTGTACTTGCTGGTGTGGCGATTGGTCCGTATGGGTTGGGACTCATCGAAAATACCAGTGACATTCAGCACCTGGCTGAAATCGGCGTAGTATTTCTCCTGTTTATTATCGGTATTCAGCTTAAACCGGATCGTCTGTGGCAGATGCGACGCTATGTCTTTGGCCTTGGCATGTTGCAGGTTGTTGTTGTCGGAGCGCTATTTAGCGCGATAACGTTTTACCTCTTTGGCTTGTCGCTACAGGCATCGATATTGGTTGGACCTGCGCTGGCGCTTTCTTCTACTGCGTTCGTATTGCAGCTGCTTTCGGAACCCAAGTTGCTGAAATCTGTCTATGGACGTACCTCTGTATCAATACTCCTGTTCCAGGATCTTGCGGTAGTGCCTCTGTTGGCGTTGGTCCCGCTGCTGGCGGCGCCGGAATCAGGGGTGGGCAGCGACATTGGATTCGCGCTTATCAAATCGGTGTTGATTCTGGCGGGCGTGATCTTCATGGGACGTTTCCTGCTCAACCCTTTTCTTCAGCGGGTGGCGATGACCGGACTGCCCGAAGTATTTACCGCGTCGCGATTTTGCTGGTGTTGGGTATTGGCGTGATTACAGAGATGTCGGGTTTGTCCATGGCAATGGGCGCTTTTCTGGCGGGCCTGCTGATATCGGATTCCACCTACAAGCACCAGGTAATGGCAGAGATCCAGCCCTTTCGGGGCTTGCTCCTTGGACTCTTTTTTATGTCCATGGGAATGTCACTAAACCTGGAGATTTTGAGTTCTGATCCGGGGCTGATTCTTACCACAGTATTCTGTCTTCTACTCATCAAAGCGGCAATTCTGCTGCCGCTCGCAATTGCTTTTAAAGTCGGACTTCTAAATAGCGTTGCCGTGGCCCTGGTGCTGGCAGAGAGCGGTGAGTTTGCGTTGGTACTGTTTGCCCTAGCGTCTCAGTTTGAACTGGTCACGAACCAGCAATTCCAGCAGTTATTGGCGGTGGTGATAATTAGTATGTTGACCACGCCACTGTTGGCGTACTGGGCTAAGAAATTTGTCCGCACGAGTAGTGCAAGCAAGGCACT
>CAJWQG010000072.1 GCA_913045175.1 uncultured Gammaproteobacteria bacterium | reverse complement strand
ACCTTTTCGTGACTCAGCAATTCTTTCTCCAGGGTCGCCAGGTCTCCATCTGGTAGATTTACAATACCGTGGGGCAACAATCCGAGCACTCGTTCTCGCAGTTCCTTTTCGAAACCGTTCATCACGGAGAGCACAATCGTCAGGATCGCCACGGCAAGCACGAGCCCCAGACCGGAGATCATGGATGTGAATGAAGTGAGTTTGTCTCCCGCCCCGGCGCGAAGATACCGTGACGCAACATTTAGTCGCCAGTCTGCCAGCAAAAGTGACTCCTATACTACCCACACCATTGGATCGCGGGCTACAATCCAGATTCTCTCAGATCAATGCCAAATAAACGACAGGTACTAACATGATCGTGATACTAAACCCCAACGTCGAAGAAACCTCCGCAAGCTATCAGGATACGATCACGTTTCTGGAAAACCTCCCGAACATCCACATTCAAAAACACATCGTATAAGGTGACGAGAAAGCGCTAACCGAATTATATCTTTTGGGCGACACGCACCAAGTCGACCAGGGGCCCATAGAAGCTCTGGATGTGGTGGATCGCGTCATACGCATCTCGGAAGAGTATCGGATTCTGGGACGACATCAAGATGAGCAGCGAGTCACCGAATTCACCTACAATGGCGTAGATTTCGGTAAGGATACCTTTCACGTTTTCGCGGGACTGCGTGCCGTAAATACAAAAGAGCATGTAGAGCAGATGCTTCAGGCCCTGCAGCGGGAAGGTCAGGACTGTACCAGAATGGGGGCTTACAAACCGAGGACCAATCCGTACTCATTCCAGGGACACGGTAAAGACTGTCTCCCCTATGTTTTCTAACTATCTGGCAAATACGGAATGAAAGTTGTCGCCATGGAGGTGACGCACGAAAATCAGATCGATGAGATCATGGAAGCCCTGCAGCAAACAGGTAACCCCACTGGCGTCATGCTGCAAATTGGGACGCGAAACACACAGAATTTCGAGCTGTTAAAAGCAGTCGGACGCCAGCAGGAGTTCCCGGTTTTGTTCAAGCGTGGCTACGGCGTCGGCTTAAACGACTCACTCAACGCAGCGGAGTATCTCGCGAGCGAGGGAAACTCCAACGTCATCTTCTGCTTAAGAGGAATGAAGACTGAAGGAGGTGCACCACACCGGAACATGGTCGATTTGGCCCACGTACCCGTCATCAAATGACTAACAAGAATGCCTGTATGCGTTGACCCTTCACACTCCGTCGGTTCTCGCGATATGGCGCCTGACGGAGTACTTGATGTTGCCCATGCGGCCGCACAGGGAGTCGTTGCCGGAGCGAACATGGTGCTTGTGGATTTTCATCCGGACCCCTCCCAGGCGCTGGTAGATGGCCCACAAGCGTTGTTGTTAGATGAACTTCCTAAATTCGCAGAAGACATGCGTACTTGTCACGAGTTCTACGAGCAGCGTCTCAATATATGGCGGTAGTGCACGTTGGAGGGTTAAAGAGCGTCCCGTCAAATTGGAGCATCGCGAGCCCGCCCGTAGGAAAGGGAAAGGCTTCTCCGTACCGCTGTGAATACGTCCATGTACGCTTAACTTCGGCATCCCTGCCGAGAAGATGTACTCCGAAGCCTTTCCCTTCCCTACGGGCTCAGGTCGTGCCGCATATCAGATCGTGACGAAAGGGTCAGATTCGAATAATTCTTATTTACGCTCGTTTTACGATTGGATCGGCGGTGTCGGTCCTACAGCAGTTGGTCCTGGGGTTTGTTTTTCGCAGCCTTCAGGCGTAGCGCCGAAATCGGGGAACAAGACCCGAAGAGGCTTGTGGAGGAGTTGAGGGTAGCCCGGAGGGTCGCAAGCCGCGGAGAAAAACAAACCCCAGGACCAGCTGCGACACCCTTGAAGGAGGCAGGTTATCTTAAGATCGGTTAACGGTTTTCCGAGTCAGCTCGATAGAAACTTGCGGAGCTGCTGCTTTTCTCATCACATTTGGCAGGATCACCACCACATATTTCGCATCCACCTTCCACACCCATAGCATTAAGACCACCGCATGAACCCGCGATTGGCGCTCGACCACGCATGACGCCGATCGACATCATTGTCACGATGGATAGTAAGACAATAAAAGCAAGAATGAACTCAATCATGATTTCCCTTAATGAACCTGTTCCAGATAACGCTCTAACGCGGACGAACGTTGCTCTACGAATCCGCTATCGTCTTTTATTATAAACAATACTGCCAGATTCTGCTCTTCCGCTAACTCCATACCCTGCGCCGGATGCAGTACGTTCAACGCAGTCGCCAGAGCATCCGCGATGGCCGCAGACGGATGCAGTACCGTAACCGATGCCAAGGTATGGTTAATAGGCATCCCAGACCGAGGATCAATCAGGTGCGAGTATCGCTTACCGTCTATCTCCCGGTAATTACGATAGTCACCCGAGGTCGCCATACCCAGGCCTCGAAGCGCTAAAGTGCGAAATATTGAGCGCTGCAGCGCTTCGGGCTTCTCTATCGCGATTATCCATGGTGCGTCTCGATCGTTACGACCTGAGGCCTTGATTTCTCCGCCTATCTCCACCATGTAATTCTGTAGCCCTTTATCATCGAGCAGCTTACACAGTCTGTCGACGGCAAATCCCTTTGCGATACCTGACAGGTCGATATAAAGATCAACTCCGCGTCTTACCGAACCTTCTCCAAGCTCAAGGTGCTGCATACCAACTCGCTGCTGTGCCTGCGATATTTGCGTTGGACTCGGGACATCAGGAAACGCTTTGTCTGGTCCAAAGCCCCATAATTTAACCAGCGGTCCAACGGTCACATCAAACGCACCATGTGTAATCCCGTGAATTTCTTCACTCAGTTGGAGCACCGTATACAGATCCGTTGGAACTGCTATCAGCTCATCCAGAGGCGCCCTATTGAGTAGCGACAGATCGGAATCATCAATATAAGTCGACATCATTTGATTGATCCGCTCCAATTCTTGATCGATCTCTCGCTGGAGGTCTGACATATCAGCGCCGGAAACCACCTTAATCGTGTAGGTAGTTCCCATGGTCTCACCAGTCATAGTTTGAGCAGGTTCGCCACCGCACCCCGACAAGACTGTGAATAAGCAGACGACAAAAAATTTTAACGGCTTCATATTAGCCATAATAACACCGGTCCTGACTACTCGGTTTCTTCCAGCCGTAAGATTGTTGTTTAATGCGAAACCAAACACCGGATTGGCTATTTTGGTAATGAATATTCCTCGAATTGAACTTGCACGACTCCCCACCCCGCTACAACCCCTTGATAGGCTGTCGGAAGAAACCGGCGGGCCAAGAATATGGATAAAGCGGGATGATCTGACCGATACAATCGCGTCCGGGAACAAATTGCGCAAACTCGAGTTCACAGTGGCTCGCGCTCTATCCGAAGGCGCTGACCTTCTCATCACCTGCGGTGGTATTCAGTCAAATCACTGTCGCTCAACTGCAATGGTAGCAGCCAAATTAGGCCTAAAGTGTCATCTGATCCTGAGAGGATCGCCGCCAGCGGAAGCAGACGGCAATCTCTTGCTGGACCGCATTCTAGGTGCAGGGATCAGCTATGTTTCCAGTGAATCCTATCAGGACATGGATAAATGCATTAATGATGTAGCGAGCCAATATCCAGAACTCAGCGCTTACTTTATTCCAGTAGGTGCAAGCGATGAGACGGGCCTATGGGGATACATTGAGTGCTGCGCAGAGCTAAAAGAAGATTTTGCCCGCAACAACATTGAACCACAGTATATCGTTTCCGCTACAGGGTCCGGTGGCACCCAGGGAGGGCTGATTATCGGTAGCGCACTCTATGATTTACCTTCTGAAACCATTGCATTTAACGTTTGCGACAATGAGGACTATTTTCGAGACAAGATAACTACAGATTTTCGACTCTGGGAGGAGCGATATCATACTCCTGTAAAAACCAGTAATTTGTCGATCAATGTCATCGACGGGTACGTTGGCCCCGGCTATGCCAAAGCAACACAGCCAGTGTTCGATACGATTAACCGGGTAGCCCAACTCGAAGGAATTGTTCTTGATCCGGTATATACAGGAAAGGCTTTTGAGGCCATGCTTCAAGAGATTCACAAAGGTCGCTTTAGTGGTGCTACCGACATGGTTTTCATTCATACCGGAGGCGTCTATGGCAATTTCCCTCAACGAGATCAGTTCGGCTTCCAACCGGACGGTAATCTGTGATTGAATCTCCCCCTTTAATGGATTTGAATCTGTGAACCCAATCAAACCAGTTTTCTATTTGTTGTTTCTGAGCCTTTTCGTATTAGGCGGGTGCTCCTGGTTTCAACAGGAAGACGACTGTCCTGATTGTAATATTGAGTTGAATAAGGGTTTGGACGCGCAGGAAAGTTACTATTGCTATGGAAAGCAGGATAGAACGTGGGATTGCCAGACCCGACAAGATGAAAGTAAGGCAGTCGCAATCTCACCCAGAGAATCAAAGCCAGCCAGGACAGAGGTCCGCCCTCCTCCCTCACCTATTAGTGAATCTGTGCGGAGGACCGTACCAGTAGAGACAGCTGTGACGTACCCGATCGAACCTCCTGGAGAGATTCCTGACGCAGGTGTTCCTGGCACTATTAACCTGCTTGATGCGCCCGCCGATTCTTTTACCGTACAGCTTATCGCAATGCGGCAGTTAGACCCTGTACTTAACTACGCCAGTCAAGTTGGTATTGATGAGCCTCTTTACAGCATGATTATCAATCAGGGACAACCTTGGTACGTACTTTTGCTTGGGATCTACGAAGATCAGTCCAGCGCAGTACAGGCGAAGGACAACTGGATTGGCACTCGTGTACTGAAAGTTGATCCCTGGGTCCGAAAACTGGGTCCCTTGCAGGATGCGATGAGGCTGACCGAGAGCCCACAGTAATCATGACGAGCTCCGACAGTCTGGAAAGACCTCCCTCAGTAGACAAGATCCTAAGTAGTGACGCGGCAAGTCATCTTATTGAACGATACGGACGAAGTAGCGTCACCCAGGTACTGCGCGCGGTACTAGAGAGTTTGAGACAGGCCTACAAAGCTGACAAGAACTCACTACCGTCAATGGATACTCTGATCCAGGACCTCGAGCTGAGACTAGAGGAACATGCTGGATTTTCTCTGAAGCGAATCCTCAACCTTTCCGGGACAGTGCTGCACACTAATCTAGGGCGCGCGCTACTACCGCAAGATGTCCTCAACACCGTGGTTGAAGTTGCGAGCAACGCGACGAATCTGGAATACGATCTGGATAGCGGAAAAAGAGGTGACCGGGATACTCATATCGAATCGCTGATCTGCAACCTTACGGGTGCTGAAGCCGCCACTGTCGTTAACAATAACGCCGCAGCAGTACTTCTGGTCCTCAACACACTGGGCCATAGCAAGGAAGTCCCTGTATCACGTGGAGAGCTGGTAGAGATCGGCGGGTCTTTTCGTATCCCTGAAATCATGAGTCGTTCGGGATGCACCCTGGTGGAAGTGGGCGCGACTAATCGCACCCATCTGAAAGACTATCGCGATGCAATAAGCGCAAACACGGCCTTGCTGATGAAGGTGCATACGAGCAACTACGAGATAAGAGGATTCACCAACGAGGTTTCGCCTTCAGAGGTCGCAAACCTTGCCCACGATAATAATCTGCCTTTCGTTAACGACCTTGGCAGCGGGAGCTTGATAGATCTCACGAAATTCGGCTTGCCCGATGAACCTACTGTCAGCAGTGCTATCAAAGCGGGCGCGGATGTCGTTACCTTCAGTGGAGATAAACTCCTCGGTGGACCGCAGGCGGGCATCATCGTGGGAACCAGGCAGCTCATACAGGAAATTAAAGCAAATCCGATGAAGCGAGCGTTAAGAGTCGATAAGATGACGATAGCCGCGCTTTTTGAAATCCTGAAACTCTATGAAGACCCTGACAGACTGGCTCAACACCTGCCCACACTTCGCTTTCTGACTCGTCCGCTCGAAGCGCTTAATACCCTCGCGAATAATCTACTCGACCCATTGAGCAGCACTCTGGGTAATTACGCCGAAGTCAGCATCGTTGACGTGGAGAGTCAGATTGGAAGCGGCTCCTTGCCCCTCGAACGATTACAAAGTAAAGCAATCTGTATCAAAGCTAAGAGTGACTCAGCACTACGCGCCCTGGCTGCGTCTTTTCGCGGGTTACCTTTACCAGTTATCGGTCGAATACATGATGGAACCCTGCTGTTTGACCTTAGGACGATGGAAGACACTGCAGAATTTATTGACCAGTTGAATCATCTCGACCTTTCAGAGTCGACCTCTTGATTATTGCTACTGCGGGTCATGTCGATCACGGCAAGACGCAGCTTGTCCATGCACTCACTGGCATCGACACAGATCGACTGGCTGAAGAAAAAAGCCGGGGACTTACGATAGACTTGGGCTTCGCGTACGTTGATACACCTCAAGCCAACAGGCTTGGATTCATTGACGTCCCGGGACACATAAAGTTTATCAATAATATGCTCGCCGGTGTCGGCGCCGTGGACATCGCCCTGTTGGTTGTTGCCGCAGACGACGGGGCCATGCCTCAGACCCGGGAGCATCTGGCCATACTCAACCTGCTGGGGGTCCGTCGCAGCGTGGTCGCGCTGACTAAAATCGACAGGGTGTCCGAGTCACGCGTAAAGGAAGTTGAGACCGAAATCGAGAACCTACTGGCCTCGACAGCGCTCGAGGGGTCAACGATATATCCAGTCTCATCTATCACCGGAGCTGGTATTGATGTCCTGGCAACTGAACTCGACAACATGGCGGGAGCACTGGATAAAAAACAGTCCAAAGGTTTTTTTCGTCTCGCGATTGATCGATGCTTTACCGTCAAAGGCTCCGGGGTTGTCATAACGGGCTCGGTGTTTTCGGGCTCGGTGAATGAGGGGGATTCGTTGACACTACAACCCACCAATACCCCGGTCAGAGTAAGAGCGCTGCACACACAAAACAAACCAACTAAATCTGCCCATATCGGTGACAGGTGTGCGGTTAATATTGCGGGAAACAATCTCTCCAGGTCTTCAATCCATAGAGGAAACTGGCTAAGTGGAAACGACCATGATTCCCCCACGGATCGATTCGATATGAGACTTTCCGTCTTGGATACCGAGCCTGCTGCGCTTAGACACTGGACGCCGGTACACGTGCACAGCGCCGCCAATCATGTGACCGGCCGTGTTGCAGTACTCGAGCAGCGCTCCATTACACCAGGAACCAGCGCCCTTGCACAGATTGTGCTATCCGAGCCCATCAACCTGTGCATTAGAGATCAGGTGATTCTTCGCGACCAGTCAGCAGAGCGTACCCTCGGAGGGGGCCCAGTACTTCACCCCCAATCTCCGAAGCGAGGCAGAGCAAAACCAGAACGCATTGCAACGCTGGAAGCTATCGATGCACATCTTGATAGTGATCAGGCTATTCTGGAGCAGATGTTGTTACAGGAAAAAGAAGGAATAGAAATAGCGCAATGGACCAGCGCGCTCAACCTTACCTCGGAGGAATTCGACAACTATTGCCAGGGTTCTGTGCCTATAGAAGATCGAGTGATTTCCAAATCACAACTACAGCGACACAGCGAAAATGTTCTGGCGGCCATAAAAACCTGGCATGCAGCGAATCCTAATGAAATAGGCATAACCGCACCGGCTTTAGCAAAAACCGTCGAAATAAAGCATCGAGCATTACGGCAACAACTTCTCGACGCATTGATCTCGACTGGCAAATTGACCAGCCATGGCGGTAACTACGCCCTTAAGGGTGCTCAGGCGACTTTGAATCAAAACGAAGAAAAAGTATGGAATCAGGTCAGAGAGATACTCCTTCGCGATGACACCAAGCCTCCTGTTACTCACGAGATAGCCAAGAAACTTGGTATGCCACCCAAAGCGCTGGAAAAGGTGCTCATTCGATGTACACAAATAGGCTATGTCGTCCGTCCGGTATCCAATCGTTTTCTACTTCCTGATGCCCTTGAGAAACTACGCAAAACACTCATTGATAATGTTGACGACAATGATGAAATCACGGTTAAACAGTATCGCGACGCAACAGGTATAGGAAGGAATCTGGCTATCGAGATAATGGAGTACTTCGATAGCCGAGGCATAACCCAGCGTCGGGGAGACGTGCGTAAACTAATGAGGCGAGATTAATGTCCATTTCAACTTTCTCAGGCAAGGTAGCAGCAATCACCGGCGCCGGCTCCGGCATGGGCGAGGCGCTTGCTATTTCGTTGTCACAACAGGGTTGTGCAGTTGCGATTGCCGATGTTGATGCGGACAAACTTGAGCAAACTGCAAACCAGATTAGCGGCGTCGAGGTTTCCAAACATCTGGTAGACGTTGCAGATCGAGTTCAGGTAGAACAGTTTGCTGCGGACGTTGTAGCCCATCATGGCAGGGTAAACATGATCTTCAATAATGCCGGTGTCTCTGTTACCGACACGGTCTCGCATATGAGCTACGAAAACTTCGAGTGGCTCATGGATATCAATTTTTGGGGTGTAGTGTATGGAAGCAAAGCGTTTCTGCCCTATCTCGAACAGGTCAGCGAGGCGCAGATCATTAACACAGCCAGCATATTTGGCGTCATTGCCGTACCAACCCAGGCAGCGTACAACGCCTCGAAGTTCGCGGTACGAGGATTTACGTATGCGATGCGCGAAGAACTTATCGAAACAAACATTGGTGTTAGCTGCGTTCAGCCAGGCGGCGTAAAAACGAACATTGCACAGGCGTCGCGTTATTACCCCAATGACAATACCTCAGCTTCTAAGGACGAATTCACTGCCAGATTTGAAGATATGGCAAAACTCACGCCAGCGCAGGCAGCTGAGCTAATTCTACGTGGCGTCCTGCTTAATAAGGCTCAGATATTAGTCGGGCGCGATGCCAAAGTTGTGGCAACCATCGAAAGAGTAATGCCGGTATCCTATCTAAAGCTGCTACGCTCGCTCTGGTCATAACCGGTCACAAGTAATTGACGAGCTTACAGCCCTTCTGAAAGAATGGACTTACCGCATACATTGGGAACACAACATGAAACTAACCGCCTTTCTTCTTGCCCTGTTTATTTCAAACGTGGTAATCGCAGCTCCACAAGAAGGAGATCTTGCACCCGATTTCGAATTACAGGCATCGGACGGTAAAACCTATACCCTATCCCAGTTCAAAGGAAAGCAATACATTGTCATTTCTTTCTTTCCAAAGGCTTTTACCGGCGGCTGAACTGCCCAGTGCAAGGCGCTGCGTGACAGTGACCGAGAAATACAGAATTACAACGTCGCCTATTTCATGGCGAGCACAGACACACTCGAAGACAATACCGGCTTTGCTGAAAAGAACGGCGCGACCTTTCCCATACTTGCAGATCCGAACAAGACCATGTGCGAGGCCTACGGTGTACTCTCGCCGCACGGCTATGCAAGCCGGTGGACTTTTTACATCGATAAAGAAGGCGTTATCCAAAAAATCGATAAACAGGTCAATGCACGCGAAGCTGGAAAACAATTGGTCGAGAACATGGACGCGTTAAGGTTTCCACGCGCGACCTAATGTCTTTCCAAGATGTTCTGGACTTCTGGTTCAACGAACTAGAGCAAAAGCAGTGGTACGTTAAAGACCAAAAACTTGATCATCTGATTGCCTCCCGATTCGGCAAGACACACCGCGCTGCCGCACACTGCGAGCTTAGCCAGTGGCGCTCTACTCTGCCCGGGCGACTCGCTGAAATTATCGTTCTCGATCAATTTTCCAGAAACATGTATAGAGACCAGCCGGAAGCCTTTGCCAATGACCCTATGGCGCTAACACTTTCTCAGGAAGCGATTCGACACTGTGATGTCACATCGATCACACCGATGGAGCGCAGCTTCCTTTACGTGCCCTTTATGCACAGCGAGTCTCTGGTTACCCATGAGTAAGCGGTCAAGCTCCACACAGACCTGGGTATTGAAGACAACCTGGATTATGAGTTCCGGCATAAAGCAATCATTGAACAGTTCGGAAGATACCCGCACCGAAACACGATACTCGGTCGGGAAAGCACCGAAGAAGAATTAGAATTCCTGGAAAAGCCCGGATCACGCTTCTAGTGTTTATACGCGCCGATGCTTCACATGAAGCGATCGTTAATAATCTCCTGCAACTTTATATGCATGACATGTCCGAATGGTTCGGTACAGTCACCGACAATCGCGGCCGCTATAACTTTATTCAATACCGCCCCTCCGACATCGTTTATCTTGCGATCGATGACGAAACAGAAAAGCCCGCAGGATTGGCTATCGTTGCAACACCAGGCAATGGTAGTTATGACCTGGAAGAATTTTTTCTCATGCGCCGTTTCCGCCATCAAGGAATGGGAGAACGATTTGTAGCGCATATCCTGAGTGATCTCCGCGGAGACTGGATCGTTAGATTCTTCGAGGGAAATCTACCCGCCGTACCATTTTGGCGAAAAGCCCTGTCTGCCTATACCAGCGACGTAACTGAAGAACGTGAATCGGTCGAAGGGTTTGACTGGCGCTATTTTCAGTTTGAATCACCCGGACGGCGTCAAGATAAGGTTTAGCCTCCCACCCGGTAATCGGCATTCGGTAATCAGTTCTCTTCCTGCTATATTTGCAGCGAATAACAATCTGGAGAAGTTACCTTGGATCTAACCACCAATGAAACCATCAATCACGTTCGCATTGTAACGCTGAACCGGCCCGATGCGCTCAATGCCTTCAATCAGGATTTGTTCGACGCGCTTTGCGTAGAATTCCTTACCGCAAAGGATGATGATGACGTGAAAGTATTGGTCCTCACTGGCGCCGGCCGGGCCTTTTCCGCAGGCGCGGATCTCAAGGCAAGGGCAGCTGGAGAAACGAGTACACCAAAACATGGTTTGCAAGGGATGCTGGATGCAATTATCGATTTCCCCAAGCCATTTATTATTGGCGCCAACGGTCTGGGCGTCGGTATTGGATGCACAATGCTCGGACTCGCGGATATGGCATTCGTCTCTAAAAGCAGCAGGTTCCGTTGTCCCTTTTCGGCATTAGGCATTACTGCCGAAGCATCCAGCACCAACACCTTTTCACGGTTGATGGGACACCAGCAGGCCAGCTGGATTCTTTTATCATCAGAATGGGTAAGCGCAGAGGAATGCGTCGCGGCAGGGCTGGCACTGAAGGTTTATCCCGACGAAGGATTCATGGACCACGTCATGGAGCATGCCAATACACTTGCCAGACTTCCTGTCATCTCTCTCATGCAGACTAAGGCGCTAATCATGGCACCCCACCAGGAAGACATGGCTAAGGCGGTCCTGGAAGAAAATGCTGCGTTGGATAAATTAAGGGGAGCCCCTGCAAATCAGGAGGCGCTCAGCGCATTTATGGAAAAACGGGATCCCGACTTCTCAGCACTGTAACGTCACTTAGAAAAACTCACTTAGAACACACGCCCTGGGTTCAGCAAATTGGTTGGATCCAGGGCTTTTTTCATGGCTCTCATGACATTGATTTCCGCTTCTGACCTGCTTTCGGATAACCAGGATTTCTTCTCCATACCGATACCATGTTCTGCTGAGATAGAGCCATGATATTGTTTCAGATCCTGATATAGCACCCCATCACAATCCTCATGCAAGTGGGTGACTTCCGTACCGGCATTGGGTCGAATAAAAAAATGAATATTGCCATCGGCGATATGCCCCAATACATAAGCTTCGCAAGCGGGCCACTTCTCTGTCAGCCCAGTCTCTACCCTGCTCACATATTCGTCCATCGCAACAATCGGCAAACTTACGTCATAAAGAAAGAAGGGTTCGGGCTCCAGAATGCACTCAAAGTCCTCGCGAATTTTCCATAACGACAAGCGCTCTGTTTCTGATTTGGGAACGACAGCATCGACGATAACGCTGGATTCATAAATGGACTCCAGCAAACGCTGGAATCGTTCATCATCACTAGTCGGATCACTTCCCTCCGCCTCGATCAGTACGTAAAAAGGAAAGTCACGGGACATAGGCGCCGCGTGACCAGTCTCACCCGTAACACCACGCACATAGTTGCCCCACATAACCTCATAAGCACTCAGAGTCCCACCTAATTCACGCTGCGCTTTTTTAAGCGTGTCGATGACATCGTTAAACGTGTCCATTGCGAGCAGCGCGGTCTGGCAACTAAGCGGCTTGGGAAAAAGACGCAAGACAACACGCGTTACGATACCAAGTGTCCCTTCACTACCGATAAACAGCTGCTTGAGATCATAGGCCGTATTATTCTTTAGCATCTGGTTCATGGATGAGAGTATTGTCCCATCCGCCAGAACGACTTCCATACCCAACACTAGGTTACGCATCATGCCGTAACGCAACACGTTGATGCCGCCCGCATTGGTTGCAACATTTCCGCCAATCGTGCAGCTTCCACGTGCACCGAGATCCAGAGGAAACACCATGTCTTTTTCAAGACACGCTTCCTGGAGCGTTTGCAGCACAACGCCCGCCTCAACCGTTACGGTTCCGCCAACCGTATCAATCACCTCTATCCTCTTGAGCTTCTCTGTAGATAGAATAATTTCTTCCGGGAGCGGGTCGGCGGACTTAACGCAATTGGTCATACCTCCCTGGGTCACAATCTGCTGTCCATGTTCGAAACAGATGCGCAGTACTTCGCTGACCTCTTCGGTACTACGCGGCGAAACCATCGCCACTGCCCTGGCTGGCGCTGAATCCCAATAGCTCGTCACACGGTCCAGTTCATCCCCATGAACAATAGAACCAGCACTCAGTAGTTTGCTGAGTTTGGCTAAACATTCGTCAGTCTTTGTCATACGTTCGGGATTATATCTTTGGCGATTCGTTCAAGCACTTCGAAACGCGGGTCATAAGATGGAAGATTCATTATCTGGTTGAGACCGGCATCACTTAACTCCTGCAAGCGTTCCAATAGTTGGTCCTGGGTCCCGATCATACAGGTTCGTTGCAATAGAGGCCTGGTTACGAACTTTTCTTCTTCTGGTAGAACCCAACAATTATGGCCCGCATGGATTCGCTGGTGGCGTCGTTCTTCGGGAAAAGCCTCCAGCATCGCGGTGTAGTCATCCCATATATCCGCCATATGCCCAGGTGGCTGATGTCCGAAGTTACGCCACTGGTCGTAAGCATAGTGGACAGAGGCCATAACCATCGCGCCGCAATGATGTTTAACCCGATCAGAGTCTATTGCCTCGCCATCATCGAGAACGATCATCGCAGCAAGAGAAGTCGTATAGAACTGATCGCAATTGATCTCTCTACCCACTTCTCTTGCACCAGCTTTTATCATGTTCCAAATGTATTCCATGGTCCCCGCGCCAGAAGGTGTACCGACAACCGCACCATCACCATATTGCCCAACCAAGCCGAGCGACCTTGGGCCAAACCCGGAAACATACATAGGAATCTGGTCGTCAAAATTCACGAACCCCTTATCAGGCATCACATGCTTGATTGGAATATCTTGATTATCGAAGTGAACAAAGGACTCTTCACCGCGCAACAACGGCTTGATTTCCTTTAGGTACCACGCGAACTCGGCAATCCGATGTGGTGGTTGGCCCATGATACGCATCGCTGTATTGCCTGCACCGACCCCAAAGAAGGTTCTACCTGGTGCCAGTGCATTGATCGTCGCAATGCCCGCCGCATTGACAGCGGGAGGTCTCGTACCCGTGATAGCAACGCCAGTACCGAGGTTAATCCGACTTGTTTTGTCTGCCGCCAACGCAAGCGTCGCATAGCAGTCTGACCAGATCATCTGGCTATCGGCACACCATGCGTGGCTATACCCCAGCTCTTCCGCCCTGACGATGTAACCGATGTCCCCAACATGACTGGCGGCGCAGATTCCTATATCCATAGCTTTAATTCTGTGCCGATGTCCTGCGATAAACTAACGGCCCGACTATCAAACCGAGAAGCAGAAACAACACAATCCAGGGCGATTTGACTGACCATACTATCGGCGTCAGTACTGTTCTGGTTGCTCCCCTCAAGATTGCATTATCTCTAATGATCTCCGCGACCGCTGGGCTGTACTCGTAATACATCGATACGAACCATCGTCCAGGTTCGTTAGTGATCAGGTAACCGTTTCTGAACTGGCGAAGTGCACTTACTTCCGGCGCAAGATAAGATCCATAGGCGGCTGTTGCGATAAAACATCCAGCTCCTTCTTCGCTGGGCTCCGCACCGGCACCGACAACTCGAAGCTGAGTAACTGTGACCGACGCAGTAGTAGTGGCTGTGTTTTGCGCTGCGTCAGCACATGAGAACGTAACTATCGTGACCGTTCCCGCAGCAAAACTAGTCGGCGCATCGTGCTCCACCGGCCGTTCACCATCTTTGTCGTCAGCACAAGTTGCTCCCGATAAGAAAGCCGATACAGCTTCGTCAGATGAGCTTATTGTCGTATCGGACTTAATATTAATACTATCTGGCGCGACGATCTCCGGCGGCGTCGTGTCCGGAATGAGCACCGATATGGCGCCGGGGTCACTGATCGAACCATTCGCAGCACCGTCAGCATCGTTGAGACCACCGTCGACGATCGTCAACTGAACACAGTCGTCGCCAGCATTCAGCCCACCACTATAAACAGCATCTCCAACCTGTGGACAGACGCCTGACTCTGCCAAAGCCGAGGCAACTGTATTCGTACCGTCCTCTGCGAAATCCTGCCAACCCACCATCCTAGAGTACTTTCGGTAAACAGCATTCTCAGGGATTACATCGGGTTGTGGGATAGCAACGCTCACCGCTCGCCCTACGATGGGCAATTGATCAATTTCGAAATCAAATATTCCAAGCGGACGGTCAAACTCTTCATCCGTAGTATTTTCCAGCGGTGCCTGAGTATCGTCGTCGACAACCATCGCAAGGTCCTCATCCGTGACCAACCCACCGCGCTTGTCCGCCGCCAAACTCGCCTCACCCAATTTCAACCTAAGTCCCGGCTCGGTCTGAAGAACCTCATTCTGATTATCTTCAGCTACAGGTAGCACTTACACATCAGCGTTGTTGTCGCGGTAGTCTTCGATCCCATCGCCATCCGTGTCGTTATATCCTTCTTCGTCATCCGCGATTCCATCGCCGTCGGTATCCGTATCTGACAATTCCCCAACCTCTTCAACCACGCGCACTAATCGACGAAGATTAATGACAGCGGGCGGATCAGCATCGTCACTGACGGAAACACTCAGGAGATAATTCCCAGGAGCCACACTTGCCGGGTCAAAACTGGTCTCCGCCTCATCAGTAGCCGAAAGCACAAGTGCGCCACTGGTTCCTGACCAATCATAGGACAAGGCATCACCGGGATTAGCGTCCGAAGCCTCGACCACCACTGTAACTTCCCCTTCTTGTTGAGAAACCTGTGATCGTTGATCGCCGGCCTGGGTCAAAGCCATGGAGCCTCTGGGTGAAAGATTCTGCTCAGTTATGGTAACCGTGTGCACGATAGGAGATCCAAGAACTGCGCCCTCCGCGCCGGTTAGCTCCAAAGTCAGCGATTCATCATCTTCCGCCTCACCATCTGCGATAATTTCATAGTCGATGCTACCGGTAATCCCTATCGTTATCTCAGCACTTCCAGTCAATCCGTTAACGTCGTCATCATCTGCTGTTCCTGACCTCGAGTAACTCACCACAACGGGATAGTCTGGTGCTTCGCCGGAAAGCAGCAGTTTTGTTTCCACACTATTGCCCTCGCCACTTTCTTGGTTGGGCGAAACGGAAACCATCGGCTGGACTTTGAGAATTTGTATCTCGATGGCGACGTTGCCAGCCGCGTCAACGGCAGTCCACTCCAGCTCATGATTACCTGAAGTAAATGGCCCTTGTGGATTGACACTCGCATCGACCTCACCATCTTTGGCATCAGCGGCAGTAACCCCAGACAAATCCACGTCTGTCATTGGTCCTGTCGCTCCAACGACACGCGTAGGGTCAAGATCTATAACTGGAGGAATATCGTCATTTGAAATGTCTGAACCTTGCTCAAATTCCTCAAGGTTACTCGCGCCATCTCCGTCGCCGTCTAACAAAGCATCATCACCAGATAGTGTATCAAGGTTGTTCGCTTCTTCAACTGAGTCGGGTATACCGTCGTCGTCATCTTCGGTATCTGAGTTGTTTCCTATCCCGTCCCCATCAGCATCTACTGTTTCATCTGCATTTAGCGGTAATTCATCCTCAGCGTCCGCCACACCGTCGTTGTCGTCGTCGCAAGCATTACCATCGCCATCTTCATCAGTATCTAGCTGATCAGGATTGCTAAGACCCACACAATTATCGTCTTCATCTGCAGCACCATCGTTATCTTCATCGTTCAACTGCGACCGTGTGGGATCGTCGGGAAATTCGTCTGCATTGTCCCCCACTCCATCCCCGTCAGCATCCGCTGTTTCACTATCGTCCAGCGGAAACGCGTCATCTGAATCATTCACGCCGTCATTGTCATCGTCATCAAGGACACCATCTCCATCATCATCCGGGTCAGAATTGTTTCCAACGCCATCGGTA
>CAJWQG010000071.1 GCA_913045175.1 uncultured Gammaproteobacteria bacterium | reverse complement strand
CTGCCGGTACAGGTAAAACATACCTAGCAGTTGCAGCCGCAGTAGATGCCCTAGAGCGCCAAGAAATACGTCGTATATTACTTACCCGCCCAGCGGTAGAAGCCGGCGAAAAACTGGGCTTTTTACCAGGCGATTTAAGCCAAAAGGTAGACCCATACCTGCGCCCTCTTTACGATGCGCTATTTGAAATGCTTGGCTTTGAAAAAGTAGAAAAGCTTATTGAAAAGGCTATCATCCAACAAGAAACCGAAGTAGTCGACAAAATGCGTAACGTTAAACGCGTACACAACGAACTGGTTGTGGCAGGACCAACATCACTAATTTCCAGGGCCAACGACTCGTACCTATCGGGCAAAGTCCGGACACGGCTCGCCTCCTCAACCGACCTGCAAGCAAATCGGCTAAAGGTCGTTACCGAGAACGGCGTGGTATATCTCATGGGGGTAGTGACAAGGCAGGAAGCGGACCTCGCAGTGGAAGAAACACGACAGGTATACGGAATACAGAAGATTGTTAAGGTATTCGATTACCTTAACTAATTTCTAGTGACATTTATTTCACAACTTTTAACGTAGGAGATCCGGGTGGATCAGGTTCCGGGCTTTCCTCGTCTTCCCTGGGAAACCACATACCTTCACCATTTTCCCGAGCAACGATCCCCAGCACTGCACCCATAGGCGCGTAAATCTCCCTTGCAACACCCTGAAACCTACCATCAAACGACAGGAAATCCTGTTCGATATGCAAATCTCTAATCGCAGACGGTCCGATATTCAGAACAATCTGACCTTCCTTGACGTATTCCTCCGGCACGAGAGTGCCTTGCACTGTGGCATCAAGAACAAGATAGGGAGTACAACCATTATCCAAGATCCATTCGTGCATACCCCGCAACAAATACGGAACGCTGGATGTCATGGACATGGTTGGCTTAGCCGCGCAGCGACCTAGTCACGCATATCCAGCTCTGCCTCTGACAGGCTGGCTTGGAAAGACTCTCGATTAAACAGATTGTCCATATAGTTATGGATCGGCTTACCGTGTTTCGGAGGTAGTTCAATGCCCAGCTCCGGCAGTCGCCATAGAATGGGTCCAACACAGCAATCCACCAGGGTAAACTCTTCGTTCATGAAGAATGGCTTCTCTGCTAATATAGGAGCAATAGCGATGAGGCTTTCACGCAGTTCCTTTCGTGATCTGTCTATCACCGTGTCCTTGGAACGCCCCGCCACTATGGTGTCTACATAGCCGCACCAATCCCGCTGAATTCTATACATGAATAATCGGCTTTGTGCGCGCGCCACTGGATAGACTGGCAGCAAAGGAGGATGCGGAAACCGCTCATCGAGATACTCCATAATAACCCTGGACTCGTATAGCGCCAGATCGCGGTCCACCAACGTTGGCAGGCTGTTATAAGGATTTAGATCCGCCAGGTCTTCTGGCATGTTGCCCGGTTCAACATCTAAAATCTCAACAGCAACACCTTTCTCAGCAAGCACAAGACGTACTCGCTGACTATAGTGATCGTTTCCGTCTGAATAAAAAATCATCGACGAGTGTTTGGCTTCTACGCCCATTAATTAACCCCTCTGGTGTTATACCACTACAATGCGTTAGTGAAATTCCTTCGTATACTCCCTACCAAGGAGATACGTAAAGACAAAGAAAAATGCCAGGAACAATAAGACGTAGACACCCAACCGCTCTCGTTCCTGGCGGGTCGGCTCTGCGACATAATAGAGAAAGTTAGTTAGATCGTAGGCAACCCGATCATACTCATCAGGACTCATCGAACCACTGCCGTCTACTTCAAGCATGTAGCGACCGTCAACGATGACATCTGTCTCGCAAGGTTCCTGTGTACTGCCATCTGCTTCCAACTTTGTTTTACATACCTTTCTGGGAAGTCCTTGCAAATCAAGTAGAACGTGCGGCATCCCGACGTTCTCAAACAGAAGATTGTTTACTCCGAAAGGCCTCGCTGGATCTGCATAAAAACTCTTCAGATACGTATAGATATAGTCAGGAGTTCCTTTCAAAGATGTATATAAAGTGAGATCAGGCGGCGCCGCACCAAACCACGTTTTCGCGCTCGACAGTGACAGGGAGTTTTCGATAAGCGACCCAATTCTCGTATCAGGATCAAAAATCAGGTGCTCCAGGATTAGATCGTGCGGTATACCGAGATCA
Source organism: uncultured Gammaproteobacteria bacterium (assembly GCA_913045175.1). Lineage (GTDB taxonomy): Bacteria > Pseudomonadota > Gammaproteobacteria > Pseudomonadales > Azotimanducaceae > UBA7455. The sequence goes on along the minus strand of CAJWQG010000071.1, from coordinate 15,034 downwards.
TTCGCAGTGCGCTCATAGCGTTGATACTGTAACGAATGACAACCGAGACAGTAGTTCATGTAGGTTTTTGCACCACGCTGCAACGAGGCCTTGTCATCCAGGTCAGGCGTCATATTTAGCAATGGGATGGTGGACTCAGCCGCCATTACGGAAAGAGACAATCCAAATAGCAAACAAGCACTTACTAGCTTCATGGCATCGTCAACCGTTCTGGCACCGGCTTGGTGGCTTCAACGCTGGTATACCAGGGCATCAGCAGAAAATACGCGTAGTAGATAGCAGTACAGATCTGGGCAATCATCGTTTTTATCGGTGTAGGGTGCACTGTTCCCAGGTATCCCAATATAAAAAATGAGATCACAAATAAAGTCAGGAAAACCTTACTGGGCGTACCCTTGTATCGAATTGAACGCACCGGCGATTTATCCAGCCATGGCAGTACAAATGGTATTGCAATGGCTCCAGCCATCACCACAAGCCCCCAAAATTTTGCATCAAGGCCGAACAACGGGAAGGTTGCGGCTCGGAGCATCGAATAAAACGGCGTGTAGTACCAGACTGGCGCAATAAGATCAGGAGTCTTTAGTGGATCTGCCGGTTCATAATTCGGGTGCTCAATAAGGTATCCACCCCCGTCCGGATAGAAAAACATCACCGCACAGAAGATGAAAAGAAACACAACTATCGCCGGGAGATCGTGACCTATCGTGTAATAAGGATGAAATGGTATCGCATCCAGTGGTTTGCCATCCTCATCCACATTCTTTTTGATATCGACTCCATCAGGATTATTGGAGCCAACCTCATGCAACGCCAGAACATGCAGAACCACAAGCACCAGCAATACTAACGGTACCAAAACCACATGCAGGGCAAAGAATCTATTGAGGGTTACCCCGGACATATTGAAATCGCCCCGTATCCAGACCGCAAGGTCCTCACCTACAAAGGGAATTGCGCCAGCAAGAGACACGATGACCTGGGCTCCCCAGAATGACATATTCCCCCAGGGCAGCAGGTACCCAAAAAATCCCTCAGCCATGAGCGCAACATAGATCAGCATTCCGAAGATCCATATCAATTCTCTGGGTTTCTGGTAAGAACCGTAAAGCAGCCCTCTGAACATATGCAGGTAAACAACAACAAAAAATGCTGATGCCCCGGTGGAGTGCATATATCTCAATAGCCAGCCAAACTCGACATCACGCATGATGTACTCAACCGATGCAAAAGCCCCTTCCCCGGTTGGGTTATAGCTCATTGTGAGCCAAATACCTGTCATCAACTGATTAACAAGAACGATAAATCCCAGAACACCAAAGTAGTACCAGAAGTTAAAATTCTTTGGCGCATAATATTTGGACATATGCTTTTCGTAGGTCTCCGTCACCGGTAACCGAGCATCAATCCAATCCATGAAGTTCTTGAACGCAGCTATCATGCAGTGCCCTCATCTTCGCCAATAACAATAACCGAGTCCGATTCAAAATAGTGCGGCGGAACTTCCATATTTGATGGAGCTGGTACACCCGCATACACCCTGCCGGCAAGATCAAATTTTGAACCGTGGCATGGACAGTAGAAGCCACCCAGCCATTCAGGATCAAACGTTTCAGGCTTCAACGCAGGTCTAAATTTTGGTGAACAACTAAGATGGGTGCAAAGACCCACCAGCACGAGAATATCTGGCCTGATTGATCTCGTATCGTTCTTTGCGTATTCCGGCTGCTGCTCTCGTTCAGACCCTGGGTCTGCGAGACGTGTATTCTGTGAATTGAGCTTACCGAGCATCGTGTCGGATCGCTTCACAATAAATATGGGTTTGTCGCGCCAGGCCGGAATTGGACCCAATATACCTCCAGGTCCCAGTTTCGACACATCAACCTTGATGGGCGCACCCGCTGCGAGCGCCTTCGCACTTGGATTAAAGGAAGCTACAAATGGTACTGCCCAACCTACGACGCCTACCGATCCAACAACCAGATTTGCGCCAATTAGAAAATTACGCCGTCCTTTATCGGCGCCGTCTTCACTCACTATATACTCCTGTCGGTTCGAACTTGACTGGTGCTTTGACCAACCACGGCCAGAGCACCATTCTACCACAGTAGATGAAAAAAATATTGAGAGACAACCTGGTTAAAACAACAAAAAACCGCGTGTCAGGATAGATTTTATGCCTCGATAGCAACCTAACGTTTGGAGTACTGTGGACGCTTTCTCGCTTTACGCAGACCCACTTTCTTACGCTCAACAACCCGCGCGTCTCTACTCACAAACCCTGCTTGTCTCAACGGAGGTCGCAAGGTTTCATCATACTCAAGAAGCGCTCTGGTAATACCGTGCCGGATCGCTCCAGCCTGACCAAAACTACCACCACCACGCACCGAAACCTTTAGATCAAACTTATCGTTGAGTTCAACCAGTTCAAGCGGCTGGCGTACGATCATGCGAGCTGTCTCACGACCAAAGTACTCGTCGAGCGGACGATTATTTACAAGGATTTGTCCCGCGCCACCAGTGTTTAGAAAGACTCTGGCCTTGGAGGATTTTCTTCGTCCTGTACCGTAGTATTGGGTCATGCTTAAATCTCGAGAGGTTGTGGTTGTTGCGCAACATGGGGATGATCATTGCCGGCATAAACCTTTAATTTGCCAAGCATTGATCGGCTTAGTTTGTTCTTGGGCATCATACCCTTAACTGCCATTTCAATCGCTTTCTCTGGTTTCTCCTGAAGCAACTTACCAAGCGTTATGGACTTTATACCACCTGGGTAGCCGGTGTGGTGGTGATAGAGCTTGTCGTTCTCTTTGTTTCCAGTCACTCGGACCTTTTCGGCATTGACCACTACCACATAATCGCCAGTATCAACATTTGGCGTATATTCAGGCTTATGTTTGCCACGAATACGATTCGCGATTTGCGTGCTCAATCGGCCCAGCGTCTTGTCAGTTGCGTCGACAAGATACCAGCCACGTCGTACATTCTCTTCTTTCGTGCTAATTGTTTTCATAATCTCTACTTAGGGCCCTTGCCCCTGGCGAGCCTGCTCTGAGGCTGTTTGGACCTCGGTTTAGGACCCTCGATCGGGAGCGCGAATATTACCCAAGCGCCTGGTGTTTCGCAAGTAATATCCGCTAGTTTATTCCTTGGAAAATCAGCGACTTGGCTCTACCGAGTCATGGTCGATGCTCAGTGGCAAGATACTCCTGCGACTGCATCTCTTTCAAGCGACTTACGGTTCGCTCAAACTCAAACGATAACAGATTCCCCGCATATAGTTCCTCTACTGGTACGGCCGCCGAAAGAATCAGTTTCACGTTGCGATCGTAGAACTCGTCTACCAGGCTAATAAACCGGCGTGTGAGGTTATCTGCTTCCATTTTCGGAACATTAGCCACCAGGACGGTTTGAAATAACCTCGCAAGTTCGATGTAGTCGTTTTGACTCCTGGGACCATCGCATATCTCGTAAAAATCAAACCACACGACCCCCTCGGCGCATCGAAATGCATTGATAGTACGACCCTCGATCTCAAGAGCGACGCCCTCTTCACCCCTATTTGGAGAGGTGTCTGGTGAGATGTCTGGCGCAATCGACGAGAAGCACAGGCGCAGATTGTCTTCAGCAGACTGATCTAATGGAGAGTGGTAGATTTCTGCTGACTGCAGCGCTCTCAAGCGATGATCACGGTCACCATCAACGTTCAAAACCACGGTATTCTCATAGATCAAATCGATAGCAGGCAGGAACTTTCGACGCTGCAGTCCATTTTTGTATAGGTTTTTAGGCTCCACGTTTGAAGTGGCAACCAGAACCACACCTCTCCTAAACAACTCCTCAAGCAGAGTCGCGAGCAACATCGCATCAGTGATATCACTGACGAAAAACTCGTCAAAGCAGATGACACGGGCATCTTCAGCGAATTTCGCCGCAATGTGCTTAAGCGGATCCGGTGTACCCTGATTCTCTTTTAATCGTCGATGCACCAATCGCATAAAACGATGAAAATGTAATCGCGTTTTTTGGTCGAACGGAAGACACTCGTAAAAAATATCCATCAGATAGGTTTTGCCTCTACCCACGCCTCCCCACAGGTATAGACCAGATATGGGACCATCTGCCGATCCGCCAAATATTTTGGAAACAAACACCCTGGAAAATAGTCCCTGACGCTCAGGAGTCCGGGTCAGTTCATCGAACAAACGCTGCAGCTCTTCAACCACCAATTGCTGAGCGTCATCGTATTGAATTTCACCAGCATTGAGCGCTGCCTGGTAACGGTTAACGGGACCGTCTGACATTTGGGGCCTCTATAGAAGTATCGCTGTTAGCCCTCAACCCGGGACTTGGCAGACTCTGCATGGGCGTACAGTCCTTCTTCTCCGGCAATCAGTGCTGCATCTCTGCTGAGGTTCACTGAGCCCTTTGGGGAACATTCTATAATTGATGTTTTGACTAGAAAATCATAGACGCCAAGCGGCGATCCAAATCGAGCAGTACCTGAAGTCGGCAACACATGGCTCGGCCCGGCAGTATAGTCACCTACCACTTCTGCACTGTGAGCTCCTATAAAGATAGCGCCAGCATGTTTTACGCCGTCAATCACATCAGATGGGTCGCCAACAGCCAACTCCAAATGCTCAGGTGCAATTCGATTAACCACCTTCAAGGCCTCCTCGGTAGAGCCAACTTGAATTAGCGCACCACGTTTTCCAAGAGATTCTCTGACAATCTCTTTTCTGGGCATTTCTTCAAGCCGATCCCGAACCTCCTTTTCAACGGCGTCCAACAACAGCCCATCTGAACTAATAAGAATGGCCTGCGCCATTTCATCGTGTTCAGCCTGAGCAAACATATCGAGCGCTAACCAGTCTGCTCGCGCCGATGAATCGGCAACGATAACGACTTCAGAAGGGCCCGCCACCATGTCGATACCGACATCGCCATAGACCTGTTCTTTCGCTTTAGCGACATAAACATTGCCCGGACCAACAATCTTATCAACTCTCGGGATCGTCTCCGTGCCATAGGCGAGTGCGGCAATAGCCTGAGCGCCACCGATAGTAAACACTCTATCAATATCACAAAGTCTGGCTGCCGCCAGTAATGTCTCGTTGAGTTCTCCACTCGGCGTAGGCACAGCCAATATAACTTCCTTAACACCCGCCACCTTTGCCGGAATTGCAGTCATGTAGACGGTCGAAGGATAGGCAGCCTTGCCGCCCGGGGCATAAAGGCCTACTCGTTGCATACTCCGAACAATCTGTCCCAGACGATTACCTTCAGGATCCTTATACTCCCAGTCGGCACCACTACCAAAAGCCTTTAGCTGTTGCTTGTGGTAGTTCTTTACCCGATCAACCGCCGACTCCAGCGCCTGTCTTACCAAAGGATCAATTGTCTCAAGCGCTTCTTGTTGACGAGACTTGGAGATTTCGAGTCTATCTGGTGAATCCGCCGACAATTTATCCAAACGTTCAGTATATTCCAGGAGCGCCTGGTCACCTCGATCCCTTATAGACGCGATGATTTCCCTGACAGTATCGGTGACACCCTCAACTTCTTCGTCTGAGATCGAGAGTAATGAATCGAGAGACGCCTCGAAATCATCATCGGCGTATTGAAGTCTTTTCACTCTGACCTCGGTCATGCGCTGGCCACACGCTGAATATTTGCGCCGAGTTTGTTTAGTTTTTCCTCGACCTGTTCGTATCCTCGATCAATATGATAAATCCTGTCGACCACGGTAGTGCCTTCCGCTACCAAACCGGCTATCACCAGACTTACAGATGCACGCAGGTCGTTTGCCATGACCGGAGCGCCCTGTAATTTTTCAACTCCCTCGACTATCGCAGTCGTATTATTTCCCTCAAGACGAATACGCGCTCCCATCCTGCTCATTTCATGCACATGCATAAATCGGTTTTCAAAAACCGTTTCTTTGATGGTCCCGGTGCCTTCTGCAATACTATTTAGCGCAATAATCTGTGCCTGCAGATCGGTCGGAAACGCTGGATATGGTGCAGTCACAAGGCTAATGGCTTTAGGACGCCTCCCCTGCATATCCAACTCTATCCAGTCCTCACCCAGGTTGATCAACGCTCCCGCCTCTTTCAACTTCTCGATTAGCAATTCCAGATGATCGGGGTTCGCATCCCGAACTTTTACCCGCCCGCCTGTCGCGGCAGCCGCAATCAGATACGTTCCGGTCTCTACCCGATCGGCAATTACCCGATGGGTGCAACCCTTTAGCGAATCAACACCGTTAATTGTAATGGTCTCTGTCCCTGCACCTTCAACGATGGCTCCCATCGCATTTAGGCAATCTGCGAGATCCACAATTTCAGGCTCTCGTGCACAGTTCTCCAGGACCGTCTCACCATCGGCAAGAGTGGCAGCCATCATGATGTGTTCTGTCCCGCCAACAGTACTGATGTCAAAATAGACGCGCGCACCTTTCAGTCGACCATCCACCCTCGCCTTGACATAACCATCTTCCATTTCAATCCTCGCCCCTAGTGCCTCAAGCCCTCGCAGGTGCTGATCAACAGGACGTGGCCCAATCGCACAACCGCCGGGCAAAGACACTTCCGCATGACCGTAGTGAGCAAGTAGAGGTCCGAGTACAGTGAAGGAAGCCCGCATTGTCTTCACGAGATCATAGGGCGCCGTGAATCGTTTGATACTGTTAGCGTGAATCTCAACATTCATCTTTTCATCAATGACAACCTCGACACCCATCGATCCGAGAAGCTCTATCATTGTCGTTATGTCCCTTAAATGGGGGACATTGCTGATCGTAACCGGGTCATCAGCGAGCAACGCGGCCGGCAACATAATCGATGCCGAGTTCTTGGCTCCTGATGCACGTAGCTCCCCGTCAAGTCTTGCCCCACCTTCTATGAGTAATCTTTCCATTTCTTTAGCCGCCTATCTCATCAGGGGTCTGAGTTATTATGGTTACAGCATGGATTTCGCCACTTGCAATCATGTCATTTAGAAGTGCATAAACTTTTTGCTGACGCTTTACCCGTGACAGTCCTTCAAACACATTGGAAACAAGATTTAGTACGACCTTATTACCGTCAATCTCCATCCTGATATCGCAGTCACCCAGCCCGGATGACAGAATTTCTTTCACTTTGTCGCTGTCCATCAGGACTCCTTAAATCTCGACTGTCATAAACTATTTCGATAGTGGAAGAATCTGATCGACGCCGCTTACTTCCGCAATCTCGATCAGACTGGTAGAGCAGGACTTGTACTCTATCTCGATTCCAAGTCTTCTAGCTTCCCGCATCACTCCCACCAGAAGCGCAATCACTGCTGAACCTTCTAACTCAAGCTTGGATAGATCAAACACCACTTTAGCTGAACGACTGTTATTCAATTCGGACATCATTAGTTCACTAAAACTGACCACCGAATCAATACTGACCAATCCTTGAAGCGTCACACTCGTCCGATCATCAACCATCAACGCGCCATGCTTCAATGACACTATCGATATCGTTTCTATGTTTCTGCATGTAAAAACCAAATTGGGATTTGAATTGCAGCCCAATATTGATGCCATTGATCACCACATTACGTAGTTTCCACACGTCATCCTTTAACACCAGCGAATACTCCACTGGATAAATCGCGCCATTCTTACCGTGGATATCCAGAGTAACTGCCGCTCTGGATGCGTCTCTACCGGTTTTCACATCTTCACGGACGACAACCTTTTGATTATCGAACTCAACCAGCGCTTTTGCCTACGTCTGGATAAGTAACTCTCGAAATCGTTCCGCAAAGGCGGTGCGTTGATCCGGGGTCGCGCGACGATAAAACTTTGCCATGACCCCACGGGAGAATCCTTCGAAGTCGACAAAGGGTGCTAACGCTTTATCGATCTCACTAAAAAAGTGGCCCTGGTCTGTATCATAGGCTGGCCGCAACTCATTCAACTTTGCTAGCAAATCGTCAGTCGCAGACTTTACCGACTCATAGGGTGAAATAGCACCAGAGCAAGGTGTGGCTATAAATAACAACACTACTACTGACAATGTACGCAAATTCATAGGGTATCCTAAAACTGTTTCAGCAAAAACTGACCAATTAACTCTTCAAGCACGATCGCTGACTGAGTATCTATTAACTCGCCTCCATCGGTCACAAATTCTTCCTCCGCGCCCAGACTGAGACCTATGTATTTTCCCCCTAACAACCCTTCAGTCAGTATCGCTGCCGTCGTATCCGTGCTGATTTGATTGATATCGCTGTCTATCTCCATACGCACCAATGCTGTGAGCGTCTCATGGTCGAAACTGACTTCCGCTACTCGACCAACAACAACACCGGAAATACTAACTTTGGATCGAACAACGAGACCACCGAGATTTTCGAACCGCGCGTAAACACTATATGAGGACGTTTCATTACCCAGATTAAAACCACTGACACGAAACGCAATAATTGCCAGCGACAAGATACCAGCAAGAATAAACGCACCAACTACTATTTCAATAGAACGAGGCTGCATATCGGGTCCTTTAGATGTTAAACATGATAAGGGTCAGGAAAAAATCCAGTACCAGTACCGAAACAGACGAATATACAACGGCCACGTGTCGTGGCAGATGCAATACCTTCCGAGGTCGCTTGACAGTCATACCCTTCAAAGACCGCTACCCAGGTAATTACCAGTCCGAATACCACCGACTTTACGATACCTTTCAACACATGATCAGAAAACGTAACGCCGTCCTGCATACCTGACCAAAAAGCACCCTCATATACACCGAGCCATTCCACACCCACAAGGGCAGCACCCCAGATCCCCACTACACTAAACATTAACGCTAGAATCGGCATGGCTATAAAACCTGCCCACAATCTGGGGGAGACGATTCGCTGAAGCGAGTCCACTCCCATCATCTCCATACTACTTAACTGCTCAGTAGCTTTCATTAGTCCAATTTCGGCGGTTATTGCCGAGCCTGCTCGACCCGCAAACAAAAGTGCCGACACTACAGGCCCGATCTCCATGACAAGCACCAGGGCAACACCAAGACCCAGCGCGCTCTCAGACCCATAACGCACCAATTGGTTATAGCCCTGCAGGGCTAACACCGCTCCAATCGAGAAGCCCGACATTACCGTTATTACGACCGACAATACGCCCAATCGATAAATTTGCGTAACGATCAGCGGCCAATTCTTCCACTCTGGCTTACGCCATATCGCGTGCCACCACACTCGCCCCGCTCGACCCAGGGTCGCAATGGACTCAAGGCAGTAATGACCTATTCGGCGTAGGTATGACAGCGTCGCTTACTCATATTGCTACCGGTTTGGGATTTCCTCTAACAATTCATCCTCAAAATCCGCGGCAGGATAATGAAATGGAACCGGCCCATCAGGTAGTCCCTTAATAAACTGCTGAACTCGCGGCGAGTCCTCTTTATACAGGTGATCTGGCGAACCCGCACCAACAACTTTACCGTCCGAAATTAAGTAGACCATGTCCGCAATGCTCGCGGTTTCGGCGATATCATGAGAAACGATGATACTTGTCATCCCGTATACCTGATTGAGCGTCTGAATCAGTAACACAATGACACCCATCGCAACGGGGTCCAAACCGGTGAATGGCTCGTCATACATAATGATCTTGGGATCAAGTGCTATCGCTCGCGCTAAAGCACCACGTCTGTGCATACCACCTGACAGCTCAGACGGGAAAAGGTCAGCAGCGCCTCGAAGCCCCACAGATTGCAGTTTGAGCAACACCAGGTCGCGAATCATCTGGTCCGGCAGATCGGTGTGTATCCTAAGAGGAAAAGCCACATTGTCGAACACGGAATAGTCGGAGAACAGGGCGCCTGACTGAAACAGCATTCCCATGGACTTTCTGACGTCAAACAGAGCTTCACGAGAGAGCTTGGGTATCTCCTGCTCGTCAACCCACACTCTGCCAGAATCCGGAACTATTTGACCACCTACAAGCCTTAGCAAGGTGGTTTTGCCTGTACCACTAGGCCCCATGATCGCCGTTACTTTACCTCTGGGTATGCGAAGGCTCACGTCATAGAATATCCTGCGAACGCCTCTGGTAAATACGACGTTCTCCAACACGATATGGTCAGTCATAGTCATTTGAAATCGCGATTTTCGTCAACATTATCGCCAGGTAGTCACAAACACAATCGCCGCGGCACTCTCACGATTATCCAAACGGCCTCAATACTCCCGGTCTTGCAGCCAATTGTCGCAAACTATTCTTGCAAATAAGGCGGAATCGAAATTTAATGGCACGCTTTTTCAGGGAACCGTAAGTTGCTCGACATACTACTGTTATGTGCCGCCATGCTGGTGGGTTTCCTGATTCTCTTTAAGAGCGCCGACGAATTCGTTGTCGGATCTATAGCAACCGCGAAAAATATATCAGTGTCACCGATGATCATCGGGCTAACAATCGTTGCCCTAGGAACATCAGCCCCGGAAATTTTCGTTGCGATCACCTCCTCTCTACAAGGGGAAGCGCACCTCGCCGTTGGGAATGCCATAGGATCCAACATCGCTAATGTAGGCATGGTACTCGGGATAACCGCCCTGATTATCCCTCTTCGATTCAAGGTAGAACTCCTACGGGAGGATATACCCATCCTCATATTTGTAACTGTTTGTTGTGGCATAGCACTCGTAGATTTCAAATTGGATATCTGGGACGGTCTGCTATTGTTCTTTGGCCTCGCATTGTTTCTCTGGCGCCTGGTTTCCGAAAAGGGAAAATCGTCCGAAATACCACCTGAGATAGAAGAATTGGTGGAAATACCCGAAATTACTACGAAGCAGGGTGTTATCAGGTTGATCATTTCCCTACTTTTCCTGCTTGCAAGCGCAGAGCTATTGGTATGGTCCGCCATCAATATCGCCCAAAGCCTTGGAGTGAGCGAACTTGTCATTGGACTCACGATAATTGCGGTGGGAACGAGCCTACCCGAGCTAATGGTATCCCTAGCTTCATCACTAAAGGGTCAAACTGACCTTGCTATTGGCAATATCGTCGGCTCCAACATATTCAATATACTCGCTGTCCTATCTATTCCATGTATTCTGGCACCTACTGAAGTAGGCCCGCAGGTATTCTGGCGTGATTACCTGGTTATGCTGTTACTTACTGCAGCCCTTATCTTCTTCGCGGTAGGTAAGAATAAGGAAAGGAAGATTAGTAGGATAAAAGGAGCGCTATTGCTCGCAATCTGGCTTGGATACCTGATTACTCTATACAATACCGCGATCGCCAGTTAATTCCGGGGACAGCTTAATGACAAGCCGTGCCATTATCCTGAGTTGCATCATAATTGTTGTAGCATTCGCCACGAACTGGTTTCTGGAAGATTCGAACCCTGACACCGAAATTGAAGATTTAACACGAAATGATCCAGACCTATACATGCTGGACGCGACTATCCGGCAATACTCTGAAAGTGGAACTTTGGATCATGAACTGAGTGCTGAAAGATTCACGCACTTTCCGTTGACCGACCTCACCACCCTAACAACGCCTAGTCTTGTCCTGTTCTCCGACGATTCCATCCCCTGGGCAATCACCGCCAAACATGGTCGCCTGCTCTCACAGTCCACATTTAGAGAAGAGGCCGTTGAACTGTGGGAAAACGTAATTGCGATCAAGCAACAACCAGACGGTAGATTCATCAATATCCAGACTGAAAGTCTAACCGTCTATCCTGGAAGAGATTACGCAGAGACAGACAAGAAAGTTTATATTGATGACAATAGTGGCAGGACCACCGCTGCGGGGATGCAGGCAAATTTTGCCCAGGGCAGGTTCCTATTTTTTTCTACATCATCAGATCGAGTGAACACCATCTATCTACCAGCTCATCGGAGATAGCTTCAGAGGGCTGAACTTTCTATACTATTTCAGTCTTTCAACCTTACGACGGCTCATGTCAATTCGATTACTGATCTTTATCTGGGCGTTCCTTTTTTCTGGTCACGCAACAGCACTAAGCACAGACCATGAAGAACCATTCCTGGTTGAAGCAGACTCCGGCGTTGTCGATGAAAAGGTTGGCTCGACCGTATACCGTGGCAACGTTTCGATAGCCCAGGGGTCAATGCACATACTGGCAGATGAAGTTGAAATAATTACCAACAAAGAGGGTGAGGTTATCGAGGTCATCGCGCGAACGGATGAAGGTTCGGACAAGCTCGCCCATCTAGAGCAACAACCGGACAACAAAGAAAAAGTCTACGCTGACGCACGTCGAATTAAATATTTTATCCTGGAACAGAAGGTTCATTTATCTGGGAATGCACGACTGCGTCAGATGGATGATGAATTTACCGGGGAACTCGTTTTTTACGACGTCAAGGAAGGAATCGTGAACCTGAAAAGCGGCCAAAATAACGGCGAGAGAGTCAAGATCAAATACAACACAGCGAAATAGTGGCCGTGCATACCTTAAAGGCCCAGCATCTCGAAAAAAGTTATAGAACCAAACAGGTCGTTCGAGATGTCAGCATCAGTGTCAACAGCGGACAGGTAGTAGGTCTACTCGGCCCAAACGGTGCCGGAAAAACCACGTGCTTTTACATGATCGTCGGCTCCTTGATACATGACAGAGGGAGAGTATTGCTCGATGACCATGACTTAACCCATGAACCCATGCACAAGCGTGCACGTTCCGGCATAGGTTACCTTCCGCAGGAAGCATCTGTTTTTCGAAAGCTAAGCGTCGCCGAAAATATCCTGGCCATATTAGAAACCCGCCGGGATCTTTCCCAGGACCAGAGAAACGAGAAGCTCGAGGAGTTGTTAGGCGAGTTCCAGATTACGTCCATTCGAGATAGTATCGGTATGTCTTTGTCTGGAGGGGAACGTCGGCGCTTAGAGATCGCCAGAGCGCTCGCCACAGACCCACACTTCATACTTCTGGACGAGCCATTCGCGGGCGTCGATCCGATATCGGTTAACGATATCAAGCGTATTATCACCCAGCTGTCCGAACGAAATATAGGCGTCCTGATTACTGACCACAACGTCCGGGAGACTCTGGATATCTGCGATATGGCATATATCGTCAACGAGGGATCAATTATTTTTGACGGTCCTCCAGACCTGGTCTTGGAAAATGAATTGGTCAAACAAATTTACCTCGGTGAAAACTTCCGAATGTAACGATATCTGCAAATAGAGTTAACTCATCGTCAACGCTGAAGTATCATTGGTTATGGCACTAAAACCAGCATTAACGTTAAAGATGGGTCAGCAACTGAGGATGACCCCTCAACTGCAGCAGGCAATTCGCTTGCTGCAGCTCTCTACCCTGGATCTTGAACTGGAAATTCAACAAGCATTGGACACCAATCCCATGCTGGAGGAATTGCAGCCAGACGATCCCAATGAAAGCGACGAACAAACCACACTTGATAGCCCCGAAAACTTAGATGATCCGGTCAATGAAGATTCTGAGACGCCTATCGATTCAGAGTCAGATGTCAACCCGGAGTCAGATATCGATCCGTCAGACATACCGCCCGATCCTGAGTTGGACGGCGAAGCGGTTCCAGATACCAGTCAGGAAATTGACGCTGATACGATTTCAGACGATCTACCCGTAGACAGCGTTTGGGAAGACATCTTCGACGAGGCTATTCCCGTTACAAACCATCGAAACGATTTTGAAGGTGATGACAACTATTTCGAGAACAGGAACAGCGAAGCCACCTCCATTCATTCGCATTTACTCGACCAGGTAAATCTCTTACGCCTAAGCGCGAGTGATGAATTCATCGCCCTGGCCATCCTGGACGGTTTGGATAGCAACGGGATCCTAACTATATCTACGCAAGAGGTATTGGAAAGCACGCCTCCTGAGTGGGAGTTAGAACTCGATGAGGTCGAAGCGGTACTCAACCTGATTCAGCATCTGGACCCAATCGGTATCGCATCACGAGACGTCAGAGAATGCCTATCGATCCAGCTACGGAGTCTGCCGGTAGAAACGCCCTGGAGAACAGAGGCCATTACGGTGGTGGAGCAACACATTGCGCAACTCGCGAATCGTGATTATTCGGCAATCTCTCGAAAGACACGTCTGAAGGAGAATAACTTACGAGAGGTCCTCGCACTCATCCTTTCACTTAATCCCCGACCAGGAAGCGATATCGCAGATAGCAATATCGAATATATCGAACCAGATATATATGTATCGAAAAAGAACAATCGATGGGTCGTCGAGCTGAACCCAAAGTCCGCGCCTCGAATAAGGGTAAATCCAGAATACGTTTCGATGATCAATCCCGCTACAAAGAGCAGTGACAAAACATACCTAAAGAATAATCTTCAGGAAGCCAGGTGGTTCATCAACTCTCTTCAACAAAGAAACGATACCCTGCTGCGAGTCGCTACGAAGATCGTAGAATTTCAACGCGACTTCCTTGAGTATGGTGAGCAGGCCATGAAGCCTCTGGTACTACATGACATTGCTAAGGCAGTCGATCTTCATGAATCAACAATTTCGAGAGTTACATCGCAGAAGTATATGCATACTCCAGCAGGGGTTTTCGAATTAAAATATTTCTTCTCAAGCCACGTGAGTACACATACCGGCGGCGAAGTCTCCTCAACCGCGATTCGAGCCCTCATTAAGAAACTAGTTTCGGAGGAAAACCCAAAGAAACCACTAAGCGATAGCAAGATTGCCAATATGTTGGCTGATCAGGACATCAAGGTCGCTCGACGCACAATCGCCAAATACAGGGAGTCCTTACTAATTCCACCCTCAAATGAACGAAAACAACTCATATAAACCATCGTTTTGTGCGAACCAAACACAGATACGCAAGGCAAAGATTTTCAATCAAAAGACGGAAATGATATCTTTATTTATTGGGATATAAATGCCGAGCCAAATCAAAATGGAAACAAGTGGCGACACGCTACAAATCCAACAGTTAAAGAGGTAGCATGATAACAAAAGAAATAGATAAACTATTTTCTAATTTGGTAAGA
>CAJWQG010000070.1 GCA_913045175.1 uncultured Gammaproteobacteria bacterium | reverse complement strand
GTAGAAGGTTCTCTTTTTTTACTTTAATGCCATTACTCTCCATATCAGCAATAATTTCAATTAAAGGTTTTTCTATATATTCGTATACACTTATTAACTTTCCTTTTATTAAAAGTTTTCTTAGTGTATGCCATAACTTTAATGTCATGTCAGCGTCCTCGCATGCATAAAAACTGGCTTTATCAATAGCTACCTCTGAGAATTCAACTTCTTTTTTTCCTGTACCTACAATTTCTTTATAACTAACTTTGTTGTAGTTAAAATATTTGCTAGCAAACTCCATTTGCTAATAACACCTTCGCCTCAGGAACCTTATACCAACTGCCCAAAATGACTGTCAAGAAAAACCGCTAATGAGCGCTAATTCTGTGCTCTTCGTCACTTTCTTTAGCTGATCCTGCCTCTGAAGCTGGCTCCTCTTCTAGTGGCTCCGGCATCCGTTGAAGAGCAATTTCAAGTACCTCATCAATCCATTTCACCGGTTTGATATCTAAATCGCTCTTAATGTTATCCGGAATCTCTTTCAGATCTCTTTGATTCTCATCTGGTATCAAAACCACCTTAATACCACCACGATGCGCGGCCAATAACTTTTCCTTCAATCCACCAATTGCCAGTACCTGTCCACGCAATGTAATTTCACCGGTCATAGCGACACTCGAGCGCGCTGGTATTCCAGTGAGCACCGATACGACTGCAGTACAAAGCGCGATTCCCGCGCTGGGACCATCTTTGGGTGTCGCGCCTTCCGGCATGTGTATATGCAAGTCGAAATTCTCATGATAATCCGGCTTGATGCCAAGAACGGCAGCACGACTTCGCACCACTGTCATTGCTGCCTGAATGGATTCCTGCATCACGTCTCCAAGCGATCCGGTTTTCGTCGTTGTGCCCTTGCCCTGCACGGCTACCGCCTCAATGCTTAGCAGTTCTCCACCAACACTGGTTACTGCCAGTCCGGTAACCTGACCAATCTGGTCTTCTTCTTCGGCTCTGCCGAATGAGTATTTGCGAACTCCGGAGTAGTGATCCAACGCCTCAGGCGTAACCCGCACGTTTTGTTCACCCGTTTCGTCAGACAAAGCATTTTCTTTGACTACTTTTCGACATAGTTTCGAGATTTCCCGCTCCAGCCCCCGCACTCCTGCTTCTCGAGTATAGAACCGGATAAGGTCTATAACCGCATCATCAGTAATCTCAAGCTCACCTTCATTCACGCCATTGTTCTCGATCTGTTTGGGAACCAGATATCGAGTAGCGATATTTAGCTTTTCATCTTCCGTGTAGCCGGGAATACGAATGATCTCCATTCTATCCAGCAGAGGTGTCGGAATGTTCATCGAGTTCGATGTACAAATGAACATAACCTCCGAAAGGTCGTAGTCCACCTCCATGTAATGATCGTTAAAGGTGTTGTTCTGCTCTGGGTCCAAAACCTCCAATAGCGCCGAAGCGGGGTCGCCACGATGGTCCTGCCCCATTTTGTCAATCTCATCGAGCAGGAACAGCGGATTCTTAACACCCGCCTTTGATAGCTTCTGAATAATTTTCCCTGGCATGGAACCAATATAAGTACGTCTATGGCCTCTAATCTCCGCCTCGTCGCGCACGCCACCTAGTGCCATTCGCACGAACTTCCTATTGGTTGCCCTGGCGATTGATTCACCAAGCGAAGTTTTACCAACCCCCGGGGGACCGACAAGACACAGGACAGGACCCTTTATCTTTCGTACCCTTTTCTGTACTGCCAGATACTCAAGAATACGATCCTTTACTTCTTCTAAACCATAGTGATCTATTTCCAGTACTTCTTCTGCCGCAACAATATCTCTGCGAACTTTCGATCGCTTCTTCCATGGCGTATTCAGCATCCAATCTATATAACTGCGAACAACAGTTGCTTCAGCAGACATTGGAGACATCATTTTCAGTTTGTTTATTTCTGTGCCGGTCTTCTCTTTTGCCTCCTTGGGCATCCCGGATTCGTCGAGCTTCTTTTGCATTTCTTCAAGTTCATTGGGAACGTCATCCATGTCCCCTAACTCTTTTTGAATCGCTTTCATCTGCTCGTTGAGATAGTACTCGCGTTGGCTTTTCTCCATCTGCTTTTTAACGCGACCACGAACTCTCTTCTCAACATTGATAAGATCAGTCTCCGATGCAAGCAGGTTCAACATGTGATCAACCCGATCCTGCAGATCAACCATCTCTAGTATCTGCTGCTTCTGATCCAACTTGAGGCTAAGTTGCGCCGCGATGGTATCGACCAGTCGACTTGGGTCATCTACCGTAGAAAGCGACGTCATTACCTCGGGCTGTATTTTCTTACTGAGCTGCACATACTGGTCAAAGGCAGACATCAAAGAACGCACCATCTCTTCAGCAGTGTTGTCGTCAGGTATTTCGTGCGTTACAAGCTCGACGTCCGCGATGAAAAACTGCCCATCGTCTCTGATATCTTCGACCTCCGCGCGATTCAAGCCTTCCACCAGAATCTTCACGGTTTTGTCCGGTAATTTTATGGGCTGAAGGATGCGTGCGATCGTGCCAAATCGGTAAAGATCATCGCTGCCAGGATCCATATTATCGGGGTCGATTTTCGCCACCAGCAGGATCGTCTTTTCTTCGTCATTCTGCTGCGCATATTCAAGCGCTCTAATGGACTTCTCTGTTCCGATGAACAGAGGTTGCACACCGCGCGGATACACCACCATGTCTTTCAAAGTAACTACTGGTACATCCTTAAGACTCGCCATATTTACTCCATCCGCTCTTGGACACTTTTCATAGGTCTCTTATATAACAAAGGCCCAATTTTACAAAGGCTCCTATTACAAGGACTCTTTATTTCAACGAAAAGGGGGCCTAATAGGCCCCCTTTTCACTCAGTTTATCGGAAACATACCTGATTCAAACCCCTATTCCGGCAGCACCTTTTGCTGATCCTGGTTTTCGTAGATGAGCATAGGTTCAGACGTTCCAAGAATAACGTTTTCGTCGATGATGACTTTTGCCACTTCCTCTTCGGAAGGAATCTTATACATAACTTCAAGCAATACATCCTCAAGGATCGATCTCAATCCTCGTGCGCCCGTCTTTCGTTCCATCGCTTTTTTGGCAATAGCCACCAATGCGTCTTCACGAAAGTCGAGCTCCACATCTTCCATTTCAAACAGCTTTGCATACTGCTTGGTATAGGCATTCTTTGGTTCTTTCAGAATCCTGACCAGCGCTTCTACATCCAGCTCTTCTAAAGTCGCCGTAACCGGAAGTCGTCCTACAAACTCAGGAATCAACCCATAGCGCACCAGGTCTTCTGGTTCCACCGTACGCAGTGTCTCACCGAGATTCTTCTTAGTTGCCTCCGTCTGCACATCCGCATCAAAGCCAATGCCACTCTTGTCTGACCTAGCCATTATCACCTTATCTAGCCCGGCAAACGCTCCGCCGCAGATAAACAGAATATTCTTCGTATCGACCTGCAAGAACTCCTGCTGCGGATGCTTACGTCCACCCTGAGGCGGAACCGACGCCAAGGTGCCTTCAATCAGTTTTAGCAGTGCTTGCTGCACACCCTCACCGGAAACATCCCTGGTGATTGAAGGGTTATCTGACTTTCTGGATATCTTGTCGATTTCGTCGATGTAAACGATACCGACCTGAGCTTTGTCGACATCGTAGTCACATTTCTGAAGTAATTTCTGAATAATATTTTCGACGTCCTCACCCACATAACCTGCCTCTGTCAACGTTGTGGCGTCAGCTATGGTAAAGGGAACGTCCAGTAATCTAGCAAGCGTCTCCGCCAGCAAGGTTTTACCAACACCCGTTGGTCCAATTAGCAGAATGTTACTTTTCTGCAACTCGACCTCATCTTTTTTGCTGGAGAAATTGAGTCGCTTGTAATGGTTGTAGACAGCAACAGACAGTACTTTTTTCGCCCAGTGCTGACCGATCACATACTCATCGAGTATATCTTTGATCTCTGCGGGGGTCGGAAGCTTCTTAGCTTCGGCCTCTTCTCCACTCTCCTGCAGCTCTTCCCGAATAATATCGTTACAAAGCTCTACACATTCATCACAGACGTAAACAGACGGTCCTGCGATAAGCTTGCGTACTTCATGCTGGCTCTTGCCACAGAAGTTACAATGCAGAAGTTTTCCGTCTCCGTTACTGCCGTCATGTTCGTCTGACATACCCAAACCTTCTCGATTTAAACAAACACCGCTTCTTTGCAGTAGCGGCTATTATACCCGTAATCCCCAAAGTGCCTAATTAGCAAACTGTGGAACGATTAGCTTGTCGCACTCACTGGTGCAAGCGCAGTACGGGTTTCGTTCACTTCATCTACAATACCGTATTCCAAGGCCTGCCGGGGAGTCAAGAAATGATCTCTTTCTGTATCACGCGCGATTTCATCAACGCTCTTGCCCGTATGGTAGGCCATAATTTCATTCATTCGAGTGCGCAAATAAAGTATTTCTTTTGCCTGGATTTCGATATCCGAGGCTTGTCCTTGCGACCCGCCGCTGGGCTGATGAATCATCACGCGAGAATTAGGCAAGCAGGACCGTTTGCCTTTTGTACCACCAGCGAGCAAAAGCGCCCCCATGCTGGCAGCTTGCCCCAGGCATACTGTTCGGACATCACAGTGAATAATCTGCATTGTGTCGTAGATAGATAAGCCTGCGGTTACCGACCCGCCAGGCGAGTTAATGTAAATCCGCACGTCTTTGTCAGCGTTCTCGAACTCAGCAAAAAGCAACTGGGCCACCACTACAGAGGCTACATTGTCATCAATTGGACCAACAATGAAGATAATACGTTCACGTAACAACCGTGAGTAAATGTCGTAGGAGCGCTCGCCACGCGCGGTTTGTTCCAACACCATTGGAACAAGGCCGAGCCCTTTAGGGTCATCACCAATGGGATCATTGCCAAAATTATTCATTTGTTTCCTCTGTAGACAGCACTACTCTACTATTGCCGGTATCGGCAAAAACTTCAATGATATATTACGTCGCCGAGCCGGATTCGGATTGAAGTGATTCCATGACCTCTTCATAGGTCATGGTAACGTCCTTGACGGTTGCCTGATCAAGCAAAAGATCGACAACCTGCTCCTCAAGCACCAGGTTCTTAATCTGACTGAGCTGCTCTTCATTGCTTTTGTAGAAATCGATGACCTGTTCAGAATCTTCGTAAGAGCTAGCCATCTCTTCAATAGTCTGCTGCACACGCTCCTCATCTACCTCGACTGAGGACGCTTCTACTACGGCATTAATGATCAACCCAAGCGTCACCCGATGTCTTGCCTGTGTTTCGAACATTTCAGCTGGAAGCACCGATGGATCGATACTATCGTGTCCGCCATACTGATGAACCGCCTCATGGCGCATTCTGTCTATCTCACCATCCACCAGGGCCTTAGGCACGTCAACTTCTGTCGTGTCGACCAAACCATCCATCACCTGAGCTTTGGTGCGTTGTTTTATCGCTCGCTCAAGCTCCTTCACCATGTTGCTACGTATTTCGTCACGAAACGCTTCTAAACCGCCTTCCTCGACGCCGAATTGTTTGAAAAATTCGTCATCCAAGTCAGGTTTGGTGGGTTCTGACACACTATTTACGGTGATTTTGAATACTGCCGCCTTGCCTGCAAGATCTTCAACGTGGTAATCCTCAGGAAAAGAAACTTCCAGGTCCTTGTTATCGCCTGCTTCGCACCCAATTATTCCCTCTTCAAATCCAGGAATCATATTGCCTGACCCTATGACAATATCTGACCCTTCCGCCTTGTTGCCGTCAAAAGGCTCATCATCAATGAAACCTTCGAAATCGATATTGACTCTGTCTTCTTCGGCAACTTTACGTTCAACTTGAGAATAATCGATACGCTGAGATCTTAGCTTTTCAGTCATCCGCTCAAGATCATCATCGGTGACCTCAGACACGGGCCGCTCAATCGTCACTTTAGAGTAGTCACCTGGCTCCACCTCGGGGAAGACTTCAAAAATTGCCGTATATTCCAGATCCTGTCCTGCTTCCATTTTTACGTCTTCGATCTGCGGAGTTCCAGCAGGTGCGACAGACTCCTGCTGAACCGCCTCGTTAAATGAGGTCTGAATAAGCTCCGAAGAAACCTCCTGGCGAATGCCAGGGCCAAAACGACGTTCAACCTCCCGCATAGGCACCTTTCCAGGACGAAATCCTTTTAAGCGAACCTGCTGTGCGGTTTGCTTCAACTTCTCGTCTATCTGAGTCTCCAGCTGATCGGCCGGGACACTAATACGCATCTTGCGTTCCAGACCCTCAGTCGTCTCGAGTGTTACTTGCATTGCGTTCCTTTTGTAATGACTACGGTCACTAGTTTGCTTGTTAAATATGATGAGAGAGGACTCTCATCCGCTCGGGGATGCGGAGAATAGCACAACCATTTTCATTTTCCATGTGCACCAATTTGGGAGAGAAAGTCAGTAATTATCCCAATCCAGGACGCGGAAATATCGGGGGATTCCCCTTGAAACAACAACTTAAATTTGGTGCGAAAGGAGAGACTCGAACTCTCACATCTTTCGATACTGGAACCTAAATCCAGCGCGTCTACCAATTCCGCCACTTTCGCACTTTAATGTTCAGAAGTTTGCCTTTAAATCAAAGGCTTACAACAACAAACCACAAACTCTGAAGCGCGCGAATTATAGAGATTTATCATTACTGAAACAACCGGTATCGCTATCCCAATGCCAGCTTGGCCGAGGTTATTCAACGACTCCTCTGGTTCTTAATGCATTGAGCTCAAGGTCATCAACGCCCAACGAAGTAAGAATCTCGTCTGTATGCTGGCCAAGTTTTGGCGCGGGGACTCCTATTTCGGACGGCGTTTCGCTGAAACGAGCCGCCGGGCGCGCCTGGCGCACTTCGCCAAACCCTTCTATTTCCTGGCGCACCACAGTGTCATTAACGACAATCTGCTTATGATCCAGAATCTCGGTACGTTTTAGTAACGGTGCGCTTGGTACACCTTCCTTGTCGAGACGCTCCAGTATTTCAGTCGAATTCCAATTAACAATTTCATTCGCGGTAATCTGCTTACGTAATTCGCTATTGCGCACACGGTCCAGGGATGACGCGAACCTTTCATCGGCTATCAGGTCTTCGCGGTTAAGAGCCTTACACATACCCTGCCACTCGGAATCCGTGATGGCGCCCGCTGTTATATATCCGTCTTTCGTTTCGTAAATAAGGTCCATTGCGCCGGTGGCCTTTGCAGGATCGAATTCACGCTCAGCATAGACCATGCCTGACATCCCTTCAGGCCAAAGAAATCCGACCATGGTTTCTAGCATGGACAAGCGAATATGCTGCCCCTTGCCAGTCCTTTCGCGAGAAAAAAGTGCTGCCGTAATCGCCTGCGCCGCGGTCAGTGATGTGACCTTATCGGCAATGATTACCCTGAACATCTTTGGCCTGCCCGTTTCCTTATCTGCCTGAATATCTGTAGCGCCAGAAAGGGCCTGTATCACGGGATCATAAACACGCTGATGCGCATAGGGCCCATTCTCACCAAACCCGCTGATAGACACAAAAATCAACTTCTCGTTTAATTCGCGAACAACGTCTTCGCCGAACCCCATACGCTCTATACTGCCCGGACGAAAGTTCTGAATCAGCACATCGCTCGCCGAAATGAGCTTACGCAATATTGCCTTACCCTCTTCTGACTTCAGATCGAGTGCCAGCGATTTTTTTCCGCGATTACATGAATAGAATGTGGACGGCACGCCGTTGAACGGCCGCCCCATATGACGCATTTGCTCACCACCCAGAGGTTCTACTTTAACCACCTCTGCACCCTGGTCCGCAAGCATCGTCGCCGCTAACGGACCGGACACCATAGCGCACAAATCAATAACCTTGATACCTTCAAGGGGCCCCATCGTTTTCTCCTTTAACTCTCAAATTCACCTACTTTCTTCAGGTCAAATCCACTACACACCAGAGACTCCCAGCTTCGCAACGGCAATGAATCTATAAGAGACCAAACCGTTTGCTCCAGCTCAGGATAACAGCGGGAAAGCCTTTGCAGTGCATCTATAGCCAAACCCACGCAGAACACGTTCTCCTCAGAACGAACTATGGCAGTTAACATTTCCACCACTGGATCTTTCATCTCATCCAACCGCTCATTTCCATTTGTGCAAATGACCACCATAGACCAGAGCACATTTTCTCTCACCACCGAACGAATGGGTTGAAACCGATCAATGCCATAATCAATTCCAATTCCCTCACAAACGTCACTCTCATCAGTAGGCCGGACAAATTTGATAGAGCGGCCCTGGGCACGATCCATTCCCAAACGGTTCTTTTCCAGCTTCAGGCTATCCAGCAATAAACTGACAGCCTGGGAGACAAATTCAACACCTTCTCCCCTGCCAAGTGCACGACGCACAATACAACCTAATGAAATAGCCGCTGCAGAACGTACATAGCGTGACTCATCGCGCAACAAACATTTCTCCAGACCATTCAACACGTCAGTCGAGAGCACACCTATATCACCCAGACCACTGATGGCTACTCGGCGCACCCACTTTCTTGATGAACTGGCGGCATCCAGTAACGTACCCACTGCTTCGCCACCACAAGCAATCAGTCCATAAAGCGCAGCACGACGAACATTTTCCCGCTCACTAACCAGGGCCTTTCCTAAATACTCCGTAGCAAGAGTACCATCCTCCAGGGCAGCTAAACGGTAAGCAGCACCGACCCTAAGAGGTTCACCTGCATCACCAGTTGATTGTATCTGGTCAAACAGTCGGCTCGCCTCTCCTCGATCTGATTCGTCAGCTGAGATCCCTGGCATTTCACCAAAACGAATCCAGTCGAACTGATGCCGCCATATTGCCTTAACATCTTCCGTGGCGTCACCAATATCGAGATCCATCACCTCATCTTTCGCAGGCATCTCGAAACGAGCAGATGTCGACGCCTGTTGTGGATGGGTCGTTCTATAGAGCCAGAATCGCCACATAAAACGCGGATTATTTTTCCAGGTCTGCCAGTCGTCACGACGATGGTTTCCCCGATGAAACAGGTTGTGTGAATAGAGCACCACACTCCCTGCCCGCAGCGGAGAGGCTTCGTAAGAAGTAACAAGTGGCCAACCGGTATTTTCAATCGCCTGTCGCATTCGGACATCGTGCTTCGTGCGCCGGGCAACAATTTCCTCGGTCGTGTATTTCGAGTCCGGCCCGCTTACGACAGTGTTCTGCATTCCATTGATGACATAACCAAAATCCAGATGATCAGCACCAGCGAAATTGTCGTGATTTTCCTCGTGGTTAAAGGTCCAGTATTGAGAATACGGAATCGTAGCCGTCGGCCCCATGTCTTCACGGACCTCACCAGGGTAATACAACATTTCAATTTGAATAGCCTGATGATGACGATGCCTTCGCTGGTTGTAGGGTCCGTTATCGTCTTTGTGCCAATGCTGATCTCGCGGACCACTCAGAAACGGAGTCGCGTGAGCATAGGGCACAATCGCCCAATTTTCTCCGACGAGTTGGTTACATGCAGCTACAACCCCGGGCGATCGTATAACAGAAAGTATCTCTGGGATGTTGGCACATGAAATGGGGGTCTTTTCATCAAACAGGGTCTTTTCTTTCTCATAGATTTCCGCATGGATGCCTTCCTCTATACCAAGCGATTGCGGATCTAGTGTCACAATGCCTCGCGACACAAAGTCGAATAACAGGTTCTGCGACTCAGTGTAGTTGGCGACCTTATTTGATAACGGGTTCATTGGAGATTCCTGAGAATTGACATCTTAAGCGTAGGAAGTGCGCGGATGCTACCGTTCTCTCTGGTTCGGCGTCAATGCAGCGGCTCACTCTTGCGCTAACACGGCAACATGCGATAGCCTAAATCCGTTGCTTTAATCCGTTTCTTTGTCTCGCCATGATATAGAAACTTCTGCAAATGGTGAGCATGGAATATAGCCTTGCACAAGCGCTTTGGCGCACTCGATGGTATATCAAACCGGAGCTCAAGCACTTTGTCGTCTATGGATTGTTGGTGGGCGTCGGAATGTTACTGGAGCTGGCAACCTTCCTGGTAGGCTTTGATCTTCTTACCAACAAAGTATTTCTTGGAGAGCCGCTAAACGCGCTACAAGCCAGCCTTCTTGGATTACCTGAGGCCCAGTACGTCAACTTAGAATCATTGGGAACTGAATCCAAGCATGTCCTGCGAAACGTGTTTCTTGTATTCATCGCCACAACGATGGTTACTGGTTTTCTTCTCAACACAACACTCCCCTACTACCTCACGTGGATTCTCCAAAGAGTCAATCAACACTTGCGGATCTCCATGATGGACCGGGCAGTTCATCTTTCTCTGCGATATCACAATGATACCCAGGTCGGGGACGCCATCTATCGCGTGTATCAGGATAGCGCGATGGTGACCAACGTTATTCAAAACGCACTGATACAACCCCTGACCGTCCTCGGTAATTTTGCGCTCGCTTTTCTGGCCCTTTCCTTTTTTGCGCCCTATCTCGGGATGATTTTCGCACTGGCTTGCGGTGTATCGGTGGTAATCGCTTATCTATTTACGCCAATCATTCGCCGCCGCAGCGAATTATCACGCCATGCAAACAGCGGTCTTACGTCACATATTCAGGAAAGTGTCGGAAGCGTCAGGTTGTTTAAGTCTTGCAGCGCTGAAGATGGTGCGATTGGCCGCTTTGACGAACGATCTCAATTCGCACTGGATCGCGCATACGATGTTCGTAAGTCGCTGGCTCTACTCAATCTTTGTGTCGCATTTTGTACCGGTATCGTTGTTCTGATGGCGGACTATGTTATTACCCAGTGGGTGTGGTCCGAGAAAGCGACGTTCGGCTATGGGGTGGTAGGTCTGGTGGGCTACGTGATATGGAATCTTGGGGCTTTTCAAGCTGCTCGCGATCGGGCAATTTCGATTAGCAGCAACAGCACGACACTCGCCAATCTCTGGAGTGTTTTTCTGGATATGAGTATTGGTCTCGGTCGTACCTTCTTTCTTCTGGATCTGGAGCCAGAAATAAAAGATAAGCCCGACGCATTGCCAATGCCTGGAATCGGCCAAGGCGTGACATTTGATCAGGTCGGCTTTTCCTATGAGGAAGACCAGACAGTGCTCACCGACCTAAGCTTTGTGGCCACACCCGGCACCGTCACCGCGATCCTCGGCAACACAGGCGCCGGCAAATCGACGCTTCTCAATCTATTACTACGTTTATATAACATCGATTCCGGGGCTATCTCCGTTGGTGGCGTAGATATTCGCAATATTCGGGTCCAGGCACTCCGAGACGCTATTGCCGTTGTTCTGCAGGAAAACGTTCTTTTTCCAAACAGCATTGCTGACAACATTCGTTACGCGGTGCCCGATGCTGCTGACGAGGATGTTTTGGCAGCAGCCCGCATCGCTTGTGCAGATCAGTTCATTGAAGAACTTCCTTTGTCCTATGAAACCGAATTGGGAGAACGTGGTTCCAAGCTCTCTACGGGTCAGCGACAACGCATATCGATCGCCAGGGCCGTATTGAAAGACGCCCCGATATTGATCCTTGATGAACCCACTGCATCATTGGATGTTCAGACTGAACGGGATGTATTACAACGACTTTCCAAATGGGGAAAGGATAAAGTCATTTTCTTCGTCACACATCGAATTTCCACCATAAAGCAGTCTGACCAGATCCTTTTCCTTGAAAATGGGAGCGTGGTTGAACGGGGTAATCATGAAGACCTGATGGCTGCACAGGGTCGTTACCATCACTTCGTCACGACTGAGTTGGCAGTAGCATCATGAGCGAGTATGCCGATAGTGTGGATGTCGATACCAAACTCAAGTTCAACGATGTCCTTGCAATCCTTAAACGAGTCTTCGTTTATGTGTGGCCCGTGAAAGGACTATTCCTTATCAAATTTGTCCTAATGCTTGGCAGTCTTATTCCAATTGTTGTTGCACCCTGGCCAATTAAAATTCTGGTTGATCACGTGATACTGGCGCAACCGCTGGAAGAGTCAACAGTCAGGTTTCCACCTTTTATCCAGCCATTTGTGGATTTAATGATCACTGCAAGTCCGGAAACCCTTCTTATCGCAACGGTGCTCTTTCTACTTTTACTCTTAGTCACCTTCGGGGCAGGACTCGATGATCGAATGACCCTGGCCTTTCTCGCCCAGGGTCAGGATACAGCAACCCAGTCCGAGAACATGACGAGCGCGGGCTGGTCTCGAGCAGGAGGCATTTGGGGACTAAGCGACCTGCTCTGCAATATACGACTAGTGCAGCGCGTGACCAACGGTCTTCGAACTCACTTGTTCCAGCGATTGATGCGCTTACCCATGCGTGTCCTTGATGATCATCGGATCGGCGACGGCGTGTATCGAACCATGTATGACGCGCCATCAGTTCAGGGAGTCTGCTTTGATCTGACTTTAATGCCGACTATCTCCATACTCGGTGCCCTGGCGACCGTATACGTCATGCACTATAGCTTTGGCACCATCATCCCGGAGCTTGTTTGGTTGGCCCTAGCAACCCTTCCTCTTTCACTTGCTTTTACCGTGCCCCTGTCTGATACGTCCAGACGAGCCAGTCAGGCCAGTCGAGGTGCCGGTAGCTCAACCACGAGCCACATAGAACAAAACATGAGTAATATCGCCGCGGTCCAAAGTCATGGCCGCCAAGAGGATGATAGCTTTGCAGATGCCAGTGAAGATTCGTTTCGTCAGTTTCGCCGCGTTGTAGCGGTCAATATTGCTATCGAAATCACATCAACTCTGGCCCTGGGAATCGTCGCATTGTGGGTATTCCTGTTAGTGACCGATCGAATAATCGTTGGCGAACTTTCTCCAGGAGACTTCCTGGTTGTGTTCGGTCTTTTTGGGGCAATCGCAGGTACGTCGATGACCCTGGGTAGGCTCTGGGTCGATTTGCAGGGCAATGTTGCAGGGGTCAGACGCGTGCTCTTTTACATCGATCTACCCAATGATCACACCAGGAAAGGGATTCCCGCACCCAACGTAATCACCAAGGGTATCGAATTTGAGAAAGTAGATCTGATATACCCGGATGGTCGCGAAGCATTATCGGAAGTAAGCTTTGAGGCCCCGGTAGGCCAGACTGTTGCACTGGTTGGTCCAACCGGCGCGGGTAAAACGTCGCTCGCCTATATGATCCCCGGTTTCATCAATCCGACCCGCGGTCGCGTCATGTTGGACGGCGAGGATATCGGCGCAATGGATATCGAAGGGCTCCGAAACATGACTACCTATGTATTCCAGGAGCACTATCTGTTGGCCGACACGATCGCCAATAATATTCGACTGGGTAAGCCGGATGCCACAGATGAGGAAATCAGAAACGTTGCCGAGGCCAGCGGAGCAGCCGAGTTTATTGAACGACTACCTGATGGATACCAGACAGTCCTTGGTCGTGACGGTGGGAAACTGTCTGTGGGTCAGAAACAGCGCCTGAGCATCGCCAGGGGACTAATGCGCGACACCCCAATCCTAATACTGGATGAACCTACCGCTGCACTCGATCCTGATACTGAACGTGCGTTGATTTCCGCATTAAATGCCGTAAAACAAAACCGAATAATATTCGTCATTGCTCATCGACTATCGACGATTAGCAGCGCGGATCAGATCCTGTTCATGGAGGATGGGAGGATCGTCGAACAAGGCTCCCACAGTGAATTAATGGATGCCGATGGGCGATACGCCCATTTCGTTAATCTTCAAAGAACCTGAGCATTAGACAAAAAAACCCTGACGGGAAGACCCGTCAGGATTTCGCTGCTCCTAAAAGCTAGGGGGGTAGGAGCAGTTACCGCTTCAGAGCGATTTCTATCATGTGAGATTTTGTAAATCAAACGATTCAAGCATTTGATTTAGATTTTTCTGATAACATCGCCTGGTCCAGGCACGAGGGGTAGAAAAACGAACACTGCAGTTACCCAAACCGACAACACCCGGCACACAATTTTGATGACTGCCATGGCGATGTTTGCCAAAGAAGGCGTCGAAGCCGTTACGTTGCGAAGTATCAATGCCGAAGCTGGCTCCGGGAACACAGGAGCAGTTCACTATTACTTCAGGAACAAAGACGGGCTGGTCCAGGCCATCATCGATTTTCTCGATGAGAATGTTTGGAAACCCGCGGTTATAGAATTGAACGGGGAGTTGAAGACGGACCCGGATCTCTGGCATCTGTTATTTGCTGGACTATGGCCAAGAAAAAGAATTCTATTCGATTACCCCTGGGGTGTAGACGCCCAAACCTTCAGTTTCGAATTAGTAACCGGGTCCAGCGAGGAATATCGGCAATCATTTCGTAAAGTTATCCAACCTCATAACGACCTGCTAAGGATTTCCTTACGAAAGCTACTTCCCAACTTGTCGGAACAGATTTTTATGCTTCGTTGGAGGTTCCTCGTCATAGAGGCCACTGTTGGCGATTGGGGACGAACCAAGATGCAACGAGTGGTCGAGGAACCGAATTGGTGTCCGGAGTCAGAAAGGTTATATGTTGAGCGTTATGTTGACTTTGCAACCGGTGGATTTTCTGCCCCGCCAGTTCATTAGAACTGACCTGGCCTCCTGTCAGAACAATGAGCAGTATGACCAAGTACCCCGACGACACCGCTCATAAAGTCTTAATGACCGCCATGTCTATGTTCGGCACCGAAGGGGTTGATGCCGTCTCGCTACGACGCATCAATACAGAGTCTGGCACCGCCAACACGAGCGCGGTGCACTATTACTTCAGCAATAAAGACGGCCTGGTCCAGGCTATCATTGATTTCCTGCATGAGAAAATCTGGCACCCAGCCTTAGTGGAATTACAGGATCTGGTGGCGGAAGAACCAGACCTCAGAACGGTGTTGGAAGTGGGCTTGTGGCCTGGCAAACAAGTCTTGTTGAAGGAATCCTGGGGAATCGATGCGCAATCGTTTTGTTTTCAGGTGATAACGGGGCTTCGAAATGACTACCGCTTGGCATTCAAGAAAATTACCGACCCACAAGTTACCTTAATGATTCGTGCGTTACGCGAGCTGTTACCTGAAATCTCCGAAGAGACTT
Organism: uncultured Gammaproteobacteria bacterium; assembly: GCA_913045175.1. GTDB lineage: Bacteria > Pseudomonadota > Gammaproteobacteria > Pseudomonadales > Azotimanducaceae > UBA7455. The sequence goes on along the minus strand of CAJWQG010000070.1, from coordinate 2,388 downwards.
TGAAACAGCGCATTAAATTCCTGATGACAGAGGCGTTAGTTGGACACTGGACACGCACCAGGATAATGCACGCCGTTGGCCTTCCGAATTGGACTGAGCGCATAGAGCAGATCTACTATGACGAATACATTGATTACACTATGGGCGGGCTGCTAGCTCCATCATCCAGGTAACCCGTCGCCCATGACTCAGTTTGGTGCCATCATCCTCAGCACATCACAGACACGATTCGAATAGCCCCATTCGTTATCGTACCAGCTGAGTGCTTTAACAAACCTCCCACCAGTAACCTGAGTGAACGATGCATCAAAGATCGATGAATGGGCGTTACCAATGATATCGGAAGAAACAATCGGTTCTTCCGTATATTCCAACACACCGCTCATGCGCTCAGACTCTGCTGCACTCCGAATGGCAGAGTGCACCGCGTCAACGTCTACTTCGCTATCCAGTTCAACGAACAAATCGACCACCGATCCGTCAGGCACCGGGACTCGAGAGGCAATACCGTCCAGTTTTCCTTTTAGATCGGGCAACACCTCACCGACTGCTTTGGCGGCACCCGTTGACGTTGGAATTATGTTTTCTGCTGCCGCTCGACTTCGTCGCCAATCGGAATGAGGAACGTCCGCCAGGCTCTGGTCATTGGTATAGGCGTGAACGGTATTGATTACCCCTTCACGAATACCAAATGAATCATTCAGGACTTTAGCTACCGGGGCCAGACAATTGGTCGTACAGCTCGCATTGGATATGATCCGGTGCTCGGGGCTTAAACCATCTTCATTGACGCCAAGTACCACCGTGTAATCAATGGCATCCTTAGCCGGGACCGTGAGCAATGCACGTTTAGCGCCCGCTTCAATATGCTTTCCGACCTCGTCGCGACTACGGAACACACCCGTGGATTCAACTACCGCATCAACACCAAGTTCTCCCCAGGGCAGATTTGCCGGGTCTCGCTCTTCAAACATACGAACCCGTGATCGTGAGGTGACCATTTCATCATTTTCGATAGATACTTCGCCGTCAAAACGGCCCATTACCGTGTCATACATCAATAGATAACGTAACGCTTCATTAGCGAATAGGTCGTTAACTGCAACTATTTCGACATCTTCCAGCGCTTCAGCGATCCGGAATACGGCACGTCCAATACGTCCAAATCCATTTATAGCTACCCGCATTACGAACCCTCCTTCTGTACATTGCCATCGAGACCAGCATAGACATCTACCACGTCCAAAATACGCTGCGAATGACCTAGTGTTTCATGCCATGCGAGCAACTTCATCATTCGCTGTCCTGCCTTCATGGTGCCTTGAAGATCAAACAATAGTGACTGAGATCGTCCTTTGACATCTGACGACACGATGGGATCATCGGTCGTGCCAATTAGCTGTGGTTGTTTTTCCTCAGCGGCTATAAATAATTCGTTGATCGTCTGGGCATCGATACCCGGCTCAGTGAAGCCGACCGTGAGATCGAGCATGGAGCCGACCTGCACAGGCACGTTGAGTGCATAGGCACTCAACTTCCCGGCGAGGGAAGGCAGCACCGCCTGCACCCACTCAAGCGCGGGGGTCTCATTGGGAATAATATTCTCAGCGCCAGAACGACTGCGTCGATAGTCTGCTCCTGCGTAGTCCTGAAGACTCTGATCGCTTGTATAAGCATGTACCGACGTCATAGTCGCCTGCTCAATCGCGTATTTATCAGAAATCGTCTTTAGTAAGAGCGCCGCGGCCGTGGTCGAGGCGGAACCTGCGGATATGACCTGATCGGTAGCTAGGGCGCTATCTTCATTCACCCCATACAACACTACACGATCTATTTGCTCCTCAGGTAGCGCAGACAGAATAACCCGTGGCGCACCATTATCGAGATGAGGTGTAAGGTCTACTAAAGAACGAAAGCGTCCTGTGGCTTCGATCACGACGTCCACATCGAATACATCCCAGGGGGTTTCCGTTGGACGATCAACCGACATCATACGCGTGCGACCCCCTTCGCTGACCAGATAGTTATCTTCCAGTCGTACATCGAGATCATGATCCGTTTTGGTCAGTAGATTGTGCAGGATCGCCGCGTCGCCAATATCTGAAACGGCCACCACATCAAATCGTTCGTCCTGTAAAGCCAGTTGATAGAGCTGCCGACCTACCCGGCCAAAGCCCATTATTCCTACTCTAATTGGTTGCATCTGCACCTCCGAATTGAATCATCTTACAGAATCAGGAATAACCAAAGGGAATCTATGTCAAGAATGAGTTAAGTTGTCGGTGAAAAATGGGGTGGACGATGGGTTTTGAACCCACGACCGCTGGAATCACAATCCAAAAGCCAAACCAGTGTTTATGAGGCCTACAAGCCATTTTAGGTAATATA
>CAJWQG010000069.1 GCA_913045175.1 uncultured Gammaproteobacteria bacterium | reverse complement strand
GGAGCACGTGGTCAACTATTTATTCATGGTCGCCGAAGAGCTCCGGCAGATCATGGCGCAGTTGGGATTCAAGACCGTCAATGACATGATCGGCAGAGTCGACATGCTGGATACCGACGATGCAGTCGATCATTGGAAAGCAAAAGGACTTGATCTAACCAACATACTTACGCCGGCAGAGATAATTTACGAAGGCACCGAGGTATACCAGACCATCGAGCAGGATCACGGCCTCGACAAAGCATTGGATGTTGAACTCATCAGGCTAGCCCAGCCAGCAATCAACGATGGCCAAAAGGTCGATATCGAACTTCCAATAATCAACATTAATCGTACAGTCGGAACCATGCTATCCCACGAGGTCGCCAAGGCAACGAAGGGCGCTCTTCTTCCTCACGACACCATCAACATCAAGCTAAACGGGTCTGCAGGGCAGAGCGTCGGTGCGTGGCTGGCAACAGGAATAACGCTGGAGATAGAGGGTGACGCAAACGATTTCGTTGGGAAGGGTCTTTCGGGTGGAAAAGTGATTATATATCCGCCGAAGGATAGCTCATTTGCTCCCGAAGAAAATATCCTGATAGGCAACGTGGTCCTCTACGGAGCGACGGATGGTGAGGCATACTTTAGAGGTATCGCTGCTGAAAGATTTTGTGTACGCAACAGCGGCGCTAACGCAGTTGTGGAAGGCGTTGGCGATCACGGCTGTGAATATATGACCGGTGGCCGAGTGGTAGTTCTTGGCGAGACCGGTCGTAATTTTGGCGCAGGCATGAGTGGTGGTATCGCATACGTTTGGGATAAGTCGGGAGCATTTGCATCCAGCTGTAATACCGGTACGCTCGAACTGGAACGTCTCGAACTGGATTCCGATATCAGTGAGTGCAGGCAGATGATTGAGCGCCATCTTCAATACACCGGCTCGACAGTTGCTGAGTCAATTCTGGCAAACTGGCAAGAAGAACTATCCAGTTTCGTTAAAGTCATGCCAACTGACTACAAACGCGCACTGCTGGAAGCAGCTGCGGCGTAATAGCGGCATAATAAAAACAACCAACAAGAGTAAGCATGGGAAAGCCAACAGGATTCAAGGAATTCGATCGGGAAACTGAACCCTATCGGGATGCGCATGAAAGGCTCGTGGACTTCAAGGAGATCTACACGCCTCACAATAATGAGCACCTCACCACCCAGGGTGCCCGGTGTATGGACTGTGGTGTTCCTTTTTGTCAGTCAGACGATGGCTGTCCGATCCACAACCTGATCCCGGAGTGGAACGACTTGGTGTACCGAGGACGATGGCGTGACGCCCTTGACCGTCTCCACAAAACTAACAACTTTCCAGAGTTCACTGGTCGCGTGTGTCCTGCCCCGTGTGAAGGATCCTGTGTATTGGGAATCACCAATCCACCTGTGACGATTAAGAACATCGAAAACTCTATTATTGATCGAGGATTCGCCGAGGGTTGGGTCGAGGCACAACCGCCAGAGAAGCGAACCGGAAAATCTGTCGCTGTCGTGGGTTCCGGACCGTCAGGGCTGGCTGCAGCTGCTCAATTGAATCGTGCTGGTCACAAAGTAACCGTTTACGAAAGAGCAGACCGTATCGGTGGGTTATTGATGTACGGAATACCCAACATGAAACTCGATAAGCAAGTCGTCGAGCGACGTATCGGGCTCATGCGCGATGAAGGCATCGAGTTTCAAGTCAATGCAGACGTCGGAAACAACGTCGACATTCAACAACTCATCGATGATAACGATGCACTGCTGCTTGCTATCGGAGCAACAGAAGCAAGGGATTTACCCATACCTAATCGGGAAGGCCCCGGCGTACATATGGCCATGGAATTTCTTACCTTGAACACCAAGAGTCTGCTTGATTCGAACCACGAAGACGGAAATTACATTTCTGCAAAGGATAAGGATGTCATCGTCATCGGTGGCGGCGATACTGGTACCGACTGCATCGGAACATCAATGCGACACGGTTGTAAGTCGCTGGTTAATTTTGAGTTATTACCAAAACCGCCGGCCGAACGTGCACCTAATAACCCATGGCCTCTGTATCCACGAATCTACCGCGTTGATTACGGTCATGCAGAGGTTGCTGCGAAGTTCGGTGAAGATCCCCGGGTCTACTCGATTATGAGTCAGGAGTTTGTTCGAGATGCGGACGGGAAACTGTTGGGCATCAAGACTATCGATGTCAACGATAAGCTCGAACCGATCCCTGGCACTGAGAAAACCTGGAATGCTGATCTTATTTTCCTTTCTATGGGATTCTTACGACCAGAACACTACATCAACGATTCACTTGGATTGGACCTTGACGAAAGAGGCAACTTTAGCGCCGACAAGGCGAGCTTTCGTACCAGCTTGGAAAAAGTCTACGCTGCAGCAGACTGCCGTCGTGGTCAGGATCTTGTAGTACGTGCGATTAACGAAGGACGTGAAGCAGCCCGGGAAATTGATCGGGACTTAATGGGATCAACCCAGCTACCCTAGATCCGCCAGATTCTCGCCTGCTTCAAGGGTTTCCAGGAGCACTGACTCATCAACATCCTCAACCATTTCCGCGGCACCAATCTCATTTAGCAGGATAAACCGTAATCCCGAATCGGTCGCTTTTTTATCCACCAACATGCTATGCAGAAAATCGTTGGCAGTTAGTGCTGGTGGAGGTGCAGTTGGCAAACCAGCCGCACCAACCACGCGTTTGATACGTTCCGCTGATACCGGGGAAATGCGCTCAAGTCGCGCAGAAAGGTCAGCCGCCATCACAAGGCCACATCCAACTGCTTCTCCGTGCAGCCACGACCCATACCCCATGGAATGTTCGATCGCATGCCCAAAGGTATGTCCAAGATTCAATAGTGCCCTTAAACCTGCTTCCTTTTCATCCTGAGCAACGATCGACGCCTTAATCTCGCAACTTCGTCGCACCGTTTGGGTCATCACCTCAACATTAACCGTAAGCAGTTCGGCCATGTGCTCCTCGACCCAGGACAAGTAATCGCTATCTGCCAGTGCACCATGCTTAATCACTTCCGCAAGGCCGGAAGATAGCTCCCTGGCCGGCAGGCTTTTCAACGTATTGATATCTATATACACCGCTTTCGGCTGATAGAAGGCGCCGATCATGTTCTTACCCAGTGGATGATTGACAGCGGTCTTACCTCCCACAGAGGAATCAACCTGAGCCAGCAGCGTGGTCGGAATTTGCAAAAAATTCACACCTCGCTGGTAGGTCGCGGCTACGTATCCGGTTACATCACCAACAACACCGCCACCTAAAGCAACTAACGTGGTGGACCGGTTGTGACGTTTACTTAGCAACTCACTAACAATCGACTCATAGCTCGCAAGATTCTTATGGGATTCTCCGTCCGGCAACACATAGGTGTCGACGCGACACCCACGAAATGCTCGCTCGACAGTCTCAAGATACAAAGGTGCTATTGATTCATTGGTGACAATGAATACATTGGCGCCGGCAATCCTCTCGCTGAGCAAATCCGCGTCGTCCAATATTCCTGGACCAATATAAATGGGGTAAGCATTCTCACCCAGATCAAGTTCTACTGTTTCCATTATTCGCTTTTTTCGATGAATCCCTGATCGTTCAGCTTATCGATTATGCTGGAAACGACTCGTTTACTGCCAGACTCACCCACAAATACTTTGATGTGAGAAACATCCTTGTAAAGTGGATCGCGTATTCTCTTCATTTCTTTGAGTACTTTCGCGTGATCTACATTGCGCAACAGCGGTCTCTTCCTGTCTTTTTTGGTCCGCGTTTGCTGTATCTCGAGCGAGGTATCGAGAAAGACCACAACTCCACAAGACTTTAGGTGCTGTCGATTCTCCTTCGACAAAACGCATCCCCCACCAGTCGAGATCAACACGTCAGACAGCTGCGTCAGTTCTTCAATAACCTTGCATTCTCTATCCCGAAACCCGGCTTCTCCTTCCACATCAAAAATCCAGGAAATGTCGGCCCCCGCGAGCGCCTCTATCTCCTCATCAGAGTCAATAAATTTCAGGGATAGTTCCCAAGCCAGTTGTTTGCCAACCGTCGTTTTGCCCACTCCCATTGGTCCCACAAGGAACAGGCTGCTGCATACTTTTTTGTTGAGGCGCATATATGACACCTGATTATGAAGATCAGATCCTCAATGTGCCATGCACTATTAAACGCTAACGACTGGTTACACTGTCCCGAATCAGACGAGGTGTGATAAAGATTAACAACTCCTGCTTGTCATCAGACTCAGTGTTTCGTCGGAAGAACTGGCCTAAATAAGGCAGGTCACCGAGGAATTATGTTGAGGAATTCCTTCTTCTTTTCCTCTCGTAATTCTTCCCGCCACGGAAGAAGGTTAATTTTGATATCGATGCTAGACATTAATCAAAACTCCTGAGCGCCAAGCCACACGGAATCATCAGCGCCGGTGCATCGCTAGCAAGATTTTCTGCGCTCACTTTAGAGGACGCAGACATGTTGACAAATGGATTGGCAATAGAACAAGGCGTGCCGAGCTTTGCAGCCACCATCTCCCCCAGTCCGTCAATAGATGAAGTTCCCCCGGCCAGAATAATATGGTCTACATCGTCATAGGCGCTGGACGAATAGAAGAACTGCAATGACCTGGTCACCTGCTGGACAATCGCCTCCTTGAAAGGCAGCAATACCTCATTCTCATAATCGTCAGATAAAACACCCTGTTTCTTGGCAAGACCCGCTTCCTCGACCAATAGGCTATAACGTCGCTGAATTTCCTCGGTGAGCTGCTTACCACCAAAAAGCTGCTCTCGTGTGTAGGGGGGCCCGGAGCCGGTTAACACGCTTAACGTAGTCATTGTGGCGCCGATGTCCACGATGGCGATGACCTGTTCATCCTCGTCATCACCTTCCTCACTAAACTGATCACGCATCAACTCAAATGCACGCTGCATACAGTGGGCCTCGATATCGACCACTTTCGCCTTCAGCCCACCAATTTCAAGCGCTGCTTCACGCATCTCGACGTTCTCACTACGGCATGCCGCGAGTAGAACCTCGACCTGTTCTTCGCTACGAGGCGAAGGACCCTGAACTTCGAAGTCGAGTGCGACCTCCTCCAGAGGATAGGGAATGTATTGATCCGCCTGATCCTGAATATCCTCCTCGAGTTCGTCATCGGTTAACTCAGCTGACATTTCGATAGTCTTGGTAATAACCGCTGAACCCGCCACAGCAAGTGCGGCCAACTTTAGTTTTGATTTACATCGCTCAATTAACCGGCCGATCGCCTCACCAACGCCTTCTATGTCACTAATATTTTTCTCAACAACGGCGTTTTCTGGCAGTGGTTCAACGCCGTAACTTTCCACGAGATATTCACCACCCGAGCGGCTAAGTTCCAGCAACTTGACCGAGGTAGAACCGATGTCCAAGCCCAGCATGCTGGTTGGACCTGTATTTAGAAAACCTAGCACCGTAATTTCCTATTTAGCACACGCACTTACGTAGGATATATGCAACATCACATTAAATAACACCTTTAACTCTAGCGCAAATAATTTAAATGAAAAAATGCTGTAAAACGTTCATTTTTGGATAATTTTCTGTTGTTTGGCCTCCCAAAGGTCCTGCTGTGCCATAACAATTCAAAAAACCCGGAACATGCAAGAAACCAAGGGGGAAGCCATTATAATGGGTAATTCGTTGGGTTGAATGCTATATGGGCCTGCTTTGCTCCTTCTCGAGTACCAGCACAATCAGGATTCAACCTATAATTAGTCTTTCTTTTATATGCGGCAATTAAGTGCTGAGAGTTGTAACCAGGAGTTTTTTGTGGGGCGTTGCCGCTATGGTGAGCGGTGGGGTACTGCTACTTTCAGCCGCATTTCTCTATCTCAACCCCCAGATTCCCGACACAGAAGCCTTTAGTAATGTCACTATTCGTGCGCCTCTACGCATCTTCTCAAACGACGGCAAACTAATTCAGGAATTCGGCGAACGCCTTACTCCTATTGCCTTTGAGCAGATTCCTCCATTGTATATCCGGGCGATCCTGGACACGGAGGACAAGCGATTCTTCGAACACCGGGGCATTGATTTCATCACATTGCTAAACGCGACCTGGCAGCTCGTGCGCAATAGAGGAAACATTCAGACTGGCGCCAGCACCATTACCATGCAGCTCGTTAAAAACATATCAGGTGATTCACAAGTCAGATTCATCCGGAAGTTCAAAGAAATGCTTCTTGCAATCAAGATCGAGCGAGAGCTAACCAAAGAACAGATCCTCACCCTTTACCTGAATATCATCTCATTCGGAAAACACTCATTTGGACTCCAGGCTGCAGCAAACACCTACTATGGCAAAAACGTCGATCAACTAACCCTGGCGCAACTGGCGATGCTCGCAGGCATACCCAAGAAACCGGAGGCAGGCAATCCGATCAACGGTCCCGAATGGGCTCTATCGCGCCGGGATCTTGTGCTACGCCGGATGATGGAACAGGGCAGCATCGACGAAAGTGCCTACAATGAAGCAGTGGCCGCCCCAATTACCGCCAAAGTCCATCAGAGAAAAATTGAACTCCCCTCATTATATGTGGCTGAGATGGTTCGCAAGCGCTTACTTACTGAATTTGGTCGTAAAGCCTACAATCGTGGATTAAGCGCCTACACAACCATCGATAGCCGAATGCAAGTTGCTGCGGAAGCAGCGCTTCAGCAACAACTCATCGCCTATGACCGACGTCACGGATTTCGCGGCCCCGAATATAGACAACTACAGGGAACGGACGAATACCTTGCCGCTCCCGAGTACGGATATCCGACCAACTGGGTTGATACCCTGCAAAATGCTCAGCCGTCAAGTAACCAGGTTCCAGGGATCGTAACAAAGGTCAACGAGACCGATATCTCAGTGCTCAAGCAAGACCTACTCACCATCGATATTGCCTGGGAAGATATGGAATGGGCTCGAAGGTACATCGACGTCAATACCCGAGACTATCCAGGCCCCCAACAACCAAGTGACGTTGTTTCTGTGGGAGATTTGATTCGCATCGAGTTTATCGAGGATCGTTGGAAACTGGGCCAGGAACCCGGTATTCAGGGTGCGCTGGTCGCCCTGTCCCCAAATGACGGTGCCATTCGCGCCTTGGTCGGAGGATTCGATTTCAATCGACTTCAATTTAACCACGCCACCCAGGCAAAGAGACAACCAGGTTCGAATTTCAAGCCATTTTTCTACGCTGGGGCGCTTGAGAATGGACTTACAGCAGCAACCATTTACAACGATGCCCCGTTTGTACTACCAGGAGGGGACCTGGAGGAAACCTACCGCCCTAAGAATTCCGGGGACCGGTTCAGAGGAAACATCAGCATCAGAGAAGCACTTTACCGTTCCATCAATCTCGTTTCTCTGCGCGTCATCCTGGATTATGGTCCTGAAAATGCGATCGAATATGCATCTCGGTTCGGCTTTGACACATCAAGCTTTCCTAACGACGTGCAGCTTGCTTTCGGTGGAGGAACAATCGCCGTCACTCCCCTTGAAGTCGCTACCGCATACGCAAGTTTTGCTAATGGCGGATTCAAGGTAACCCCATACTTAATAGAGCGAATCGACTCAGTCAACGACGATCTGCTACTGCAGGCCTCACCCATTCAAGTATGTAAAGTCGAATGTGATGACGTCAACGCGGCGCCAAGAATTGTCGAGGAACGCGTCGCCTATATCATGAATAGCATTCTTGGCGATGCGATCAAAAAGGGGACCGGTACCAAAGTCATGCGGGCGCTAAAACGCAGTGATATCAAAGGTAAGACAGGGACTACCAATGATGCTGATATTTGGTTCTCCGGCTATACCACCGATCTTGTAGCCACGACCTGGGCAGGTTTCTCAGACAATAGTCCAGTTGGCAGCAGAGAGTTTGGTTCGACCACACCTATCGAAACGTGGATAACGTTCATGGAACAAGTACTGGCGCCGGAAGATGAAACCACACAATTACCTACGCCAGATGGCCTGGTTACTGTTCGTATCGACCGAAACACTGGCCTGCGCACCAGACCTGACGATCCCGAGGGAGAATTTGAGATATTCAGGGTCGAACACGCGCCGGAAGAAGAAGTAGACAGCGCAAAACCCGACGCACAGGAGTCTCTTCAGGAAATATTCTAAGGCTTACGCCAATTATTTGGTCGAGCGATTACCAAAACGGCGATTAAATCTGTCAATCCGACCCGCCGAGTCAATCATCTTCTGTTGACCGGTATAAAAGGGGTGACACTGAGAGCAAACCTCCAAATGAATATCCTCACCCACGGTGGAGCGCGTTTTAATGACATTGCCGCAACTACAGGTTGCAGTTATATCTGAATATTCTGGATGGATGTCCGGCTTCATTTTGCCTCCTAAATGTGCTTCTCTCCCGGATGGGAGGAGGCGAATCATACCAGACAAATTGAGATTCGCAAGAGAACTCGTCCACAGTAGCTGTCCGTAGTAGCATAGATAAACTCACGCACTAAAGTGCGCACCCAGAATACGGACCACACCCCGTTTGCAACGCTATCTAGACATCGCCGTCCCCGCTCCTCTTCGCAGAAGTTTCCACTACCTGCCCCCCACCGATTTCAACACCGAAGCAGGTCCGGGATGCCGAATAAGAGTCCCGTTTGGCAACAAGCAGGTCAATGGCATGCTTTTGGGATATACCGATGAGATTGACACCAGCGCGAGCAAGCTAAAACGAGCGGAGAAGCTTCTGGATCAGAAACCTGTCTTACCAAAATCTATCTTCGACCTGTGCATCTGGGCCAGTGACTACTACCACCACCCAGTGGGTGAGGTCTTCGGGGCCGCAATGCCTGTACTCCTTCGCCAGGGGCGACTCGCCACACGAGAAATCGAGCAGTTCGCATTGACCGAAGCTGGCAAAGATCTGGATATCGAATCGCTAAAGAAAGCCCCGAAACAGCAGGCGGCTCTTTCTTTCTTCAAACAGAATCCGGAAGGCGCCAACCGGGCAGACATAGACGACATATCTGCGAGCGTAATTCGGGCACTAATAGAAAAAGCACTGATCGAACGCAAGCTGGCGTCGCCGGGCTACTTTAAGTTCGAAGGTGTCGAGCACCAGGGGATCAACCCCAGCGCAGAACAGCAGATCGCAATAGACTCGATCAGAAAAACCGGTACTTATCTTCTTCAAGGAATCACTGGTAGCGGTAAGACAGAAGTCTATCTCCGGCTGATAGAGAGGGCGCTGGAGCAAGGTCGTCAATCACTTGTTCTGGTACCCGAAATAGGTCTTACGCCGCAAACAGTACAACGTTTTCGTGCCAGATTCAGAGTACCTATCGCTGTTTTGCATTCGGGGCTAACGGATACTGAACGATTGCACAGCTGGCAGGATGCCGCATCTGGACACGCCGGAATTGTCATCGGCACTCGCTCGGCGATTTTTACACCACTCGCCTATCCAGGACTCATTGTCGTAGATGAAGAACATGATACGTCCTTCAAGCAACACGAAGGCTTCAAGTATTCCGCTCGAGACCTGGCAGTCCTCAGAGGCAATCTGGAACAAATCCCAGTGTTGCTGGGATCAGCCACACCGTCGCTGGAAAGTCTCCACAACGCGCAAAGAGGTAAGTACTCTCATCTACATCTTCGGGAACGACCTATCGGCATTGCTACCGAAAACTACTCCATTATCAGTCTCAAGCACCAGGATACCCACAATGGTTTTTCTGACCGCCTGGTTAAACTAATGCGGCAACATCTCGAAGCTAGTGGTCAGGTGCTGGTATTCCTCAACCGCAGAGGGTTCGCGCCGGTATTGCTGTGCCCTGAATGCCACTGGATGGCAAACTGTGCGAGATGTGACGCTCGACTCATCTATCATCTATCCAGAGAGCGTTTAATATGCCATCACTGTGGATTCGAAAGCCGAGTGCCGAAACAGTGTACTAAATGCCAGAGCCCCTCATTGCTTATGTTAGGACTTGGCACCCAACGTATCGAAGAACACCTGAAATCTCTTTTCCCCGACACCCGCGTTATGCGAATTGACCGAGACAGCACAAGACTCAAAGGCTCATTTGATTCCCTGCTGGATGAAATCGCCGAAGGGAAACCAGCGGTACTGGTCGGCACCCAGATGCTTGCGAAAGGGCATCATTTTAGCAACGTAACCCTGTCCGTTATGGTAGAAATTGACTCCAGTTTCTACAGTAGCGACTTTAAGGCGATCGAACACATGGGACAGCTGATCCTACAGGTCGGAGGGCGTTCTGGTCGTGCCGAAAAATCTGGAACCGTTGTCATCCAAACACACTTTCCAGAGCAACCCGTTCTAAAACAGCTCATTTCAGACGGTTATGGTGCATTCGCAGACACCCTGCTTCAGGAGAGACGGGAAACGAGTCTACCGCCATTCAGCCACCAGGCCATTATTAGAGCCGAGAGTACATCACCCACGTTATCGTTAACTTTTCTGGATGAGGTGGCTAAGGTCAAAGCGCCACCATTGGTGGACTTGTTCGGCCCGTTTCCTTCCAGCATGGAAAAACGCCAGGGACGTTTCAGAGCAATATTGCTTTTGTCGAGCAGATCAAGACAACAACTTCAGAGAGAACTAGATAAAAGAATCATAAGCGCCGAGCAATCCAGGCAAAGTAAAAAAGTGCGTTGGTCAGTCGACGTTGATCCGATAGACTTGTTTTAGAAACGAACATCTTCGACTCGCGATATGTCTCAGGATTTTGCAAAACGTCACTCCACAACTGATCAGGGCGGCCGATCACTTTCCCAGTTCAGCTGGTTTATCACCGGTTTTATAGCAGGTGTATTTGTGTCCTTTCTTGTGTATCTGTGGCAGACGGTCCCAGTTGATCCAGAGACTAAGAACATTCCAAAGCCGAGCACGACAGCCAAAGTTGAAGAGATGCAATGGGATTTCTATGAGATTTTTCCAAAATCCGAGGTGCCAATTATCGAAGTGTACGAAGATGGCAAACGCGTACCGGTTGACGACGACTTTGCATATATTCTTCAAACAGGTTCATTCAAGACCGCCAGTGACGCCGACGAAATGCGGGCAGAGCTCCTGTTAATGGGCCTTGACGTATTCATTAGAGAGGTCGAAATAGAAGACGAAACATGGCATCGAGTAATCGTTGGACCGCTGGAAACTGACCTCGCGCTGAATAGAGCCCAGGACAAACTGGCTCAGGCCCAAATCGAATCTCTGCCACTTAGAGTCGCGAGATAGGGATCCGAGGCACGCTAACCTTGAAATCAGCCATCGAGCCCCCATCTTTTCCTCCTACCCTCAACAAAAGAAGCGTCTGTGGATCAATTTAGAGGCACAACCATAATTTCCGTCCGTCGTGACAACGCCGTCGTCGTTGGCGGTGATGGCCAGGTAACCATGGGCGATACTGTCATGAAGGGCAATGCGCGGAAAGTAAGAAGGCTATATAAGGACCAGGTGATTGCAGGGTTCGCTGGCGGAACAGCCGATGCGTTTACGCTCTTCGAACGTTTCGAAGGTCAGCTTGAGAAGCATCAGGGCAACCTCGTTCGATCAGCCGTCGAATTAGCGAAGGACTGGCGCACAGATCGCGCACTTAGGCGACTGGAAGCTCTGCTGATCGTGGCTGACAAGAACGATTCCCTTCTGGTCACCGGCAATGGTGATGTAATTGAGCCTAATGACGGCATCCTTGCCATTGGGTCCGGAGGACAATACGCCAAATCTGCAGCTCTGGCGCTCGTTCAGAACACCTCACTCAACGCGAATGAAATAGTCCAGCAAAGCCTGTCTATTGCCGCAGAGGTATGTATCTACACAAACCATGACACCACCATCGAAGAGATCGACTACTAACCTATGTCTAACATGACGCCACGAGAGATTGTTCACGATCTCGACAAACACATCATCGGCCAATCCGACGCCAAACGAGCTGTTGCAATCGCGCTACGAAATCGATGGCGCCGTCTTCAGCTCGATGAACACATGCGCTCTGAAATCTCTCCAAAAAACATACTCATGATTGGCCCAACCGGAGTCGGGAAAACAGAAATTGCTCGGCGCCTCGCAAAGCTCGCGACCGCACCCTTTATTAAGGTCGAAGCGACAAAATTTACCGAAGTCGGATACGTTGGTCGCGACGTTGAATCTATTATTCGTGACCTTATTGAGGCCGCCATCAAGCTTCTGCGTGATACCCAAATACAGATCGCGCAACCCAGGGCTGCAGATGCCGCCGAAGAACGTGTTCTTGATGCCATCCTCCCCCCTGCGCGTGGCGAAGAAGAAAAAGATACAACGACCCGCCAGGTCTTTCGGAAAAAACTTCGCGAGGGAGAACTGGACGATCAGGAAATTGAAATTGACATAGAAGCGCCCAAGGTCAGCATGGAAATTATGGCCCCTCCCGGCATGGAGGATATGACAAGCCAGCTGCAAGACATGTTTTCGTCCATGGCACCGACAAAACCCAAGGCCAAGAAACTTAAAGTTAAAGACGCGCTAAAACGATTGACCGACGAAGAAGCAGCAAAACTGATCAACGAAGACGACCTGCGCGGCCAGGCAGTCGAGGCGGTTGAGCAAACCGGAATCGTATTTATCGACGAAATGGATAAGATCGCCAAGCGAGCCGACCATGGTGGCGCCGACGTTTCCCGTGCAGGCGTGCAACGAGACTTGTTACCACTGATCGAGGGTAGCAACGTATCAACCAAGTACGGCATGATTCGCACAGACCATATTTTGTTCATTGCCTCCGGGGCATTCCACCTCAGCAAACCATCAGACCTTATTCCCGAGTTACAAGGTCGACTGCCAATACGGGTAGAACTCAGTGCACTTGGCGCAGAAGATTTTGAGCGAATTCTGACAGAACCCGACGCATCGCTCACCGAGCAGTATCATGCACTGATGCAAACCGAAGGTTTGGAACTTGAATACACTGAAGAAGGCATATCCCGTATCGCCGAAATAGCCTGGCAGGTAAATGAAGCAACGGAAAACATTGGCGCGCGGCGTTTACATACCGTGATGGAAAGACTTCTGGAAGAAATCTCCTTCGATGCGGGCGCTGAAACACAAAAAGTGATCATTGATGCTGACTACGTCAATAGCCATTTGGAAAACCTTGCAGGAGATGAGGACCTGAGTCGGTATATTCTCTAGCCCTATGATCCCGACAGAGATAACCATTCACAAAAAATCCGCCGTACTCGAGCTGGTGTACGACGACCAGTCATACAACCTGTCCGCAGAGTATCTCCGTGTATTCTCGCCTTCCGCGGAAGTCCAGGGACACAGCCCCAGCAAGGCAGTGTTACAGCACGGCAAAAGAGACGTTCAGTTCAAGGACATCGAGCCCCAGGGAAATTACGCACTCAAACTCATATTCTCCGATGGTCATGACTCCGGCATTTACTCCTGGGATTACCTGTACGAGCTTGCGACCAACTACGAATCTAACTGGACCGACTACGAGCAACGACTCAAGGATCAGGGGAAAACTCACAAATCTCAACTCATTGCAGTTGAAGTGAAACCCTAGAAACGATACTAGCGTACGGTTGTTCAGCGTCCCCCTGATCTGTAATCTGGGTCATCACAACACTTTCTAGTCCTCCTATGACAGAAAAAACAACCCATTTTGGCTTTCGAGAGATCCCCATCGGGGATAAAGCGAACAAAGTTGCCAACGTATTCCGCTCGGTCGCGAGCCAGTATGACATCATGAACGATTTGATGTCTTTGGGAACTCATCGACTCATGAAAGCGGCCGCGTTGGAGTACACGGGCGCCAGAAAGGGGCAGAAGATACTTGATCTCGCTGGAGGCACAGGAGATTTCGCAACAAAACTATCACCAGTGGTGGGCAACGATGGACATATCGTTCTGTGTGATATCAACGATGCCATGCTTGACCAGGGACGAGATAGATTACTCGACTCAGGAATCACACAGAACATTACGTTTGTTCAAGCTGACGCGGAACATCTGCCCTTCCCCGTAGACACCTTCTCGGCAATCACCATAGGCTTTGGGTTACGTAATTTCACGGACAAACAAGCAGCACTCGCCTCCTGCCGTGAAGTCCTTAAACCAGGTGGCAGACTGGTCATTCTGGAGTTTTCGACACCAGTTAACCCGGTGGTCAAAAAGCTATACGATGGTTATTCAGGGCTTTGGCCGAGACTTGGAAAAGCTGTTACCGGAGACAGCGACAGCTACCAATATCTGGTGGAATCTATAAAAATGCATCCCTCACAGGAAGAACTAAGCACAATGATGACCGACGCAGGTTATCAAAGAGTAAACTGCCACAACCTTCTGAATGGTGTTGCTGCGATCCATGTCGGTAAAAAAGAAGTCGGTAGAAAAGATGTCGAAAGAAAAGGTCAGAAGAAAGGGAACTGATGAAAATAGCCAGGATCATTAGAATCTTTTTGGAGCTTGCCAGGCATCGGCTGGACAGGCTCATTCCCGCAAATACGAGTCTACCCCTCTGGCTGTCTGCCATCGCAGTTTGCCTTCGAATATTCCCCACACCTAAAGACTCACCTGCCGTATCGCTACGACTGGCAATAGAGAACCTGGGTCCTATCTTCATTAAGTTTGGCCAAATACTCTCAACCCGCCGCGATCTATTCAGCGAAGAACTCATCACTGAACTGGAGAAGCTGCAGGATCAGGTGCCCCCGTTTTCTACTGAGGTAGCCCGTCATATTATCGAAGACGAAATCAATGCCTCGATAGCAGACATCTTCGCCAAGTTCGACGACACGCCACTCGCTTCTGCCTCAGTCGCCCAGATCCATACGGCAACTTTATTAACGGGCGAAGAGGTTGTCATTAAGGTCATTCGACCTGGTATACAAGTGACCATCAAGCGCGACATCGAAGTTATGCTGTTTTTCGCTCATGCCGTAGAGCGCTTTTGGAGCGAGGGCAGAAGACTACACCCCGTTGAGGTAGTTTCAGATTACGAACATACGATATTAAACGAACTCAATCTCCAACTCGAAGCGGCCAACACGGCGACGCTGCGAGAAAACTGGCTGGACAGTAATGAACTCTATGTCCCAGAAGTGTATTGGGATTATTGCTCCTCACGAGTCATGGTCATGGAGCGAATATATGGCGTACGAGCAACCGACATTGACGTACTCCAGGCAAACAATGCGGACTTGAAGAAACTTGCCCACCTCGGCGTAAACATATTTTTTACCCAGGTATTCGAGCACAACTTTTTCCATGCAGATATGCACCCGGGGAACGTATTCGTCGATGTGAGCAACCCCCAGGATCCCACCTACATCGCGCTCGATTGCGCGATCATCGGATCACTGACCGAAGAGGATAAAAACTATCTCGCTCAAAACCTGCTGGCTTTTTTCCACCAGGACTATGCAAAAGTGGCTGAGCTTCACATCCAAAGCGGATGGGTGCCTGCAAACACCAATCTAAAGGATTTCGAAGCTGTAATACGGAGCGTCTGTGCACCTGTATTCCAGAAACCAATAAAAGAGATTTCATTCGGCAAGGTACTGGTAAGTTTGTTTGACGCTGCAAGGCAGTTCGATATGGAAGTACAGCCACAATTAGTTCTTTTACAAAAGACCTTGCTCAATATTGAAGGGATGGGACGACAGATCTATCCGGATCTCGACCTATGGGAAACGGCCGCTCCTTACATGGAAAACTGGATGCGATCACGCTACGACGCCAGGTCGTTATTCAAGAATCTGAGCGATAACGTTCCTCGATGGATCCAACAAATGCCTCAGCTACCAGATCTCGCCCTGGGCGCCTTAAACGAACTTAACTCACTGGGAGATAGAACCAGCGAACAGATTCGTTTGCTCGGGGATATCAAACAGGAATTAGGGCAACAGGCAAGAAAGGCTCGATATACCCGCATTGGTGGCGTTGCGTTGATCGCTGCAATCCTCACTTCCCTGTTACCGCTAAGCGGCTACGCAACAACCCCGGAGGCTCTAGTAGGCACTTCGATTCTGGGAAGTCTTGGTGTTTATTGGATGTACATTCAATCCTGACACCGCTTTAAGCCCATCTATGTGAAAACTGCGCCAGCGCGTATACTTGCGGTATTGAAGCGATGTTCGAGTATGTCGCATCGCCAACAGGAGGAACATATGTCATTTGGTATACCGGAACTTGCGATAATTCTAGTCATCGTGCTGCTTCTGTTTGGCACTACCAAACTGAAGTCACTTGGCTCTGATCTGGGATCAGCAATTAAGGGATTTCGCTCTGCTGTTTCCAGCGATGATGAGACCCCGAAAGAAATTGAGGCCGAGCCAGAAGCTGGAACTAAAACCGACTAATTACGAATGTTCGATATCGGTTTTCCGGAGCTCTTGCTCATAAGCATAGTGGCGTTACTCGTCATTGGCCCTAATGAACTGCCCAATGCGATACGCTCACTATCGTTGTGGATCGGTCGAATCAGACGTAGCTTTACCAAGATCAGACAAGAAATAGAAAATGAGATTGGCGCGGATGAAATTCGCGCACAGCTTCACAACGAGCAAATCATGGAGGAAATTGAAGCGTCCAAGGCCTCAATCCAGGAAACGAAAGAAGATATCAACAATATGATTGGCGAGGTCAAAAGCGACCTGCCCGATCCGACCACCGAATCTGAAGAACATGTCGACACAAAGCAGTCAAACTGAGGAGGAAGGTCAACCGCTAATTGAGCATCTCGTTGAACTACGCAACAGGATTCTGCACTCTCTTACTGCTGTCGTCATAATTTTCGTTCCGCTGTTTTTTTTTGCTAACGACCTGTACACATTCATCTCCAAACCGTTGCGTGAATTCCTTCCCGAAGGCACATCGATGATTGCCACCGAAGTGGCATCGCCCTTCCTTACCCCATTCAAACTTAGTCTGGTGCTATCACTATTTGCTGCTATGCCCTATATCCTGCACCAGATATGGGGTTTCGTCGCACCGGGACTCTACTCCAACGAAAAGCGGGTTGCTTTTCCATTGTTGCTATCCAGCATTCTCCTTTTCTACGCGGGTATCGCTTTCGCCTTCTTCGTTGTCTTTCCTCTGGTCTTCGCTTTTTTTACCAGCGTTGCACCTGACGGTGTCGCCATCATGACTGACATTAACCGCTACCTGGACTTCGTGCTGAAGCTCTTCTTCGCCTTTGGACTTGCCTTCGAGATACCCATCGCAACCATGCTTCTTATCTGGACAGGCGCAACATCAGTCGAGAATCTAAAGCGAAAACGCCCCTATGTGATCATTGGCTGTTTTATTATTGGAATGATTTTGACGCCGCCGGATGTGATCTCCCAGATCCTGCTCGCCATACCAATGTGGGTATTATTCGAATTGGGCATCATCTTTTCAGCCGTCATACGACCAAGGGAAAAAAAGACTGATTAGAATGGTACTTACTTAAGCTCCGTCAAGGGTGTACGTAGCCGAGCCTGGGAGTTGTTTTTCTCCGCGGCTTGCGACCCTCCCGGTTGCC
>CAJWQG010000068.1 GCA_913045175.1 uncultured Gammaproteobacteria bacterium | reverse complement strand
AAGTGTCGCTTAGAAATAGGGTCAAATGGTTCCACAAGGTCTGACGACGTACAGTACCCCACTTCGACTTCGACGGTCTGCGCGAGGACTTTAACGAACGCGTCATTGATCCTGCCCGCGAACCGTTGAACAGCGAGGCTGACCTCTACTGGGATTTTTCCAGGATCCAGGTGCCTTGCTTCCATGCCGGGGGATGGTATGACATGTACGCCGGTTCGCTGTTTACCAGCTTCAACATGATGCGAGAGAAAGGTGGCAGTCAGGCCGCGCAGGAAGGACAGCACGTCTTCTGCGGACCCTGGGTACATGGTTCCTCGCTGCCACCGGTTACCGGCGCGTTGAACTTCGGACCTGCGGCCACGGGTTTGATGGCTGCTACTCAGGAAAGGCAACTCGCGTTTTTTGATCGTTATGTCAAAGGTCAGGATGTTGAAATACCCGCGGTGCGTTACTTTGTGATGGGCCTGAACGAGTGGCGCGACAGCGATGCCTGGCCATTGCCCGAGACCAGTTGGCAGCGATACTTTCTCTCATCTGGAGGAAGTGCCAACACCGCCGCGGGAGACGGCTTACTGACCCCGGATGCGCCAGGGTCCCAATCACCGGATAGATACCACTATGACCCGATGGATCCGGTTCCGACGGTCGGAGGCAGAAGCCTGGGAGGTAAGCTCACTCCCGGACCCTTCGACCAGTCACAGGTGGAAAAGCGCTAGGATGTGCTCTGCTACACCACGGCCCCGATGGAGGCAGACCTGGAAGTCACTGGACCCGTGAAGGTCCACCTATCCGCCGCCACTTCCGCCACGGACACGGATTTTGCCACTAAACTGATTGATGTTTACCCGGATGGCACCGCCTTCAACGTTGCTGAGGGAATCTTGCGTGCCAGGTTTCGGGACGGGCTGCTGAGCCCAAGTCTGGTTACGCCCGGTGAGGTGCAGGTCTATGTGATCGACCTGGCGTCCGTGTCGATTGTCTTCAGGAAGGGGCATCGGATGCGGCTCGACATTACCAGCAGCAACTTCCCACGCTTCGACCGAAACATGAACACCGGCAATCCGTTCGGAGAAGACGCGGAGGGCGTGATTGCGGAACAGACGTTGTTTCATGGCTCGGTACACGCGTCTTACGTGAAATTGCCCATCATAAAGCGTTAGCTGACCGGGCAGACCACAAGCGGCGCTTGTCTATCGTTTGATGCTAAGATCGTGGGAGAAGGGGGACATAGTAGCCAGATGTACAAAGTGTTGTGCATATTCGAGCACACCTAAAGTTGTTTTGGTCAGGCGTAGCGAGTTTCCCGTCGAGGACACATAAAGAAAGTAATTAAAGCCAAGGGGTCACACGCGCATGAGGCAACCAAATATTCTCCTCATCATGAACGACGACATGGGCTATTCCGATATTGGCTGCTACGGTGGCGAAGTAAGGACACCTAATCTCGATCAACTCGCCGCGGGCGGTGTTCGCTTCACCCAGTTCTACAATACCGCCCGATGTTGTCCCACCAGGGCGTCGATCCTTACCGGGTTGCATCCACATCAGACAGGCATCGGCTGGATGACTGCCGATCTCGACGAGGATGGGTACCGGGGAGACCTTAACAACACCTGCGTCACCATTGCCGAGGCATTGAAGGTGGCCGGCTATGCCACTTACATGAGCGGAAAATGGCATGTCAGCCGAAATCAGTCGCCTGATGGTCCCAAACATTCCTGGCCACGCCAACGCGGCTTCGATCACTACTTCGGCATCCTTGGCGGCGCCGCCAACTATTGGCAACCCACCGCACTAACCCGGGACAACGAAGCGATAGACCTGGAATCCCTACCCGAGGATTTCTTTCTCACCGATGCAATAAGCGACGAAGCATCCAACTACATACGGGAACACACTGCCGCTGATAACGATGTTCCATTCTTCCTCTATACGGCTTACAGCGCGCCACACTGGCCATTGCATGCCCACGAAGAAGATATCAGCCAATATAAAGGTCGCTTTTCTGCTGGCTGGGACCGTTTGCGTGAAGAGCGACTTGAACGGATGCGCGGCATGGGAATTGTCGATGAGTCGTGGCCTCTTACGGCGCGTGACTGGTCGCAGCCACCCTGGGAGGAGGCGTCAGACCAAGCATGGCAGGAGCGTCGCATGGAGGTGTATGCCGCCCAGATCGACCGGATGGACCAGGGAATAGGTCGCATCGTCGCGACGCTCGAGGAAACGAATCAATTAGACAACACCCTCATTCTGTTTCTGGCCGATAATGGTGCCTGTGCAGAGGAATTCTCCCCGCAAGCCAAGCAACTCACATCCAACTACCCCGCCGGGACTACGCAAACGCGCAATGGTAAACCCGTTATGCGAGGTAACGATCCCTCCATCATGCCTGGGTCAGAAGATACCTATCAGAGCTACGGGGTACCGTGGGCCAATCTGTCGAACACGCCATTTAGGGAATACAAACATTGGGTCCATGAGGGCGGTATCGCCACGCCACTGATCGCCCACTGGCCATCTGCTATCGAAGAAGGTGGTGTCTTACGGCACCAGCCAGGTCAACTCACCGACATCATGGCGACCTGCCTCGATGTGGCCGGCGCCGACTACCCAACGCAATTGAACGGCAAAAATATCGTGCCGCTGGAGGGAACGACTCTTGCACCGATTTTCAATGGTCAACACAATCACAAAGACGCACTGATCTGGGAACATGAAGGCAACAAGGCAGTACGCCGTGGAAAATGGAAACTGGTATGCAAATATCCTGACGACTGGGAACTATACGATCTCGACACGAATCGCACGGAAACCGATGATATCGCGGCGCAACATCCTGATGTCGTGGAGGAACTCAGCGCCATTTACGATGAGTGGGCCGAGCGTTGCGGCGTCATGCCATGGGATCACATTGCGGAAAAATTGAGATTAAGAAGAGAGCGTGCCGGCAACGCGCCCGAAGAAGGTGCGATCGACCGACGTAGAATGTAAAGCAAAAAGAGGCACATTAAATGGCTAAGAGTGAACTGTATAAAGATGGTATCGCGCTCCGTAGCGAACTGCTGGGCGAGTCTTTTGTAGAGGGCATGAACCAGACCACCTATGACGACAATCCCATCATGCAGGAGTTTCGCGACGTCGTGGCAGAGACTGTGTTTGGTTCGCTATGGAAGAGACCAGGACTCGATCTCAAAACCCGAACGCTCGTTTGTGTCATCACTGATGCCACCATGGGCCGTGACCCGGAATTGCGACTGCACATCCGTATGGCCAGGCGTCAGGGATGGACCGAGGAAGAGTTGACCGAGGTGTTGTTACACATGTCAGGCTACGTTGGTGTACCACTCATCCGCGAGGCCCTGATGTCCGCGAGTGAAGTTTTCAAAGAGATGAGCGACGAAAAAGTATAACAACTTACCGATAACTCATGATTTTTCAGAGGATTGATCGTCCGTGAATCCTGGTCACCCACTTGGCTATCGGGCCGATGTGGATGGGCTTCGTGCGTACGCTGTTCTTCTCGTTGTTTTTTTCCACCTCAACGTACCCTATTTCAATGGCGGATTCGTCGGCGTTGATATTTTTTTCGTCATAAGCGGGTTCCTGATTACCGATCTAATTCTTAGAGAAGTACAAACAACAGGATCGTTTAGTTTCCGCTACTTCTATCGTCGTCGTTTCTGGCGTCTGTTCCCTGCGCTATTCGTTACTGTATGTTTTACTGCTGCTGGTGCGATCCTGCTGTTTTCTCCAGCCCACCTTGAACGCTTGGGTGGTGCGGTAATACATCTCTTCGCCGGCGTATCGAATATATATTTCTGGACTGGGGCAGATTATTTCGACGTCGGGGCCGACGTAAAGCCTCTCCTTCATACCTGGTCGTTGAGCGTTGAAGAGCAGTTCTATGCAATTTGGCCATGCTTGTTGGTGTTTGTTTTCTTAACCAACAGAAAAGCCGTTCCCTGGGTGCTCATTAGCCTGTTTGGATTCAGCTTAGCCCTAAATGGTCTTTTTGCTGATGGCAAAACCGCACTTACCGGGACCTTGGAGGACACACAAGCCACCCTTTTCTTTTGGTTACCTTTTCGGGCCTACGAATTCGCTATTGGTGGTCTTCTAGTGTTTGTGGTTCAGCTCAACAACAAGCAATGGCGATGTATCGCTTCATAGAGACACCCTCGCACCTAAGGAATCATCAGCAGCGCATAAAACTTAAGTCCTGGCATGTGAAGTCAACCGCGGTGGGGTGCGTTTTGCTGGCGCTAACCGGCCTTAGTGTTTGGACTGATGGTGGATGGGCATGGCGTATCCAGAACGACCCATCGCCGGAACTCATTCCACCCAACGCAACGTTCAAGAATTTGAGTCCTATCGGCTTCAAGAATCGATGGACTGATTACTATTCTATTGAAGGCGGCAACCAGAAGGTATTGGTGCTTGGCGACTCTCACGCTAAGCATCTTCGGGGAGCAGCCCAATATCTAAACAAGAATTACGACCTGACTTTCGTATTTCACACTTTTACAGGTTGTTTGCCGATCTTTGGAACCTATAAAGCATACGACAATGAAACATCACCGGATTCAGAGACTGCTGAACACAAGGGTTGTCGACTGCAGATTGAGGAGTGGGAAAACTACCTCACTTCCACTCGATTCGACTACGTCATCCTTAGTGGACGTTGGAACTGGTATCTGGAGCCGCGTGAATATTTCGACACTCTGCAACGACGTTACCTACTCATAGACAAAAAAGAAGGAAAATTCTTGGAGCATGCATCGAGGTCCGTGTTCGTCAAACAACTAGACTACACCATCAAAAAAATTCACGAGACCGGGGCGACGGCGATCGTCGTTGGACAAGTACCACACACCGGCAAGAACATCTCCGGGTGCAACGAAATGCCGAGCTTCTGGTCGAAACTGATCGACAGACGATGCAACCACACACCAAAATCCGTTGTCCTTGAAAGGAGTCAGTTCAGCAACCAAACAATATATAGAGTAGCCATGGAAAACCACGCTATCCCTGTCATAGCCACAGACCTTTTCTGTGGCGATTGAGCAAAGTACTGCGCTAATGTTCATGACAACACGATGCTCAGAGGTGACGCAAATCACTTGAGTAAATTTGGGTCGGTATATCTCGCTAAAGCCTGGGAGTAAACACCACAATTTCCGTTTAGCAGACAAACGAATCGGATCCACAGCAACAAAGCTCAAAAGAACGAAGCCGTAAAAATCCCGTAAAAGGCAAACAATTTCTATGGCTTCTAGCACTCGCCCCTTAGTTTTGACAAACTCATGACATCGCCATGGGAGAATCATTTGAGTATCAAAAATTTGTCCGGACTAATTGCTGCCACGTTCACCCCGATGGGTGATGACGGAGCCCTAAACCTTGATACGGTTCCCACTATCGTCGAGCGATTGATCTCTGAAGGCGTGTCCGGTTTATTCGTTTGTGGAGGCAACGGCGAAGGTGTGTCATTAACCGATGAGGAGCGCAAAAAAACCGCGGAGGCGTACGTAAACGCCGCAAATGGTCGAATACCGGTTGTTGTACACGTCGGTCAGGACAGTCTGTTCTCAGCTCGTGGGCTGGCCCAGCACGCCGCGGGTATTGGCGCCGATGGAATCTCCGCCATTACCCCCACCTATTTCAAACCAACCTCTACCAGTGCGCTCCTCGATAGCCTGAGCGTTATTGCTGAGGGAGCACCTGAGTTACCTTTTGTCTACTACCACTTTCCAGTCAAATCAGGGGTCGAGATCGACCTGCCAGAATTTATAGAACTCGCCAAGGAAAAGTTGCCGTCGCTTTATGCGATCAAATTTACCGATCCCAGGCTGGACGACCTGCAGTCGGGTTTGGCTGCATCCGATATCAAGATCTTCTACGGCATCGACGAAATGTTACTCGGTGGGCTAGCCGCAGGTGCGTCAGGTGCAATTGGCAGCACTTATAACTTTGCAGCACCGCTTTACCTGAAACTGATGGAAGCATGGGAGCAAAACGATATCAGCGAAGCCAGAAGACTGCAGGCGTTGTCCGTTAAGATGGTGCGTGCTTTTCTACCGTTCGGTGGTGTCGAAGGACAAAAAGCGATTATGGACATGATCGGACTGACATGCGGTCCTGCTCGTCTACCGCTCAACAAGTTAACCACCGCAGAAATTGATCAATTACAAAACAATCTCAATGACATTGACTTTTTCGACTGGGCCAGAAGTTAGCAAAACTAACGTCATTGATCCGTTGACGCCAACCACCATACAATCATGGACAGTCATCATCTAACAGGGGGATAGCACATGAAAAAGATACGACTTAACAGTCTCACACGCCGGGATTTCGGCAAACTTTCAATGCTCACAACCGGTGGTCTGCTTGCAGGACCAGCCTGGTCCAGCAAAGCCAAGACAATGGTAGATGGATACGTTGCGCCGGGGTTCGAGAGGGTAAGAGCTGCGTTTACCGCGAACTTCGAGAAACATGGTGAACTCGGTGCCGCGTTCAGCCTTTACCACAAGGGCAAGAAAGTGGTCGATCTGTGGGGAGGCATCGGCAACAAGGAAACAGGCGAACCCTGGGTTGAGGACAGCATCGCCCTGGTCTTTTCCAGCACCAAAGGTGCCACCGCGATCTGTGCCCATTTGCTCGCGCAGCGTGGTGATCTGGACCTTGACGCACCGGTCACGAAGTACTGGACTGAGTTCGGCGCTGCCGGGAAGGAAAATATACCTGTGAGGTGGTTACTCTCGCACCGCGCAGGACTCCCCGGATTTGAGGAGGCGATGAGCCTGGAAGATTACCTCTCCTGGGAGGGCCCCGTAAAAGCCCTTGAGAAACAACGCCCGGTATGGGAGCCAGGAACTGCCCATGGCTATCACGCTGGAAATTATGGCTGGTTAGTTGGCGAGGTGATCCGCCGCATTAGTGGCAAAAGTGTCGGCACCTTCTTTGCCGACGAAATTGCGTCTCCACTCGGGCTCGATTTCTGGATCGGCCTTCCAGAGAGCGAGGAAAAACGTGTTCTGCCAATCGTCTCCGTTGACCTCCAGGATGGCGCGTTGGACAAACAAGCATCAACTCAAAGGAGACGCGATCTTCTAGAGGGAGCAAGAGATCCCGATTCTTACCTCAATCGACTTACCACCACGGAGCCACTGGATCCCAACTCCAGGGCTTTCCACGCCGCAGAGATACCGGCAGGAAATGGCATCACTGACGCCCGCTCGCTCGCGCGAATGTATGCTTCTCTCATTGGCGATGGCGTCGATGGTATTCGCATTTTAAATGATGAAACCATCACACGCGCGGCCGCTGAGGATGTTAACGACCGCGATCAGGTACTTCGGGTTGTCACGCGATTCGGCCTTGGGTTTACTCTCAACTATGAAGGTAGTCTTGGTCAGGAAGGTGCGTTTGGTCACGGCGGTGCTGGCGGCTCGCTTGGATTTGCGGATCCCAAACTGGACATTGGTTTCGGCTACGTGATGAACCAAATGCATTTGGTAGCTAGTGATGACCCCCGCACGCTGACGCTGATTGCAGCCGTACACGAGTCATTGAAAGCATAAGCTGATGCGATGAAGTGTGTTGACATCAACCAGGCCGTCGAAGCGGATGGCCTTCGTATCGTTATTGTTAAGGACATGCCGAGTGCCTGGGGTGTTGCCGCCAAGGCGATGATTGAATACAAGGCGCTGGACTGTGTGTACACGCATTTCATCCCGAGAACCGACAATAAAGCATTACGAGACTGGGCCGGAACCCATAGCGCGCCCGTCGTGGCATGGAATGACCAACCACCTGTTAATCGGTGGAATGATATTTTGTTACTTCTGGAAAGAATCGCCCCGGAGAAACCACTGGTACCGGAAGACCCCAAAGAGCGAATCCAGATGTTTGGCATCGGTCACGAACTATGTGGCGAACTCGGTCTCGGGTGGAATCGACGACTCGATATGACCCGCCCGCCGGAAGGTACGGAATTATCCGCATTAGCAAAGAAGTACGGATTTCGCGAACCCGATGTTAGTCTCGCTAACGGTCGTGTTGTGGCGCTAATGCAGGAACTGGCCTCTATTCTTAAAGCCCAGCAAGTGCAGGGTAGTGATTTTTTCGTCGGGCAATCAATCACTGCTACAGATTTTTACTGGGCTGCTTTCAGTAATTTCGTTGCCATCCAGCCACCCGAACTTTGCCCGATGAATCCCATCGCAAGGCCATATTTTGAAAACCCGGAAGTCAAAGCAGCGATCGACCCAATCCTGATAGAGCATCGCGATCGCATCATGCAAAACCACTTCAAACTTCCATTAGAACTCTGATTTACAGAACGCTTTGATTAAAAGAGTGCTTTGGCTTAGTGTTCAGGCCACGTTTAAGCAATAAGGAAAACCAATGATCGAAGATCTCTACACTATGTATGGCAAAGTCTGCGTGGTCACTGGAGGTTCCAGCGGCCTGGGCAGCTATATGGCCCAGGGTTTTCTGGAAGCAGGCGCCGCCCGTGTGTACATCACCGCACGCTCAGAAGAAAAACTGAAAGCCAAGGCAGAGGAGCTATCAGCATTAGCCGACGGCGAATGCATCCCGATGCCAGGTGACCTGAGCGCGATGGAAGGTATTGAGGCATTGGCCAATACGCTAAGAGAAAAAGAAGACCATATTGATGTTCTGGTCAACAACGCTGGCGTCGGCACGGGCGGTCCATTTGCGGATATGAATACAGAAGTCTGGGATATGACGATGGATCTTAACCTGAGATCCCCGGTATTTGTGACCCAGGCCCTGCTCGACCTGTTGAAAGCCAACGCCACACATGAAGATCCAGCACGCGTGATCTTCACAAGCTCAGTCGCCGCAAGCGAAAACCATGCTCACGTGATGGCTTACTCGACCAGCAAAAACGCGGTTGAAAAAATGACGCCGATGCTGGCCCTTGCGCTGTGTGACGATAATATACTGGTCAATACAATTTCCCCGGG
This sequence comes from uncultured Gammaproteobacteria bacterium, assembly GCA_913045175.1. Taxonomy (GTDB): domain Bacteria; phylum Pseudomonadota; class Gammaproteobacteria; order Pseudomonadales; family Azotimanducaceae; genus UBA7455. The sequence continues at coordinate 8,691 of CAJWQG010000068.1, read as the reverse complement.
ACGTTTCTATTCAGAAATGACAAGAGGCGCATGGCAAGACCCGGAATCAGAAAAGTTCAAAGCCGAACTGGAGCGCATTCCCGCGCATCGCTATGGGGGATTAGAAGACATGGCCGGTGTTGCCGTCATGCTGTGCAGCCGAGCAGGTTCTTATTTTACAGGTGAAGTGCTAAACCTGGACGGTGGCCATCGACTAAGGTTTTAATACAGTTATCCTCACGACAATCACACGCATCCAGGAGGCATCGTGGACAAACTAACAACCGGGGATCAGTTTCCCGACATAACGTTGAACATCGCAGGTGGTAGGACGATCAATATTCCTGCGGACCTGGAAGCCCCCAGGACCATTTTGCTGTTCTACCGCGGCTTCTGGTGACCCTACTGCATCCGGCTCCTAACCGGATATGAAGAGCGCCGTGAAGCGTTCGCAGAACAGGGAGTAAACATCGTTGCCGGCGTGGTCGATAACGAAGAGAAGACCCTTGAGGTAGCGGAAAAAGTGGGATTCCCGGTAGCCTATGGAGTAACCAAAGATCAGGCAGACTCGTTGGGTGCCTGGTGGGAAAGACGTAACTTCATGCAACCGAGCGAGTTCGTGTTGGCAAAAGATGGTAATGTACTCATGTCCACCTACAGCAACTCGCCTATTGGTCGCATGGATCCGGCAGAGGCGTTGACGCTAATTACCTTCATAAACGATCAGAATAAATAGTTGACCCCCGACTGGCTTGCTGCTGACCAATAGAGGCTGACGCATATAGCAACAATGGATATATGACCGACAGACCAAACATAATTTTCATCATGGCCGATGATATGGGGTACGGCGATGTCGGGTGTTACAACCCCGACACCAAGATCCCGACTCCTAACATGGACAAGCTTGCGGCCCAGGGTATTCGCTTCACAGATGCCCATTCCCCGTCTGCCGTCTGCACACCGTCCCGGTATGGGGTTCTCACGGGACGATACTGTTGGCGGACACGGCTGAAGCGTTCCGTAATGTTTGGTTACGAGCCGCCTCTTATCGAGGAGGGGCGCATGACTGTGGCCAGCCTGTTGAAGGATGTTGGTTACCATACCGCCGCTATCGGGAAGTGGCATGTCGGTCTCGGTTATTCCACCAAGCCGGACAAACACATCGATTTTGATGCTCCCCTGCCATGGCCAGAGGCAACGCGAGAAGAAGAAGAGAGTATCGATTTCACTCAACCGCTGACCGGCGGGCCGACCGAACTCGGTTTTGATTACTTTTACGGCACCTCAGGCTGTTCGACAGCGCAACCGCCCTACGGATTCATCGAGAATGACCGCTTCGTTGATCCCCCCAGCATCTATCGGGCAGAAAGGAAGTGGAAGAGCCGCCGACCCGGCATGACCTCCCCTGGTTGGGACGATAGTGAGCCCGACCCGATATTTGCCGAAAAAGCGGTCCAATATATTGAGGAACGAGCCACCGCTGAACAGCCGTTCTTTTTGTACCTATGCCCTACATCACCTCATGATCCCTGCGTTGATGAATTGGTACCCGAATTTGCGAGGAACACGAGCGAGGCCGGCCCGCGCGGCGACATGGTCTGGCTGTTTGACTGGGTGGTCGGCGAAGTCATGGACGCTTTGGACAGAACCGGGGCGACGGACAATACACTTATTATGGTAACCAGTGACAACGGTGCGCTACCGGGAGACCTGATGTCGGAACCCAGAGTCCCGGATGCAATGGTTGATGGCGAGGTGGAAGCACCCTGGGTGATGGAAACCGAGCGTGTCAATCTTTCCTTCAACCTGTACGGACATAAATCCTGTGGGGATTGGCGTGGCTACAAAGGCTTTGTCTATGAGGGCGGCCATCGCGAGCCACTGATTGCACGATGGCCCGGAAAAACCAAGCCAGATACCGTATGTGACGATCTTGTCGGTTTGACGGACCTACTGGCGACCTGTGCCGCAATTAACGACGTATCACTGACAAACGTATCACTGACAAACGTATCACTGACCAAGGATACACCTGAAGACAGCGTAAACATCCTGCCGCTGTTGCTTGGAGAGCAAGTCGAAGAACCGATTCGACCCGACCTGATCCATCATTCCGGCGCGGGCTACTTTTCGGTCCGACAAGGACCATGGAAGTGTGTCTTCGACACAAAGGGACACGGATGGTTTTCATCACCACCCGTCCCGGGCTCCCCCGGACAGCTGTTCAATATCGAGGATGACCCTACCGAACAACATGATCTGTGGGATGAACGGCCAGATATCGTATCGAGTCTGAAACAGTTATTGGAGCACCACCAGCACGAGACCTAGCGACCACACGGTCGTGTGGTTCGCTGTCAGTCAAACAACTCTCTTGGACTCCTTGCCATAAGGCCAGGTTTGGCACCCTCTTTGCCCCAACCATACGGCTGCTTTCCGCCTAGCAAGATTTTGAAACGCTCATCGTCGGCATGACGATCGAGCACTTCCTGCGGCACATTTCCCTTGAGCGGTTCCTGGGTCGTCAGATACTGACGACAGAAATACACCGCAAGGTTCATCCTGATACCTTGAATTTTTCGTGCAAAGGAGCCGTGCCAGGTGTTTCCATGCCAGACCACACAATCTCCGGGGTCCAGGTTCATCTCTATTACATCGGGGTTCGCGGCGTCACCATCCAGCTGTGATTCATCGGTCCTTGGATGCCGCATATAACGATGACTACCCGGGACCATGACCAGTGCTCCTTCCTCTTTTGAATAGGGAGACAGCGCATAGTTAACATTCGTAATCTGGGCATAAGATGGGAACGGCGCAGGCATGCCGTTGGCGTTGTCTGAATGTAGCAGCAGGGGGTCGTCGCCCTGCGCTTTAAAGTGGCAACCAATAGAGGACAACAGACAGCTCTCACCCAAAAGGTAAGTGACCAGGGCAAGTGATTGGGGCTCCATCAGAATGTCTTCAAAAACCTCATCGTCATAAAGCATATGAGGTACATAGTGCCATCCTCTAAATCCTTCGCCGGTTTCAACGTCAACAGTCTTGCCTGTTTTCTTTTCGACGCTGGCAACAATCGCCTGTTGCGCCTTCTCTATCTGACCTTCGGACAACACCCCTTTGATAATGGTAAAACCTTTTGTCTCCAGTTCCGCAACATTTGCGTTGAGATCGAGCTTGTCGATCGTATCCAGCACCCTGTCCATTGCAGCTGTCATGCCGTTCTCCTATGTGCGAGCGACTTAAACCAGCTTTACAACGGTACGGGCAAACTCGAACGTTTCTCCCACACGGGATTGATCTGTCGCTGTCATGTCGATACCTGTTAGCAGGTCGCGACTACCAGCAGGACCTTCGACAAATCGCAAACTGGAATCGTCAAGCGTTATCGATCTATCCTCATTGACTTCTCTTCCCAGCAACTCAGCGAACCGTGCCGCCACACGATCGGGGTCACCGGAAGAAATCTGCGCAGCCGCTATTCCTGAAACAACATCGGTGCGCTGGTGCCACTTCCAGGAATCTCCAGCCCACGCCCAGTCATCCCAATTTTCCATCCAATCCAATGAGGTCAGTGGTCCACCCGTATCACTGGGATGTAAATGAAGTGCGCCGGCGTTTACGCCATGACGTACGTTAACGCCCATATCCCAGGCAATTCGAATATTAAGCGCTTCTACGCGCGCTCGCGCCTTTTCAAGGTCGTCGACCTGCAGGAGTAACATGTAACCCGCAGCACCGCCCTGTTTTTCCAGAAACTTGGTGGTTGGCGCTTCAGGACGTTCTGGCTGGAGTATTTCTAAAAAAGTGTTTCCTACGGGAAAAACTCCGTTGTACATCCAGATGGGTGGTCCGGGTTTGTCCCGCTGTGACGCAGTAATATCCAGCGCCTGTTCTACCTGTCTTTCAACAGGCCTGATGTCTGGTGCACACAGTGCAATCTGGCGAACTCGAATTCTGTCGGGAGCGGGAGGTAAGTCACTCATATTCAATTCCTGATTTCGAAAGCACCGATTCTATACCAGAACCCTGAACAGAACACCGCCGCAGGACTAGCAGGTAAAGGACTTGTCCGGAATCACGCCTCAACGTTTACTTTCCTATTCATCAGTGATATTTCTTAAGCCAATTCGAATTTTTCAAGCGTTAGCAATATGAATGATCAAGAGAAATACCTTTTTGATATCCACGGCTACCTGGTGGTTAAGAACGCGCTGACTGAGGCACAGGTAAAAGCGTTGTCCGACATGGTTGACGCAAATGCGCGACCGGCAGCTCCAGTATCGAAAGCCAATCCAATGATGAAAGAAGGAAAAAAGCGTGCATCGGGACGCGGTGGGTCTGACAGGACCCGTTTCAGGAATGAAGACGACCCGGCCTGGTCTGCATCGTCGTTGCTCGACTGGGGTGGCCCGTTTATTGATCTGATCGACATTCCTACTATCGCGCCCTATCTGGAAGAGCTCATCGGTGCCCACTATCGATTGGACCACGACTACATGCTCGTCGCGAATGCTGAGTCCAACCATCAACTGTTCCTGCACGGCGGTGGTCAGGGTGCCGGCGGGCCAAATGATCTGGTCGGACCAACGGACGGCGGACAATGCTATTACCGATACAATAACGGTAAATTCTATAACGGGTTGGTCGCGGTTGCCTTTGAACTGAATACCGTAACGCCCGGGGATGGTGGATTCGCCTGCGTAGCCGGTAGTCACAAAGCGAATTTCCCGTTGCCCAAGGAATGGAAAATGAGCGAAACCCAGGCAGACCTGCCGGATTGTGTCCATCGTGTTGCTGCCGAAGCGGGCGACGCCATCATCTTCACCGAGGCCTGTGCCCATGGCACTGTTCCCTGGGAGAGCGATGAAAGAGAACGCCGCACCCTCTTCTACAAATACTGCCCCCATGCGGTTGCCTGGAGCCCCTGCTATTACAACTCTGATCACTACGAAGGGCTCTCAGAAAACCAGCGAAATATTCTGATGCCACCCAGCGCGTTCGGACCATCAGAACCTACCACTGAGATATGGCGAAGAGCGCAAGCGGAACAGGCGGAACTCATGCGGCTGCGCGAAGAACAAGCTGGCTAAAACCTGGCCGAAATCGGTGAATTAGCACAATTATTATTAAAAACCGGTAAGCTCATGTAGAAGAAACATAGATGTGAGGTTCAGATGCGCTGGTTAGCAGGGATTCTGGTGTTCGGACTCGCCTATGGGCTTTTTGTTTCGCTTATCTTCTGGCAAAACTGGCCTACGATGGAAAACCCGCACCTGTACGGCACCCTGGAAGATCAACTTTCCTCCCCTGCCCAGGATGCCATTACCCGGGTGATCAAAGACGCATCGGCGGTAAAAAGCACGACCTCCGTTTATCAGATTCACCATCAGTCATTTGACCTGGAGAACAACCTGGTAAGCGCGATAGTCGTCGTGAACGGCCACGTGCTGATAATGAACGAAGACACATCAGAGAGTCAGGCCAGTGACATTGCTGAAGAGTACGTCAGCCTGATCAGCACCCATGTAAAGCAAAAAGCTTTAGACCATAAAAACCAGATTGTCCTGGTTATTTTCATCCCGCTAATTCTACTTTCAGGATTTGCGTGGCTATCGAGAAAGATCTGGAACTGGGTTTCCGAACTCAACTGAGCCCTGGAGTTGCATGGCGAGCATCAAGTCGTTAACGTACAACCCATACACATGTGTGAGGACGCTGATGGATATCTCAATTCAATATTGCGGGGGTTGAGGCTACAAACCTCGCGCGGTCAGTTTGGCCGGCAAGCTAAAGAGCAATTTCGATATAGATGCACAATTGATTGAGGGCGCTGGTGGCATTTTCGACGTCAAGCTGGACGAAGATCTTGTCTACTCCAAACACGAAACCGGTTCATTTCCGGACGAAGACGACCTGATTGAATCTCTCCAAAAGCAAATCGGCTGACACCTGTAGTCAACCTGATCTCAATTAGTATATTTTGCTGCGTCCGTCCCTGATTCTCCTTGTCATGCTGGTTCTCCCACCAGCGCAGGCGGACACCATGGCTGAATATACGCTGTGCGCTGTATATCACAGGATGATTGCCTCGCAATTATCTCGTGAACAACAGCTTGATGACCTCGCTGATATTGAAAAAGAAAAAATGCAGGACATGATTACACTCGCTAAATCCGCCGCGAACGAAGAACACGGTATTGAGTTTGGCTCCGAAGCATTTCTGGATGAATGGCGTTATCACATAGGACAGATGGAGAAACGCATCGACAGGAATTACGCCAATATGTACCGTTTAAAATATCGCTACCGGGAACACTGCCAAAAGGTTGCGGCACGAGTAGCGTCGAATAAAGAAACTGCAAAGGAATCCACCAGATGAAGATAGGTCTCATATCCGATACTCATATTCCGGAATCGATGCCCGAGCTATGGCCTCACGTATATGAACAGTTCCACGATGTTGAATGTATTCTCCATGGCGGCGACATTCATCACATCAGCGTCATCGATCGCTTAAGTGAAATCGCCACCGTATACGCCGCAAGGGGAAATGGTGATGATGGTTCCGGGGGCCGTGTCGTAATGGCTGACGATCCGCGCTTGAAGGATACCTGGCTGGTGGAATACAACGGCTTCAAAATCGGCCTGACACACTACATTCCAATGCCAGAATCACCACCACACCTCACGGTACCACGCTGGATTGATAAACTTTTCCCTGAGGAGCGACCCGACGTTCTGGTGTACGGAGATACTCATGTAGAACAGATTGACGTTTACGATGGGGTACTTTGTGTTAATCCCGGTTCGCCAACGTTCCCCCACAACCTCACACTACAATTCGGCACGATCGGTTTTTTACATCTCGATGGCGACCAGCCCCGTGCTGAAATACATCAACTAAACGAAACCGGCGTCGAGCCGTTTGATTGGGAGAACTCCCGAAGACCTTGGTGAAACTGCTGGAAGCAGTTTCAGCCGCTGAAGCGATGGGCTCTGAGCCACGAAGTGGCGTCCCATCGCGTTGAATCAGCGGCTGGATAACTCACCATGGACGGTTTAAAACTACAACGTTAAGACTACTAAACGTTTCAGCCTAGAAAAGATGGCATCACCGGCTCTTCAGCCTTCCTCGAAACAGCCTGCGCATGCCCGGCCAACTCCACACGATTGATCTTCACCCCTTCCCCAGGCTGAAACTCCACGTGCGCAGCAGTCATTTCACGGGTTCCCTGATTCATATTTGGAGACCCGGGATAGGCAGCCTGGGTTTCCCCATGACAAATTTCCGTGAATACATGAACGTGGCCAAGTGCGAGATAGTCGAGTTTACTATCCGCAATTTCATCTGGTGTAATCAGTGATGAATATAAACCTGCACCTCGCTCCACATAGTACCCGTGCGTCATGCCGATATACCAACCGTCGTGTTCGTTCTCGGGGACACGCTCAAGAGGTTTGTTCTCAGGATGGTGATCGACGATGCCTTTTCCCCAAATCCTAACGCCAAGGTCATCAAAATCGAGCACCCCACCCTCTTCATCTTTGATGAAATGGATATGCTCACCGGCTTCCGTCGGGTCATATCGATGAAACACCGAATAATCAGCCATGCAATCGTGATTACCGGTGATCATAACCACCGGACATTGGACGCGGGCAAGCTGCTCAGACGCAAACTCAAGACACCTGGACTTAACCCGGTTGTGATCAAACAGATCGCCCGCAAGCAGAAACAAGTCGACCTCCAGTTCGATGGCCTTGTCTACAACATCTATAAGCCCACGCTGCGCAAAGCTTTCTTCGCCTTTAGCGCCCATATGGTCATCCAGATGGATATCTGAGGTATGCAGGATGTGACAGTATCTATCTGACAAGTGTCTGCCTTATTGGTATTGGAATCGGGAAGTTGGGCAGTCTATTGACTGAGACCGGCATAGGTCAACCAAACATGAAGAAAAAGTAGCGCTTAAGATGCGAGAAGTTGCTCCGCCTCTTCGGTCAGTAATCTGCTATTTGCAGAAAACTGCTTCCGTAGAAATGCCATCTGGTCGCCTAAAATACGGCCGCTATGGGAAAGTGCCAGGTACTCAGCATGGTTAGGACAATAGGGCAATGCGAGGACATCCATACTGCATTCGCTTGGCAGGAGGCTACCTTTGCGCGCATTGCACCGCTTACAAGCCGTCACTACATTGGTCCAGGAGTCCTTACCGCCACGCGAAATAGGATGCACATGATCCCTGCTAAGATGCACTTCCTGAAACCGGTTACCACAATATAGACACATGTTCTGGTCACGGCGAAACAACGCTTTATTGGTCAAAGGAGGCTGGGTGCGACCCTTGGTGAATACCTTGCCTTTGCAGGCAATAATGCTGTTAAGGGTAACAACAGTTTGTTCCCCTGTTTGCCTGGAGTGACCTCCATGTACTTCCATAACCTCTTCACCGTAGGTCCAGCTGACAAGTTCGCGCGCATGGAGACACACTGCTTCTTGCCAACTTAGCCATTCCATCGGTGATCCCGCGGTATTCAGGCGAAGAATACTAAGACTCATAAGGCATCGCTTTCTGCTTATCCTTTGATGCCGTAATCTTAGACATGTCGCTCGAATTATCAAGCATTCACCTATAACATTCGACGAAGATGAAACCGAAAACCAACTCAAAAGAAGACAGGGTATACGCAAAGCCAGTCGAGGAACCT
>CAJWQG010000067.1 GCA_913045175.1 uncultured Gammaproteobacteria bacterium | reverse complement strand
TGCTGCCCGGCAAAGGACAGACCCGGCAGGTCCTCTGCATTGGCTGATGAACGAACGGCTACCGCAGGATCACCACCAAGACTGGCATAGGTTTCGCGCAGTTGGTTAGCAACCGATTCAGATATCTCACAGGCGGTGATCAGCTTTTGGATGGCTGCAGATGCAGGTTCAAATGTGGCCCAGCCATTATCCAGTGCCGGTTTGGCAAGGGCGACAATCTGATCCTGCAGATTGTTTTCTGCGATGAAGGCGCGATACGCGTCAGCAGTAAGATGAAAGCCGGAAGGCACATCAAAACCGGCGTTGGACATCTTTGCAAGTGATCGGCCTTTACCGCCAATCAGCTCCAGCGAGTCGTCCATGGTATCCATGGGTAAAATAAAACTATCAGCCATTAGTTATCCTCCTCTGAGGGATTAATTCGTGTTGTTCGGGTGCAAAGATCCGACACCCTATCGCAATTGCCCAATCCTGAATAGAATCTGACCCCGATTATCAGACCCTGACACTCAGAGAGTTCCCCCAATAAAAGGGTTCTACGCCCGCAGGCCGCTGATGGCGCGTATCCCCGATTCCTACAAAACTATGTGGCAAAGCGTCATAATCAAGCCATTAACGATCACGAAACTGAATTCAACCAATACGGCATAACTATTCTTCTACGAAAACATACAGCCGCCGGCAAGGGTGTTGGCAACTGCAAGTATGATTAGTGCGGCAACCCACCAGACTGCCGCGGTGGCTGCGATGCCAATTAACCAGGCAAGCAGAAACGTGCCCATTGCTTGCACGATCAGTGCTGGTAGCGGGTGGCCGTTTGTAGGACTTATATTACTGCCTTTGTTCCAACCTGGCCCGAACAACTTTGACCAATACCAGAAACCACCGAGAGCGAAGGAGAGCGCCGCGCCTATCCCGATTACAAGCCAGTTTACATTGGTGTAAAGCAGTTCCATGAAATGCTCCGTTGAAAGGGTCTTATCCAGTAACAACTAACAACTGGCAAGGAAGTATTTAATCAGTTACTGGCACTCAATACTGTGAGAAAAACTCCCAGATAAGCGCCGTCGCACTGATGCCAGAGTGATCCTGCATTTGCTTGCCTTTGGTCTCTCCAACATACGGAGTACCTGGCCAATAATGGATAAATCCCTCGATTCGATAGAACCGGGCTTCGGCACCCTCGCCTTCAGGCCGGAAGATGTAAGCCGTGGTGTTTTCAGAGACTTTGACTGTCTCTTCTTTTGTCGCGTTGTTCAACTGCGCAAAGTATTTGACCGTCTCATGCGCAGCGGGCGTGGTCCCTCTCCCCTCGATGGGCACGACTGAGTCTGCAGTGCCATGAAGGTGAATCAATGGTTTGGGACCACTCGGTGCACAGCTGTCCACTGTAACGCCATCCATCAGTCCTGCAACGATACCGGCACCCCTGAAAGTATCACCAGCCTGACACATCAGGGTATAGCTCATATAACCACCGTTAGAGAACCCGGCCACAAAAGTACGCGCAGGATTCAGCTGGTACTTTCGCTGCAGCTGTTTGGCCAATTGTGAAAGGAAATCCACATCGCTGGCGCCGCCGTATCGATCATCTGCGATTTCGTTATTCCAGCGCAGCACCCCGTTAGTCATCGTCCAGGTACCGTTCCTGCAGCTAAAGTTGAAGCCGCTGCTGTCCATCGTTTCGCCTTCCTTGCAGGACTTGTGAGAGTCAGACTTGCTTTTGTCGCCCCACCCCGACGCATCTTTGTTAGAGCCGTCCTTGTCAGACACTCCCTGAAAATCGGACAGGTAAATGGTTTTCGGCAAACTTTGCGGATACACAACAACAAATCCATGCTGATCAGCAAGCTCATTGAAACCCCGGCCGTATGCCCAACCACTTGTCATGGTCATGCCATGGAGTACAAACAACAGTGGTGCATTTTCAGGGAGGTTCTCTGGCACATGAAGCTTATAGGTTCTTTTTATCTTATCCTGCATGAAGACATGATCCTGAACGGTCTCCTTCTTGTCTGCTGCATAAACGCCGGGGACCAGCAATAGCTGAGCCAGCAGACAAACTGCGAACGTGCGCAGAATCATGGTGTTTCCAATGGTGAGCTGAATTGGGGCTGGAGTTTAGCGGGCCACGGGGTCGGAGTAAAATTGAGCAATTCAGGAATCTTCCAAGGGTTCGTATCGAAAGACGGTGTTCGCCATGCAAACAATTGTAGGACGGTCACCCTTAGCCGACAGGCGAAGGGTGACTTAGAGGCCTAAGTAAGTGCCATTCTACTTTCGAGGCTGGCCTATCCAGAGTCCGTGCTGCTGCGCAACGATGTACTCGACGATCTTAGAGGCGGTGGGTAGCAGGGCCGCATGGGCCTAATCAACGACAATGCGGGTCGCTTTTTCTTCATCGAACCACCAGCCGTCCGGGAAAGGTGCCTTGTACATCTCATCAGGCAGTTCCGGACGGCCGAATTTATCCCAATAAACGATACGGGTGTCCACCCGGGCATCCAGCGGGATCTGATAATAGTTCCACAGCAGCACACGATCGAGCGATCGCAAAGCCGCCATGAATCGATCAGGAATTGGTGCTGCCAGCGCAGCGTCGACCAGCGCATCAACAACCGGATTGTCGATACCTGAATCGTTCCAACCGGTCGACGTGGAATGAAAGTAAGGTCGCAGTTGCCAGGTCGGTGGCATATCAATAAAACCTGGCAAGAGCATCGCATCGAATTCACCAGTTGCTCGGAGGTGAGCAAAGCCAGTGCCGTCTATCATGCGAATGCTCGCCTGGATACCCAGCATGGTTAGCGCATTCACGTACGGCAACAGCGTGCGTTGCTCGCTTTGCGACGCGGTAAGAAACTCTATCGCCAGGGGTTCACCGGTTGTATCCGAAAGGACGGCGCCTCGCATCTGATAACCAGCATCAGCGAGCAGTTGGCGGGCCTTCGACAGACCCTCCCGGTCGATACCTGCACCCTCAGAACGATGAAAGGAAAAGATCTTGTCGAACACCGCCGTTGGCAGTTGCGCGCGATAGGGTTCGAGTAGCGCCACCTCCGCTTCAGTAGGCAGCCCTGTTGAAGCAAACGCCGAGTTCGCAAAGTAGCTATCCGCCCGCATCAGTTCACCACCGTGGAGCGCCCGGTTTTGCTACTCGAAATCAAAAGCGAAAGCCAGCGCCTCACGCACTTTCACGTTATCGAATGGCGGGCGTTTTTCATTCAGCACCAGGCGCAACCCGGAGCCACGGCGTACGCCGGATGCGAGCGTTCCCTTTAGCAGCCAGCCACGCTCAACTGCGGAGACATCGTATGACGACAACCAGTGGCGCAAATCTGTCTCCGTCCACAGGTCAACATTTCCGGCACGCAGCGCCTCGCGAGCAACCGTGGCATCAAGATACTTGTCGAAACGAATCGTCTCGAAATTAAACCTGCCACGATTGACCGCTAGTTCACGCCCCCAGTAATCCGGGACTCTGGTATAGGTAAAGAATCGGCCCTGGGCCGCTTCGCTCAGTCGATACGGGCCGCTCTGCACAGGGAGCTCTATCGTCGCTTCGGTGAGATCGCGATCGCGCCAGTAGTGGGCTGGCGCCATGGGCATATTGACGAAGAATGGTAATTGCTTCGCTGCATCAAACTCGTTGTGAATAACAACAGTGAGCGGGTCTGGGGCATCGATATGGCTAACCCACCGAAGCATCGCTGCCCATCCTGAAGCGACGATATCGTCACGGAAAGTATCGATTGTATATTTAATATCCGTGGAGGTAATCGGCGTGCCAACGCGCTTCAGGACGCAGACGAAATACAATCCTACGCCCATCAGCGCTGACCGCTACCGACTCGGCGAGACTACAATAATAACCGGATAATTCATCCCCGGCGCGCTCAAGCAGCCTATCGTAAGACAGCTCATACCCCATTGGTTTGTACAAGGGTGATACGCTATCGAGTGGTACAGCGGTCGGCAGTACCAACTCGCCTCCCTTGGGCGCCTCAACGTTGACGTAGTCAAAATGCGTGAAGCCGCGAGGATATTTCAGTTTGTAGTTGGGTATCTGTGAAACGGCGTAACGAAACTCGAGAGAGCCCTCAGCGTGTAAAGTAGAGTCATCAGAGTCTGCAACCGCGAGGGGCGCCTGTTGCGTCCAAAGGACCAACAACAAGACGGCTGTTTTCTGCGTTAGCTGTAGATAGCGTGTCAACATACCAACTAGTTTCTGTCCCAAAAGACATTATTCTTCTGCAAAAGATACGACATTCCAAAGGAAATGGTTAAGAAAACAATAACCTGCAAAGAAACTAGAGGCACGATGTCGGGTTCTGGATATCCCAACTACGATATCCAAACTACGATGTCGAATAGTTTTCCAATTCGTCGGTTCGTATCAGGTAACGATCTTTATCTACGCCATCGGAGTAGGCGATTTTCATCGCGAGTCGCGGTGTAGCGGTTTGATTGGGGCCTGTGGTATGAGCCTCAAAACTGTCAAAAGCCAGCGCTTCTCCCTTGGCAAGGCTGATGAATTCCATGGATTGCTTCATCTTAGCCGCGGCAGCCGGTGGAATCGTAAGGGGAAAGCGGCCGGGGTCTGAATAGTCTTCGTCATGCTCGAAGACAGCACCGGTATTGAAGTCTGACATCCCGCTGACAGTGACCTCGTTATCTGGCGATAGAACCAGACCACCTTTTTCTTCGGTCAGGTCTTCAAGTGCAATCCACACAGAGAAAATGGTGGGTTTTGGGTCACGATCAACCCAGTAGGCCCTGTCCTGATGGAGCGCCGTTCCAGCCGCGCCCGATCCCTTAATAAGCAAAACCGCATGATCAACCACCGGTACTTTCAAATTAACAATATCAGCAATCCCGGGCCATAAATCCTGATGGAGCTGCTGCAGCAGGTCCAGGTTATTGTTTTCTGAATCGATACCTCCGAAGAAGTCCTTGCCAAAGGTGATAGAAGTGTCTCGCTGGGAGGCTGCAATCAGGTCATCAGCCCTTTCTACAACAGCATCAATTGCGCTGTTTGAAATACGAGATGGCAATCTGCTCCACATAAGGTTCTCCTGAAAAAAAACCAATACTGAATGATCATTCGCTCAATAACAAGAGTAGAGTACGGGGCTCCGCTCCCGTCCCCGAACAGCTGCAGGCCTATAGCTTTATTGCATCCCAGGCCATTTCAAATGCAGTTTCAATGTTCTTTTGCATCGCGTCGATCTTCTCGCTGGTTGATCCGGAAATAGCCGGCATCGCGCCGGAAAGAACCGGGATCGCTGAGAACATGACGGAGACGAGAATGTTCTCATCTACACTCTTTATGACTTTCTCCCTTGCACCGCATTCAAGCGCGGCAAGAAATGGTCGCAGGATATCAGAGGCCTTGGTGTCACTGACAAGATCGCTGTACGGTGAATTCAGGAACTGGGCGTGGTACTGCATGCGATCTCTCTTCTCGGCAATGAACTTGAAACTGTTGTCCCAGATCTTTCGAAACATTTCCTTGAGAGGCGATGATTCATCGAATCCTTCCATCGCGGCCGAAGCTTTCTGCCCATGTATTTCAACAAATATTGAAATCAGGAGGTCTTCTTTGTTTTTGTAGTAAACGTAGATGGTAGCGGGCGACACATTAGCTACTTTTGCTATCTTCGCTACCGATGCATCAACAAAGCCAACTTCGCTGACCAGCTTTATTGTGGCTTCAACTATCGCTTCCCTCTTCTGTTGATCACGTGGTCTCACCATTTTATCATTACTAAATGATCGTTCATAAAGTCCATGGACTTTCGTATTGCGTATCGGGAGCTGGCGCATGAGAGCACGAACGTGATGGCTTTACAAGCATCGGAAAATTACTCTATTGGGGAAACACACATGAAGCAATCGATATCAATCGTGTCATTGGGATTGGCACTAATCCTAACGGGATTCCCAGCTGCTTATTCGGCGGATAAAACCGAAGATGATAGCGGAGTTATCGAAGAAATCATTGTCACCGGTGAGCGCGGTAAAATAAGGTCTCTCGACCGGGCGATGACCGTTACCGGTTTCAACTAGAACATGATCCAGGAACTGGGCATCCAGAATACCAACGATATAGAGGTTCTCGTACCCGGCATACAGATCGGTAACCGAAGCCAGGGCGGTAGCAAGAGTGAGGACGGCCACATCGTGATACGCGGCCTCGCTAACGACCGCGCTGTCAACTTCTTCCAGGACGTGTCAGGGGCGGTTTATATCGACGGTGTTTATAGCGACAAGTCCTACGGTCTTGATCAGGGAGCCATGTTCGCCATTGAACGCGTCGAGGTAATGCGCGGCCCTCAGGGTACGACGGGTGGTAAGGCAGCCATTGGCGGCGCAGTCAGTTTCGTCACTAAAAAGCCGACCGCAGAGTGGGACCTGAAAGCGTCGGCAGAGTTCACCGATCAGACAACCCAACAGGTTAATCTTGCCTTTGGCGGTCCCATTGGAGAGAGTGACTTCTCCTATCGCCTGGGCCTGAGCCGTTTGACCGGCGATGGTCTGATTAAAAACGTTGGCAGTGGACCTGACGGAGACAAACCGGATCAGCTGATCTATTCGCCGCAGTTACGCTTTACCAATGATCGCTGGGATATCAACGCGCGTTACTCGAAACTTGAAGACAAAAGTACTCCGCGAGTCTCTCTGGTTATCGGCGGGCGTAACACCGAGCAGGAGTTTGAGTTGGATAGCGACGGTAATCCCCGTTGTGAATTTGACCCCGAAACCCAGGCTACAACCAGCACCTGCACCACTGACCAGAACGGGAATATTATCTATTACATTAATCCGTTTTTTGGCCTGGGGCAGAACCCAGCGGTGGTAGACTGCCCGGGATACAACCTGGATGGTACTCGCGATCCGGGTTTCCCGGTCGTCTGTGATGGGGAAGATCTGCGACTGGCGGTTGAAACGAATGCCCCGATGTTCCGGAGGAACACCCAGGAAGCGATAACCCTGGAGGCGCACTACACCCTCAACGACACCCACGAACTGATCTACAAATTCGGCAATCGAGACACCCGGGAGCAGAACGTAAACGATGCCGACGGAACCAGTAGAGAAGGAGGCGGCGTCTGTTCTGCCATTCACCCTCGTGTCCTGAGCGGTGAATTGGTCGCGGGTCAGACCCACCCCTGATGTGCATTGGATGGCAGGGGTAACGGAGCCTACAGCGACAATATAACCGACCAACGGTTCACTTCGAACCAGGACAGTCACGAATTGTCTCTGGTCTCCAATAACGATGGCCCGTTCAACTACACCTTTGGCTTTACCTATATAGATGGTGACGAGCCTAATCAGTTAGCGCAGGCATTCAACGGCGTGGAAACCGGTAACAACAATAACAATATCCCGGTGTTCTATCAGGATACCTCCGCGCTATGTGAAGCGTCTCTGGAGGAGCGCGATCCTGGACTTCTGTGGAAAAACGCTTTTGATCCAAACGATCGGGCCAACAGCAGCACCGCTAGTAAATGGGGCTGTCACGGTTCTGAACCGGCAGCCAGCTACTCCGACATTTCTAACGGCGGTTCCCATGTCGCTGGTGGATCCATATACACGGCTTTCTACGCGAATGTCGAGTCCACCTCCAAGGCTTTGCCGAATATGTCCTGAACGACCATTGGAAGGTGTTTGGCGGCCTTCGCTACAACGACGATCACAAGGAGCACAACCAGAATGATTTCAGCGGTCTCTCCCCTGTCCGGGATGCAGACGGTGAGGTCATCTATTTTGAGACGTTTGTCCTACTGCGAAACAAGCATATGAACTACCGAATTGGTCTTAACCCCGATGGTAGAGATCCTAGCTCGGGAATAATCGTACCTGCTGACCGGACCTACCTGGATTCCAAGCGCAGAAGCTGGAAGGAAACGACCTCGAATGTTGGCTTCGAATACACATCTTCAGATGATCACCTGTGGTACGGTCGGATCTCCAAGGGCTATCTTCCTGGCGGTTTCCGAGGCTTCGCCCAGGGGCTTGCTGAAGGCTGGGATGCCGAAGAAATGATCAACTACGAAGGCAGCCTGAAGGGACTGTTTGTCGATGGCACCGTGCAACTCGAGCTTTCGGCTTACCACCAGGATTTCAGCGCTCACTGGACGCAGCACGGGCGCCGTTGTAGACCGGAGGAACTTGGAAGACCGGGGCTCTGTCTTACAAGACTGTGGACCGGTGAGACGATTGTTCTTGACGGTACTACGATCACAGGCTTGGAACTTCAGGGCGCATGGCAGATTAACGACAGGCTTAACCTGCGCGGCTTCTACGAGCTGATAAACTCCAAACACGCCCCTCACACGTCAGCCTATTGTTGTACTCCCGAGGGAGAGTTGCCAGCGGCGTCGACCATAACGGTCACAGACACTCAAGGTAACGAGCTTGTACTCAATGATACGGGTGTCAGGGACTTTACCGGTAATCAGTTAAGGAATTCACCGAAACACAAGTTTTCGGCGACCCTAACCTATGACGTGCCCATCAACCCCGACTGGGGAAGCCTGAACGTTCTGACCACCATGAGCTGGCGGGACAAGATGTTTATGGATGAGGCCGAGCTGGATATCTATAGCGTACCGGATTACACCCGCTGGGATATGCGCGCCAACTGGTTTTCACCGTCAGGGACCTATTCGGTTACCGGCTGGGTCACCAATCTGCTCGATCAGGTCGCTGTACAGAGTTATGGGCAGCGGAAAGGTAACGGTGTAACCGAAACTATTACAGGCACGGTAACAGGTGAGCGACGGATCGACATCACGTTCAACTATCAGCTGTAAGTGACCGGGGTCTTCTAACAGAGATCCTTAGATGTTTGAGAGCCCGACCAAAGTAGCGTGGTCGGGCTTTTTTTTGCCCTGATCCCTTAACATTTGACGAACGTCAGGTCACACTGGCATCCCTCAAACGAATGAAAATAGTCAATGCAGGGACGACGCTCTAGATCTAAAACCTTTTGCGCCATGGTTGTCATCGGATGCTCGCTGCTGGTGCTCGGTGCCTGTACACGGGTCGAAGATCCGATAGCGGATGGGATTGACTCACCGGACAAAGACGTCGCTGAGTACCTTCAGGGAATGATCCAATCGGCTCGCGCCATGAAGAAATCTGCACTTGCGCGGGGTAGGCTGGCGATGGCCTATGATGCCAACGGCCTGCGAGAAGCTGCACTGGCGACCTACAAGCAAGCCGAGGCCCTCGACCCTGAAGACTTTCGCTGGCCCTACTTTATCGCTCATCTTGTTGCCGAGGATGGCGAGCACGAGCAGGCGCTGACAATACTGGAGCATGCGCTGGCTATTGACAAAGAATATGCACCAGCGTGGCTGTTTCAGGGTTCCTGGCTATTAAAAACCGAGCGACCCGACGACGCATTGATCGCCTTTAAACGTGCCACAAACCTGGAACCAGGACCTTCAGCAGATTTCGGTCGGGCGCAGGCACTGGTTGCAGCGGGCCGACACGCAGAGGCAATCGAGATACTCGAGCCGATATCGAAAAAATCGATGCACCCACAGGTCCATCGTACCCTGGGCGAAGCGCTCCGTAGTGTGGGGCGAACAGTGGAAGCCCGCGGTGCGCTGGCAAAGGGGAAGGATGCGGAACCGCTTACCTGGCCCGACACGCGACTCAAAGAAAGGGATGCCCATAGACGTGGTCATGCCAGCTATCAGCTGGCCCAAAGGTTGTCCGCATCTGGCAAGGTAGATGATGCGTTGAAAATCCTGGAGCGCCTTCAAGGCTATCATCCCCCGGAAAAGTGCGGTCAGGAGGAAGAGTTTTTTCTTGCCTGTAATCTTATGAATTCATTAACTATTGCGTACGACCGTACGGGCCAGCCCAGCAAAGCGTTGGAGACAGTTCAACGAGGGCTCTCCATTAACCCTAAATTCATCCCCTTTCACTTTACTATCGCCAACCTCTACCGACAGGAGCGCAGGTTGGAAGATGCCCTCAGCCATGTGGACCGAGCCATCGAACTCAATCCATCCAGAGGCTATGCGCATGAGCAGCGAGGACGTTTGCTCTTTGGGCTTGCCAGATACGATGAGGCAAAATCTGCCCTTGAGACAGCTTTGCAATTTGAACCCGCGAAACGTACGACGTTGTTCTACCTGGGGCTTACGGAAATGGAGCTCTCGAATTGGCTAATCGCCGCAGGCCACTTCCAGCACACGACCAGGATTGAACCGGACTCTTCACTGGGTTATGTATTTCTCGCACGAAGCCTTGGTGAATTCGGCCGCTTTGAAGACGCATGGCAGGCACATCGTAATGCGCAGCAATATGGCGCAGAACCAGGTGAGCTTCGCGCTACGGAACTGCGCATTAGGGAACTCGAAGCGAGGCCAAGCGAATGAAACGACGAGCGGTATTGTATGGTCTAGTCATACTGGTGTGCGGATGTGCACCTTCCGAAGCACCGTGGTTTACCGAGGAAGCAAATAAGCGTGGTATCGACTTTGTGCATCACACCGGGTATGACGGTCGGCCCATGATGCCAGAGATGGTCGGCGGTGGTGTCGCATTGGCTGATCTCGATGGAGATAGCGACCTTGATTTGTATCTGGTGCAGAGCGGTCGGGTCGACAAAACGCTTGCCCCTGAAAACTCTGCGAACCAGCTCTATCTGAACAAAGGCGACGGGTATTTCGAGAAAGCAAACGATGCCGGCGGCGCCGGTGACCGGGGCTACGGTATGGGCGTGGCAGCCGGCGATTATGACAACGATGGTGACATCGACCTGTACTTAACTAATCTCCGCGGCAACGTACTGTTGCAAAACAATGGTGAAGGTCAGTTCACCGATGTGACACAAGCAGCCGGGGTAGGCGATACCAGTTGGAGTATTGCCGCCACTTTTCTTGACTTGGACGCCGATGATGATCTGGACCTCTTCGTTGTTAATTACCTGCACTGGTCGAAGAGCATCGAACAGGATTGTTACGGTAAAGCCTTTTTTATCACCTACTGCGGGCCCACGGTCTACGAGGCGCCCGCCATGGATCGACTGTATCGGAACAACGGCGACGGGACGTTTACCGATATTACGAAGGATGCCGGTATGAACGTCGCTTTCGGTAACGGTCTCGGCACCGTAGGCGCTGATTTCAACAGAGATGGATTGATAGATATCTTCGTTGCCAATGACACACTGGTTAATCAGTTGTGGATCAACCAGGGCGATCTCACGTTTACCGAAGAGTGTCTGTTGTGGAGCTGCGCGATGGATTCCAACGGCATCGCAAAAGCGGGAATGGGTGTTGCCTCCGCCGATGTGGACGACGACGCTGACCCTGACCTGCTTGTGGTCAATCTTGTCCGCCAGAGTGATTCATTCTTTCGCAACGAGGGCGACTATTTTTTCGATGCGACGGGACGTGTAGGCATTGGCCCGATCAGCATGCGCTACACGCGCTTCGGCGTGACACTTGCCGACTTCGATAACGATGGCCGCCTGGACCTGTATGAGGTCAACGGCAAAGTGGAGATGCAGGAACCCGCTGAAGGTGATGGATTTGCCGAGCCCAACACCCTGCTAAAAGGATCCATCAGCTCCGAGGGCGTCCGATTTGACGAAGTAAAGCCCCAGGGCGGTGTCTCCCCTGCCCTCATTCATACCAGTCGCGGACTGGCGGTCGGCGACGTAGACGATGATGGTGGACTGGATGTCGTCGTAACCAACCGTGATGCTGCACCGTACTTGTTGATGAATACTGCGGAGCGAGGAAACTTCGTGCGCTTTCGTGTGCTCGCCGGCTCGCGTGACGCGTATGGGGCAACTGTATCGGCAACGGTCGGATCGATTAGAATGAACCGGGATGTACAACCGTCCGCAAGCTATGTTGCGTCCAGTGATCCCAGAGTGCATTTCGGACTCGGGGCGTCGACCACGGTAAAAAACGTTAGCGTGCGCTGGCCAGGTGGCAAGATCGAAACTTTCGGCGATTTCACGGCCGGCACCATCTACACGTTACGCGAAGGCGCCGGTCATCAGGATTGAGAAACACGGCACTCAGTACTGCGAGAAAAGCTCCCAGATAAGGTCTGTCGCGTTGATACCGGAGTTATCCTCCATCTGCTTGCCTTTACTCTTTCCAAGGTACGGGGTGCCGGGCCAGTAGTGGATAAATCCCTCGATTCGATAGAAGCGTGCTTCGGCGCCCTCACCCTCAGGTCTGTAGATGTATGCGGTAGTGTTTTCAGAGACTTTAACCGTCTCTTCCTGCGTAGCATTGTTTAACTTTGCAAAGTATTTCACCGAATCATGTGCTGCGGGGGTTGGCGGATCGCCCTCAATCGGCACCATTGAGTCTGCTGTGCCATGAAGGTGAATCAATGGTTTAGGTCCGGTGGGTGCACAGCTATCCACAACGATACCATCCATCAATCCGGCGACGACGCCGGCGCCTCTGAAAGTATCTCCCGCTTGACACATCAGCGTATAGCTCATATAGCCGCCGTTAGAGAACCCGGCGACAAAAGTCTTGTCGGGATTCAGCCGATACTTTTGCTGCAACTGCATGGCCAACTGTGAGAGAAAATCCACATCGCTGACACCGTCGTATCTATCATCTTCATTCTCGGCGTTCCAACGTACCATCTCAGTCACCTCAATCCAGGCCAGACTACGCAATCCCAGAAAATCAGTGAGGTAGATAGTTTTTTCCAGACTCTGCGGATACGCCACAACAAATCCATGCTGGTCTGCAAGCTCGTTGAATCCCCGACCGTAAGTCCACTCGCTCGACATCGACATACCGTGGAGCACCAACAACAGCGGCGCGTTATCAGCCAGGTTCTCTGGTACATGAAGTTTGTAGGTTCTATCTATCCCGCCATGCGTAAAGACATGATCGGGAACACTCTCTGCCGCATTAGCGCAGGAGCCCAGGAAGAGCTGAGCCAGTAGATAGGTTGCGAGTATTCGCAGAATCATGGTGCTTCCGTTTGTGGGAGAAGGTACGAGTTTGACTCAATCATCCTGGAGAATCGAGACAGTACCGGCGTCGCCATCGACCGCGATCTGCTGTCCATGTTCTATTCTTTCGGTGCTTACGCCTGTTCCCACCACTGCCGGGATGCCGAATTCCCGGGCGACAATAGAACCATGCCCAAGAATGCCGCCAATATCGGTGACCAGACCTCGGGCATGAGCAAAAAGTTGCGTCCAAGCGGGCGTGGTGAGAGGACTCACCAAGATGGTCCCGGGAACCATCTTATCAAACTCTCCAGGTCCAATCACCACACTCGCTTTACCGGTTATCTTGCCTGAACTGACAGCGAAACCACGCATTATATTACTGTTTTCGTCATTCTTTATCTGTGTCTCTTTGAAAGAGATGCCTTTAACCGCACTTGCCACGGCTGGTAGGGTACCAGGAGGGTGATGCAATGTAGCCGCCTCACGAAACTCTCGTCGCTCTGCGGCAAGCGCTCCTAATTCAGGCAAAGCAAGACCGGCTCTCTTCGCATCGATCGCCCTTTTGATATCATCAGTTGTCAGGAAAAAAATGTCCTCAATCTCTCTGAAAGAGCCGGACTCTGCCAACCTCCGGTCGAGCTCAAATGCTACCGGCCTAAAGATAGACCATGTGTATCCAAAGCGGAAGGCTACCTCCTCGCGGATATAGTTGTATTTGAGCGCAAACCACAACCGAAACCGGAACTGCCAATACTCAAGTCCAGACAGGAGTTCAGTTATCTCCGCAAGCTTTTGTTCTCGTATTGCAGTTGCCTTTATTGATTGCTTACTAGGATGATAATCTGGATCTCGGACCATTGCTTTCAGTGAAGCAAATAGGGCGGAGGGGTCCTCTACCTGCGTTGGCTCAATAAAGTCCATAGAATATCCCTGGTGCCCATAGGTCCGTAGGTACCTATCGATAGACTCTACAACATTTCTGCCCTTTTGATGGTCTCGAAGGGCCTCCATTAAAAATGGAGAGGGCACCACCAGAACAGTATAAGTTAAGTCCTCATCGGCACGGACCTCTTTAGCAATCTCGAAAAGGTCTGCATTAGACTGCATGGTCTTTGATTCGATACCTGACAAAAATTGGCCACTGATGAAATTATGCTCAGGAAGGGTCTCTCGCAGGAAACATTGAAGCTGGTCATCAGTAGACTTGGCACATCCAAACGTGTGACTTGAATCGTTTGACCAGTAATCACCCTCTGCAATACCCATGTCGACAACGGCCTCAAGGAGCTGCTCATCTGACACACCATGAATATCGAGCTCTCGCCAACGTTCCGCAGTAGCCTCAATACGAGGTTTCGCACCCTCATACCACTTCTTAAGTTGAGCATCATTTTGCGAAACATGATTAAACGCTACATAGGTAGTGTTTTCACTTTTGGGAATAGTAATCTTTTGGTCTATTTCATCTTCAGGCTGGTCTCGATACCACTGGTCAAAAGAGTTCCCATCGTCCTCACTCAATTCACTCCTGAAAAGACCAACATCATGCGGCGCCGCGTCTGCAGCCCTCTGGTACAATTGCTTAAATTGTGCCTCCTGCGCGGCACCCCACTCGGCGGCCTCGATATCCTCCTCTGACACACTTTTGACATCTTCGAGCTCCTTCACTTGCTCATGGATCAAGGGCCAATCAAATCGCTGGTAAGCCCATCCATTTACGGTAACGAACATCGGTCCTCCCCCAACCATCATCATACTGCCAGTTTTCTTTCGCGTAAATTCTAGCCCCTCCGTTAGATAGAGCTCCTCAAATAAAGGGCAAATAGGAGCAGGCATATTTTCAACAATCTGCCTTCGGCTTACATACTTCGCTGGTGGCGTTGGAATCCACTCAAGCTCAATCGGTTGTACTGGAAGGTTCGTTATAGGCCGCGACTGCAGAAGATGCAAGACACCATTACAGAAGGCCCACTCTATATCTTGAGGCTGACCCTCATAAAGAGCCTCAATTTCTAAAGCGCAAGTGCATAACTCAGTAATCATGTCGCCAGTCATAGACGACTGACCTCTATCAGCACTAGAAACCGCCTCCATCCGAACGCCCTGATCCCCGTCATACACAACCTGCTGTTCTTTGGGACCAAGGATGGACTCCTTAATCGATAGGTTTCCGCGATCAACAATAAAAGTATCGGGGGTAACCTCTCCGCCGACCACCGCCTCTCCGAGCCCAAAGCTTGCATTTAGGATGATCTCTGACCTCTCGCCGGTAGCTGGATTGGCAGTAAACAGTATGCCGGATACCTCTGACGGAACCATTACCTGAACAACCACAGCCATAGCCACGCTGCCCTGATCGATACCATTCTGGTGCCGGTAGCTGATTGCTTGGGCGGTCCACAAAGATGCCCAGCATTTCTGTACCGCCTCCGCCACAGCGGTTACTCCGCGAACATTTAAGTAGGTCTCCTGCTGACCCGCAAATGAAAAATCTGGTAGATCTTCGGCATTCGCTGAAGAGCGAACCGCAACAGGGACATCGAAACCAATCGCACTATATGCAGACTTGATATCTCGGAGCATGGATCCGTTAACAACTTTCTGCATAATCAGACCATTGATCCGCTCAGCACACTTATCAAAAACCGGATAACCCGCCCTTAGTTCGGGCTTCGCTTCGCCTAAAATATCAGACTGAAGACCATTGTCTATTATGAAGGCCCGATAAGCGTCTGCTGTCACGAGAAAACCTCCCGGAACATTGAATCCCGCGGTTTTCATCTTAGCAAGCGAACGACCTTTGCCTCCCAACAACTCTAATGAATCTTCTTTCGTCTCTATCGATGTGGTAAACATAAATCTTTCCTTTTTCTTAGATTACTCCCAAAATCTATCCGTCTTTTCCCAAGATCTCACAGGTATCGCCTCTCCCGTGATTAAATCCGCGGCAGGTGATAGAAGAAACTGGCACATACTCGCAACGTCTTCCGGACCTGGCGGACGGGTAAGTCTCGGGACCTCCTCTCCAGCCTCATTGAATGCAGGGGGTATGATGCCGTAACTAACCATCGCAGGTGTAGCAACCATGCCGGGAACAACCGAATTCACACAAATGTTATGCTTGGCCCATGAGAACGCTAAGTTGTTGGTTATACTGAGAATTCCTGCCTTAGCAGCAGAATAATGCAACATGCCTGGATTTCCCTTCGTACCCGCTGTTGAAGAGATATTGATGATCTTGCCCGACTTCTGCTTGATCATCTGCCGGCCGGCCGACATACAACAATTAAATGTTGCGGTAAGATTTACGTCAATAAGCCTTACCCAGTCTGTGTAGGCAATTTCCTCGGGCAAGCAAGGTCTCGCCCCGCCACCGGCGTTATTCACAATCGCATCAAGACATCCATAAGCTTTGACAGTCGTCTCAACCAGATTATCCACAGCCTTGGGATCTATTATGTCTGTCGGAACCACTAGGTTTGGAGCGTCACCCAGTTCATTTGCCAACAAATTCAAAGCACTCTCATTCCTGCTTGCCAAGACAACGGTCGCTCCCGCATCCGAAAACTGACGAGTCATGGACTGTCCAATACCACCCGCAGCACCAGTAACAATAACCACATGTCCTGCGAGACTAAAGTCTGCCATGTCTTTACTTCCTGTTCCATTCGTTAATTGGATTATGCCTGCATGATTTTGGACGAGCACGCTTCAAAATGACTGAGCAAAATGAACCCACCCAAAACGAAAATGGGTGATAGCCTTGACCCACACTAATTTTGCCACTTTACGTTAGTAAATTATCAGCGCAGTCTGACTTAACTAAAAGGAGCGGACACAACGCCTATGGCCCTCTACACCGAAATACATCGACCCCAATTTCATTTTACCTCTCAAAAGAACTGGCTCAATGACCCCAACGGCCTCGTGTATAATCAAGGAACTTGGCATCTATTCTTTCAACATAACAGGGAAGCGCCCACGTGGGGCAAGATGTGGTGGGGCCATGCCTCCAGCGAAGACTTACTTCACTGGAGGCAATCTGAAAATGCTCTTTACCCTGACGAGATGGGAAGTATGTTCTCTGGATCCGCTGTAGTGGACCACACAGACAGCGCCGGCTTTGGTGCCGGCGCAATACTACTATTCTATACCGCGGCAGGCATGCATGCAGAGCCCCCACGCGCATTCACACAATGTCTTGCATATAGCCAGGATGGCGGTAAGAGCTGGCACAAGCACGAACAAAATCCGATTATTGAAAGGATAGAAGATGACAACAGGGACCCGAAAGTAATCTGGCACAAAGCAAGGGCCTGCTGGATAATGGCACTCTATCTGAGCGGAAACAAATTTTGTCTTCTTTCCTCAAGCGACGCAAAAACCTGGACTCACCTCCAAGACATAGTCCTCGAAGGAGACAATGAGTGTCCCGACTTTTTCCCAATGACTGACGAGGCCGGCAGAGAACGCTGGATTTTTTCTGGGGCAAGTGGCATCTACCAAGTTGGAACGTTTGACGGTTACCATTTTTCGGCAGACACAAAGCCGCATAACTTCGAATACGGGCGAAATGGCTATGCTAGCCAAACTTGGAGCAACGCACCGTATGGTCGGAGAATACAAATTTCTTGGATGGCCGGCGGCCGATATCCGGAAATGCCCTTCAACCAGCAGATGTCTATCCCCGTTGACTTGTCTTTAGCTGGTTCAGGTGCGGATGTGTCCATAAAACGCTGGCCGATCAGAGAACTAGAATCCCTCAGGGTAAGGACAATCAACCAAGAGGAGTGCCTCATTAGCCCTAAAAATCCCTTTACCGCAGATACACAAGCAAAACTTTTAGATGTCTCCTTTACTGCAACAAAAGAATCGGCGACGACATTCGATGTGGTCGTTCGTGGTCATCATGTGGGATTTCTCTGGGACAAAAACCAACTTCTAGTCGGCCAGAGTTTCAGTCACAAGATGGATCTGGGGTTCCCATTTATCGAACTACCCGATGAGCCGACCATCTCAATTCGTCTCATAATTGATAAGACATCTATTGAAGGAATCGGAGACAAGAAAACAGAAGTAGCAACG
>CAJWQG010000066.1 GCA_913045175.1 uncultured Gammaproteobacteria bacterium | reverse complement strand
AGTCCAAACATGGCGGACACCGCAGATCAACCCGATTGGTTTGCTGACGGCTTCAAGCACGTCTGGCTGCCTTACACACAGATGCAAACGACACCGCCTCCGGTTGCCGTGGCAGCAACAGAGGGGGTTTATATTACGCTTGCCGACGGCCGGCGATTGATCGACGGTGTGTCCTCTTGGTGGACCGCCTGTCACGGCTACAATCACCCACAATTGAACAAGGCAGTAAGAGACCAGCTCGACAGTATGTCGCACGTCATGTTTGGCGGCATAACACACCAACCCGCTATCTCTCTGGCAGAAACCCTCCTGTCGATAACGCCCAAAACCCTCGACAGAATTTTCTTTGCTGACTCCGGGTCCGTGGCCGTCGAGGTCGCGATCAAGATGGCGATCCAATATTGGTATGCAATTGGGAAACCACAAAAATCCAAACTACTCACCATTCGTTCCGGATATCATGGCGACACCTTCGGCGCCATGTCAGTTTGCGATCCCGTGACGGGCATGCATGAAATCTTCACTGGAGTTCTGCCCCAACACTATTTCGCACCCGCTCCTCAAAGCAGGCTTGACGAACCGTTGCTCGATTCGGATATCAGACCTGTTGAAGACTTGCTGAAAGAACATAACGAAGAGATAGGTGCGATGATCCTTGAACCTGTCGTTCAGGGTGCGGGTGGAATGCGCATCTACGCACCCGACTTTTTGAAACGGGTCAAAGATCTATGTGAACAATATGATGTTTTGCTCATTCTCGATGAAATCGCGACAGCCTTTGGTCGCACCGGCAAAATGTTTGCCTGCGAACACGCGGGTATTGAGCCCGACATCATGTGTATTGGCAAAGCATTAACCGGGGGTTATATGACCCTCGCAGCGACCCTTACCAATCTCAAAGTAAGCGACGGCATTTCGTCGGGAGAATCCGGGGTCTTTATGCATGGACCAACCTTCATGGCGAATCCACTTGCGTGTGCGGTGGCTTCCGCCAGTCTCGATCTACTTTTATCAGGCGACTGGCAGACCAATGTAAGCAAAATTGAACAGCAACTTGAAGAGGAACTCTCGCCCTGCCTCGAAATGAATTCGGTAGCAGATGTTCGGGTGTTGGGTGCCATCGGCGTGGTGGAATGTCATGAACCGGTGGACGTCGGTATGATTCAAAAGGAGTTTGTAAAACGAGGTGTGTGGGTAAGACCATTCGGGAAACTGGTGTATGTAATGCCACCCTACATTATTTCGTCTACAGACTTACAACAGATCACAAGCACGATCTATGACGTACTGAGCATATGATTCGATGAGTAAATTCGATTTTATCGACCAGGAGTTGCAGCGCAGAGACGTCGTAAAGCAACATCGTGTGCTGAAGAACATAAGACCATTACCTGATGCCTGCTCCATGGTGGACGGACGCCCGATGGTTAACTTTAGCTCCAACGACTATCTGGGGTTGGCAATGCATCCAGAGCTGCAACAGCGTGCCCACCAGTTTTCTAAACGATACGGTAGCGGATCGTCTGCCTCCAGACTCATCACAGGCTCGCTGGATTGTTTCGAAGCCGTCGAACAAAAACTGGCCACACTAAAATCAGTTGAGAGCATTCTGATATTTAACTCGGGCTTTCAGGCGAATGTCTCCGTGATCCCTACACTGGTCGACCAGGATTCGCTGATCCTGTCTGATCGCCTGAATCACAACAGCATTATTCATGGCATTACCCTGGCCCGATGCGACAAACTCATCTTCGACCATAACAACCTGGATCATCTGGAAACACTCCTTGCGGCAAATCCTGAGTACTCACGAAAACTAATTGTTACCGAGTCTGTGTTTAGTATGGATGGTGATCAATCCGACATTGATCGGCTGGTCGATATCGCAGGCAGGTATGACGCCATTCTCTTTGTGGACGAAGCACATGCCACCGGTGTACTCGGTCCAGGTGGTATGGGGCTTACTGCATGGAAAAACGTTGATGTCACCGTGGGAACATTCAGCAAGGCCATGGGTTCTTTCGGCGCCTATGTCGCGAGCTCCGCAAAAATACGCGATTATCTTATTAACTGCTGTGCCGGTTTTGTTTACACGACAGCACTACCCGCGAGCACACTGGGCGCGATCGATGCAGCCCTCGATCTTGTACCAAACATGGATGCTGAACGCGAGACGTTGCAGGCAAACGCCGAGTTTCTGCGCCAGGCGCTGCAACAAATCGGGTACAACACCGGAGGGTCCACAACCCAGATTATTCCAGTGTTGCTGGGTGACGAGCAGCAGACACTGAGGATGTCAGAGAAGCTGGAGGACGCAGGTTTCCTCGCGACACCCATCCGCCCCCCAACGGTACCTGATTCGAGAATTCGACTGACGTTGTCAGCGGCACATACCCGCGAGCAGATCGATGCACTAGTCAATGTATTCAGGGATTAGCAATGGCACTACCGAAAAGAATCTTTGTTACTGGAACAAACACAGACATCGGCAAGACAGTGGTCAGTGGCGTCTTAGTCGCAGGGTTAAATGCACACTATTGGAAACCCATTCAGACCGGGCTCATTGACGGCACCGACACAGACTGGATAAGACAACATACCGACATCCCTGAAGATCAGATCTCTCCCGAAATCTATTCGCTAC
Source organism: uncultured Gammaproteobacteria bacterium (assembly GCA_913045175.1). Lineage (GTDB taxonomy): Bacteria > Pseudomonadota > Gammaproteobacteria > Pseudomonadales > Azotimanducaceae > UBA7455. The sequence goes on along the minus strand of CAJWQG010000066.1, from coordinate 15,700 downwards.
AACAACCACTATCTCCGCATGCGGCAGCCGCACTGGAAGAAGTGCAAATCGATCTGGAAGCATTTTCCCTGCCAGAAATCCCTGCGGATGAATCACTTATCGTCGAAGGCGCCGGTGGCCTACTCGTGCCACTCAATGAACAGCACTATATGCTGGACCTGATATCCAGACTTGCGATCCCCGTGCTTCTGGTATCAGACAGTCAATTGGGTACCATCAACCACACGCTTTTGTCGATACGTCAACTTCGAGAAAATGATATCCCGGTCGCGGGGGTGGTAATGAATGGCCCGAAGAACCCGGGCAATAAGGAATCGATAGAGTTTTACGGCAAAGTAGCGGTCCTAGCCGAGATTGAACCTCTGGAAGAAATCAGCCACACCACACTAGAACGGTGCTTCCAGGATGCTTTTAACTAGCCAGGCTCCCTGGCTACCATTAATGTAACTTCCTGGGTCATTACGACTTCTCCGCTATCACGCGCGACGCTATCTGCCAGCACAATGATCCCACGGTCAGATTTAGTCGTAGAAGGTTTCGCGCTAGTACATTCCGTGGTGTAAACAAGCAAATCAGTTGCTCTCGCGGGATGTGAAAATCTGATTTTGTCTTTGCCCAGCATCGCCATAACCTGGATCTCATCGTCATGGTCAAAGAACAGTCGAGTACATATGGCGAAAACGTGTAAAGACGAAGCCACCAGTTCTCCAAACATTGAGGTTTCGGCGGCAGCCTTGTCTATGTGGAAGGGTTGTGGATCCCAGGCCCTGGCAAAAGCTATTACGTCCGCTTCGTTAAGTTGCCAGGCACCTATCGTGCAGGAATAACCTACGGGAATCTGCTCGAAATACAGCATCAACCCGAGTAGGTTGAGATTCCAAGGGTGTCAAACAGCGCTTTATCCGCATCTTCTTCAGGATTCGGCGTCGTTAATAATCTGTCGCCACCAAAAATAGAATTAGCGCCAGCGAAAAAACACAAGCTCTGGGCTTCACGTGTCATTTCGGTTCGACCGGCCGATAATCTCACCCAGGAAGCTGGCATCATTATGCGCGCGACCGCAACAGTTCGGATGAACTCGAAAATATCCAGGTCTTCCCCGGATTCCATCGGGGTTCCCGCAACCCTGACAAGCATATTGATCGGTACAGATTCAGGATGTTTTGGCATATTCGCCAATTCCGCGAGCAACTTAGCTCTATCTGCCCGAGACTCACCCATACCAACGATGCCCCCGCAGCACACATTAATACCGGCGTCGCGCACATTATCCAGCGTATCCAGTCGATCTTGGTAGGTTCGAGTACTGATAATCTCGGAGTAAAAATCTGGGGACGTATCCAGATTGTGATTGTAGTAATCAAGACCTGCGTCCGCCAGACGTGACGCCTGTGAATCACTCAACATACCCAGAGTCACACAAGTCTCTAGTCCAAGATCACCCACCGCCTCAATAACAGGCACCATTTGTTCAACCTGACGTTCCGTTGGGCTACGCCATGCCGCGCCCATGCAGAATCTGGTTGCGCCTTGTTCTTTTGCTGCTTTAGCGGCAATAAGCACATCATCTATGTCCATCAGCGCATGGGTATCTACATCGGTATCGTAATGAACGCTCTGTGGACAATACTTACAGTCCTCAGGACAGCCACCCGTCTTGATTGACAGCAGCGTTGCGATCTGGACTTCGTTAGCATCGTGGAACTGTCTATGAACAGTCTGAGCCTTAAATAACAGATCGTTAAATGGAGAGTTAAATAAGTCGAGCACGTCGGCTAACGCCCAGCTATGGTTCAGAGGGGACTTGGTGTCGCTTTCGCTCACGGTCTGCAATGTCACAAATGGCTCCTAGATTACGTACTTGAGTAAAATCAGCGGGGATTGTACCCATTTTTACTAACTACAGGGTAGTATGTCGTTTGAAACCTATCCCAAACACCGATGAAACCGTATGACTGACCTTAAGATACAACGCCGATCTCTACTTCAAAGTATTTCCTTACTCGCCGCAGGTGGCGGAACGCTATTCAGAACAGGAAACCTGCAGGCCGCGGTCGAACAGGCGACACAATCTGTCGATGACTGGCCTGAAATGGAATACAGGACACTTGGCAATACCGGATTCAAAGGCAGCCGACTTGTATTCGGTTGTGGTGCAGCACTGTCACTGGGGCAGGCCAACAAACTGCTCGAACCCGCATTTGAAGCTGGGATCAACGTATTTGATGTGGGCTACAGTAGTTACTATCGAGATGCTGAAAAAAACCTCGCCCCTTTCGCCAAAAACCATAGAGACAAGATATACCTGATTTCCAAAGCACGCGCGGGCGATATCAAAGCCAGTCAGTCCATCAACGTTGCACAGGCTCGACAAGCAGCCAGTATCTGGCAAAGGTTTATGGAAGAAAGCCTTCGTGAGCTCGATGCAGAGCACGTTGATGCCTACTATTTAATGGCCGTCAACAATCCAGAACTGATACGTAGTGAAGAGATTTACAAAGTATTCAGTAATGCAAAGGATGCCGGAAAGGTATCCCACCTTGGGATCAGTACGCATGAAAATGCTGAGGCCTGCCTGTTGGCAGCTGCTGAAACAGGCTGGTACAGCCTGGCGCAGATAGCCATCACCCCGCGGGGATGGTACGACTGGGCTGCGAAGGACATACTCGCTGGATCAAACGACATGAAGGGCCTTCGAAGTGTTCTGGATACAGCACGGGGAGCAGGTATCGGATTGATCGGCATGAAAGCCGGGCGCCACCTGGCAGGACGTAAATTTGCTGGTTGGGGTTCCCCTGACGCTTTTGACGAGTACTATCCTGAAAAAGCCATGCAGGCGAAACTTAACGCATTTCAGAGAAGCTATGCCTACGTGCTCGCCAATGGCCTGGATGCTGTCAACGCAGACATGCAGCATTGGCAACATCTAAGAGAAAACGTCATTGCTGCTACCAGCGCACAAACGTTATTTGTCTAGGTTACTTCTTATCGTCCCCCCGCGCGCGGCAAAGTACACTAGACCGCCAACTGAAATGATTGCGAGCCCTGCAAGGCCCTCCTGCGGTCTGCTCAGTAGAATAAATGCTAACATCCAGCAGGTAATCGCGAGGTACACCAGCGGCGTGACGGGATACCCCCAGGTACTGTAAAGCTGCGGGTCTGCCATTCCCTTCCAACGTAAAACAAAGACGCCCAGAATGACGAAAAAAGTATTTAGCGTCAGCACGAATCCCGTAAAGAGCAGCACAGATTCGAAAGTGGCAGTCAAAATAAAGGTAATCGCAAGCGCCGCTTGAAACACAATCGCCACGATCGGTACGCCATGACGATTGGTTATCGCCAGAGTGCGAAACACGTAAAAATCTTCTCCAATCATCTGCAGAACTCGCGGCCCAGCCATGGTCATTGCGCTTACAGTCGAAATAAACAACAACGCCAGGACAATCCCCATGATCGACCCAATCGCAGGACCAAAGGCATGGGTTGCGGCAATGGCACCGATCTCTGGTTGGCCCGCAAGGGCCTCCATGGGAGCAGCGTACAGAAACGCATAATTCAGCAACAGATAAAGTATTAGCACTATCACGGTACCAACGACCAGAATCAGCGGCAGACGTCGCTGGCCATCCTGCAGTTCTCCAAGGACGTAGGTCGCCGCATTCCAACCCGTATACGCGTAATTAACATAGATCAGCGCCACCGCGAATGTACCGGTAAAAAGCAATGACCAGTCTCCGGGGGCAGCGGCGAGGGAAACCGGCTGCGGATCCTCGGCAAAAAGGAATACTCCGACAACGAACGTGCAAATCAGCGCGACCTTTATGACGGTGAAAACGGTTTGCGTAATACTGCTGGACCGACGAGAAATGCTGTGAAACAGGGCCAGAACTATGACGAGAGTCGATGCCAGGATGGCGCTCGGAATCCCAATCGCCTCTCCCATGTAGGCGGCAAACGTCATTGCTACCAAAGCGGTAGGTGCTGCAAAACCGACCGTGACTGAAATCCAACCAGAGATGAAACCAATGGCTGGATGGTAGATCTGGGAGAGGAAGTTGTACTCCCCACCAGACCTTGGCAGGTTGGCACCAAGTTCAGCATAGGTGAGCGCACCGCAAAGCGCCGTAATACCCCCAACCAACCACAAAATCATCAGTACAAGGGGTGACTGAATCTCCAGTAGCTGGAATCCGAGGCTAACGAACACACCGGTGCCAATCATATTGGCTACGATGATGGCGATCGCAGTTTGCGCCGAGAAACGATACTCAGACACGCTTACCACCTGGACTATTCCTAGTAGATTGAGAAGAGATAGGCCGCGTAACCAAACAGAAACGCGATTCCGGTGTACTTGCCAATGGTTGCTTTAGCTAATACGAACATCCAAAGCATGATGGCGCACCCAAACATTACCCAAACGTCGAAACGGATAAACTGCGGGTCTACGGGAATGTCCGTGAGTAATGCGGTAAAACCAAGTATTGCCAGAATGTTAAATAGGTTACTGCCAATTACGTTACCTATCGCAACGTCTGAACTCTTGTGGAACGCGGCAATCACGGTGGTACTGAGTTCAGGTAGCGAGGTGCCAAGGGCAATAAGGCTAAGTCCGATAACTGCTTCCGACACGCCCCAGGTTCTAGCGAGGCCAGCGGCACCCTCGACAGCAAGATTTGCCCCCAGCGGCAACATAATAATTCCCAACAATACTAATAAGGCGATGGTGCTCGAATAAGATGGCAAGCCAAAACCTCGCTCCAACTCTTCCTCAGCATCATCAAGCCCGGGCATCATTCCGGCACCACGCATGGTCAATATGAGAAAGCTAAACAAAATGAGTAGTAGCAGAGCGCCTTCAAAAAAGGTGATGGGTTCAAAAACCAACATGACAATCAGCAAGAGCGACGCAGCCACCATCAAGCTCGTTTGCTTCACGAGACCTTCTTGGGCACAGGATATGGGATAAATCAGTACCGGCACCCCAAGTACCAAAAGAACATTCGCAATGTTACTGCCGATAACATTACCAACAGCAATACCTGGATAACCAGACAACGCCGAATAGCCTGAAACCATTAATTCGGGTGCGGAGGTCCCCATGGCCACAACTGTCATGCCGACGACCACTGGGGGAATCTTTTTCTCTCGCGCAAGCCCAAGCGAGCCTCTCACCAGGAGTTCTCCACCCATTAGCAGGTAAACAAAGCCGCCAAACAGCTTTAGGGCATCTACAAACTCAAGCATCGCGGGATCTTATGTTCTCTTGTTCAAGGTGCATGACGAAGTTATTGAGGTTTTCCGCAAGGTAGGCAATCTCATCATCACCACGAGTATCTGCCCTCGCAGTTAGATCACCATCGCGAACCCTTCTCACAACCTCGACAAGCTCATGGATAGGTCGCGCCAGATGCAGTCCTATTAACGCACCGCCGATAATGGCGAACGCCGATAACGCCAGCGCGATATCAATCAACGCATTCTTTAAAACGTCGGCCAACGCTTCTTCCTCATCTGCGTCCACCTTGACTACCAGCCCCCACTTTAGCTGGGGCAAGAATCTGGTCGCAGCCCAGACCTTCACGCCCCGATAATCCACGACGTTATCGGTCAGAGTATCTTCCCTGGCCGCAAGCGCCGCCTTAATATCAGGAGAAATCAAAGCAGAGTCCTGCTCCCTGAAAGACCCGCCCGGATCATGGCGTAGCGGATTCAACACCATAACCATGTTGTCGTCGGCGACCTTAACGAGCATTGACTCGCCCGTATCACCGAGCCCCGTATAGTTTCCCGTTACGTAAAACAAATCTGATGCGTCAATTACCATCTCGATACCGCCAACAGGCTCACCATCAAGTGAAATGACGCTACTTAGTATCACCTGTAATCCGCCGCTATCGTCCGTATAGGAGCCCACGTATTTAACATCTTCATCAGGAACCTCGAACCTTTGGCTTGCGACTTCACCTGATGAAACAAGTTTTCTGCCTTCAAGATCAAAGATTGTGATACTGCTGACATCCCTTACTGCTCGTGTCGCATTCCTGACAGTGCGCGTCATCACATGAAGCGCTCGGGGTTCCCCCAACACGACATAGTCTCGAATATTTATTCCCAGCTGAGTTCGACTCCGTAAAAGGCGCAGCTGGTTTTCCCAGCTTTCATGTACTTTGAGTAAATCTTGTTTCTTACTCTCCGCCAGTGCATCTAGTTGTCGGACTGAAATTTGCTGAATGAGCTCCGCAGATGTTCGGTAAGCGAAAGTCCCCAGTATCGCAAGGCTTACCAAAGCCACCGACACCAGGGTCAGTGATATTTTAAGTCGTATGTCCAAGTCACAGCTGAAATTCTAAGGAGAGAACATCTTTGCATTTTGCCGTTCGTATGTGAAGCCGCGCAGGGGTATTATCGGCGCAGAATTTCCTTCGTTCTGAAGCAGTAGCTCGAAGCGCACAAGATTCAAGGTGAGCTGTGTCTGACACACAGTCTTTTGTGCACGTTCTCGAAGTAGGTATCAGGTCTTGAATCGACCCTATGTGACCTGTACTGCGGTGATTAGGTTTCCTGGAACTGAACGCCTTCCAATCTTTTTTAACGCCGAAACAAATACCACAAAAACTGTGACGCACCCAACTATCCAAGCCGTGGCAAATACCGGTTGCTCCATGAACGTTCCGATCTGATAGATCACGCTGGCAGTAATGTAGGCTAGCCCCGTTGTCCAGGTAAAAACCAGCAGCATCCATCGCCAACCAGCCTCCTTTGCGATGGCCCCCAAGACAGCGACACAGGGCGCATATAGCAAGACAAACACCAGATAACAGAATGCAGCGAACTGGCTACCGAAAAGACTCGCCATACTCGTTAGTGTATTGGTCTGGACACCCTGAGCTTCAGCGGCAAGCGTCCTGTCGCTCATGTCACCAATAGCAATTCCCAGAGAATCTGTAAGACTCGAGAAAAGATCCTCTCCGTTGGTTTTGATACTCAACAGTGCTTCGCGTGCGGAATCAAGAATTCCCGTATCCCCCGAGTCACCTTCCGGCCCACTGTAAAGTGCGTCCAGCGTCCCGACTACCGCTTCCTTTGCAAACAATCCTGTAAACAGACCAACTGTCGCGGCCCAGTTTTCTTCTCTCACCCCAAGCGGTTTAAACACTGGCGTAATCTCTTTACCGATAACTGAAAGTAGCGATTCTTCGCTATCTTCATTGCCGAAACTTCCATCAGGACTAATTGAGTTTAAGAAACTAAGCGCGATTACTACGATAACAATGGTTTTCCCTGCACGAAAAACAAACGCTCTTACTCGAAACCATGTTGTCAGTAAAATGTTACGTACAACAGGCGCGTGATACACCGGCATCTCCTGGAACGACGGTGTAGTCTCCGCATGAAAAATCTGCTGACGAAAAATAAATCCTGTTAACACGGCCATTGCTATACCCAGCAGATAAAGAAAGAAGACCACATTCTGTCCGTTTGTTGGGAAGAACGCTGCTGCAAACAGTGCATATACGGTTAATCTCGCCCCGCAGGACATGAATGGCGCCATCGCTATTGTCATTAGTCGATCGCTGTCTCTCCCCAGACTTCGGGCGGCCATGACCGCCGGGACGTTACAACCGAAACCTACAATGAGCGGCACAAACGCACTCCCGGGCAAATCGATCTTGCTCATGAGGCGGTCAACCACGAATGCGGCACGTGACATGTAGCCGGAATCTTCCAGGACAGATAGGAAGAGGAACAAAAATCCTATAACTGGAATAAACGTCGCAACTAGTTGAATACCTCCTCCGAGGCCATCTGATAGTAGTACAACCAGAAACGCTGGTGCTCCAAGGGAGTTCAATAGCTCTCGTGTCGAATCCACGAAGATCGCGCCGAATAAAATATCGAAAAAATCGATGAATACCGCGCCCAGATTGATCGCGAACGTAAACATCAAATACATCATAAAAAGAAATACCGGTATACCAAGCCACCGATTCAATACCCAGGTGTCGATTCGTTCCGTTAACGTATGCTCAACGGGTGTCACCTGGACAACACCTTCGGTCAGACGATGTGATTCATGATAGCGAGATACGAGTTTCTCGCTGGCTGAACCACTCGGTAAATCTGACGCATGGTGAGGTATTTCTTCTGAAATAATACGTTCAGCAAGACACATCTTTAGGGCTTCCACCCCTTCTCCTTTTGATGCAACCAGGGTTACAACTGGCACCTGCAATCGTCGTGATAGCATTTCGGCGTCCACCTCGACCCCGTGCGACTCAGCAACATCAATCATGTTGAGCGCAACAACTACGGGGACGTCCCTCTCCAGCAGTTGTTGTGTCAGTACGAGATTGCGATGCAGGTTATGGGCATCGACGATGTTAATGACAACATCTATGTGATCGGAGTTCAGAAAGTCTCGTGCTATTTTTTCATCTACACCAAGGTATTCTTGTTCCAGAGAATAGATTCCAGGCAAATCAATAAGCTGCACGCTTACTTCATCCAGCACAAACTCACCGGACTTTTTCTCTACGGTCACACCTGGCCAATTACCGACTTTCTGATGAGCACCGGTGAGATCGTTAAACAACGTCGTCTTGCCACTATTTGGATTACCGATGAGCGCAATGGTGTATCTACTCATGTGATCTTCTCGACCTCGATCAATGCAGCTTCCTGCTTCCTGATGCTTAGCAACGCCAATCCCGTACGAACCTGTATGGGATCTCCAACCGGCGCAAACCTAAGCACCTCGACCTCAATGCCAGGATACAGTCCGAGCGCGTAAAGACGACTCTGTAATTCCGAGTCGTCGAGTGCAGCATTAATGATCCTGCAACTTTCGTTGCGGCCTAGCTCAGCCAGCGTCACATCCCACCTATAAATGAGAACAATTATCATTTACCTTAACAGAACTTCACTACAATGTGGTTTTTTTAATCAAATCATACACTGAGGATAATACTTTATCTCTTTGAAATTGTTAATATTTTTTCCATTGGTATCTATCTCGCGTTCTTACAATAATGAGTCTCACGATGATCAATGATAAAAAAACTGAACTCGCACGGATGAAACGGTTAGCCGGTGCATTGCTACTACTGGTTTCGACCGTGTACCTCGTTTCCTCAATGTTCGAGCAGTACTCTCCATGGGTGGGCTTCGTATCCGCTACCGCAGAGGCCGCCATGATCGGTGCCATAGCGGACTGGTTTGCGGTCACTGCACTCTTTCGTCACCCATTAGGCATCCGCATTCCGCATACGGCTATTATTCCGTCCAGAAAGGATGCCATTGCCGATCAGTTTGGTACCTTCGTTCAAAGCAACTTCCTTTCCGAACAGGTCATAAGCGACAGAATCCATGACATGCAACTCGGTCATACCATCGCTACCTGGCTCACCAAACCTGACAACGCTCATTCGATCGCCGAACAAATCACCATTGGGATCGCCGGGATGACGCACCTGGTCAATGACAAAGATATTCAGCGAGTTATCGAACAAAGGGTTGCCAAGGGAATCAGTGAAACTTCTTTCTCGCCAATTATCGGCGAACTTCTATGCTTCGTCACCTCAGGCAAACGACAACAGGACATCATTGATGGAGCAATAGACATCGCGTCGCGGCTCCTGGAAGACAGCGACACCGACATACGAAATCAGGTGAGTCAGGAAACGCCATGGTGGTTTCCAAACACGTTAGATAGATCAATCTACAGGAAAATAATCCGGAGTGTGTCACGTTCTCTATATAGCATTCAGGTCGATGTCAGGCATCCAGCACGAGTTCGACTAATCGATATGCTGAACCAGTTTATGCACGACCTTAAATATTCAGAAGATTTCGCCAAAAAGGAAGCCGCGATCAAGCAGGACCTGCTAAGTCACCCATCTGCTAGTCAATTCACTCAAAGTCTCTGGGACGATATCAAACAAAGCCTGCTGAAACAGAAAGATCAATCTGACAGCGAACTCACTCGCGCTATCGAAGATGTGGTTGCTAACTTCGGACACGCAATACTGGAGGATCCCGTTCTTGCCGAGAAAATAGACTCCTGGGGTGACAACGCCGCGCGTTATCTGATCAGATCCTACGGCGAGGAAATATCGGACCTAATTGCCAGAACAATTAAAAACTGGGATCCAGTTGCGACATCGGAGCGGATCGAAATTCAGATCGGCAGAGACCTGCAGTTCATTCGAATCAATGGGACTCTGGTGGGCGGCTTAATTGGACTCCTGATCCATAGCGTGCATCACCTGTTGGCTATGCTGAATTAAGCGCATGTTTCAATCCAATGTATTTAGGATTGTCGATAGCGAGCTGATTGACCACGGTTTGACGAAGGTGAGCCTGCAATGCTTCATCGTCGAGCCTACAATCCACTCCGCACAGCATTTCGACCAATCGCCAGCGAAGGGCCTCCAGGCTTTCATTCTCTACAGAAAAGAGTTTACAAAGAGATTCCCTCTCCATCTGTCGATAAAGGTCAAGATCTCGTATTTCGCGTAAAACAACATCGGTAGCGTTCGCACTTACCCGAGCGAGGAATCGAGTCCTTCCCTCGGTTGCCTGCATTACATCATCGCGAAGAAACGCACTCACTGCTGCAAGCAATTCCTCAGCGTGAGGCGAATCAAGATTCTGTTCATCACGAACTGGATCGGGGATAGCGACCGGCCCTGGTATGAGCAGGTTCACACAGTCAACCTGGCCTTCTGTAGCCCGTCGACCGATAGTAGCCCGTTCGATAGATGGGTCCGGCCCATGCCGAAACTGATCAACCATCCCAAGACAGGTTACGGACCACCAGAAGGAACCAAATACCTCCCAAAACTGAACATGCTCTGGATCCACCGATAGTCCAGATTCGTCTTCATACCCCTGAAACAATTGTTCATAGGTCCCGAACCCGCCGACAGGTAGAGTCTCGCCGTACCGCCATGCGTTGGTGCATAACCATCCGAGGTCCCGCATGGGATCTCCAATATGGGCTATTTCCCAATCAACCACACCGACGATCCCGTCTGGCGAGACCATCAGGTTTCCGTTTCGAAACTCGTTGTGTACAAGCGTATCGCGATGAGTCTCTGGCAGGTGTTGCATTAACCAACAACCTACATAGTCAATCATTGGGTGTGGGGTCCCGAACTCCTTATAACGCGACCAGGTCTGCTGAACGTAATCAGCCGCAGTGATCCTGGCCAGTACCCTATCGAGTCCTTTTTCAACCACGTCGATACCGTGAATACGCGCCGCTATTCGCCCACATTCATAGGCAAGCTGAGGGCGGACGCCTGCGAACTGTTCATCTCGCAAAATTCTTGTTCCAAGTCCTTCGCCCTCGAGCCACTCCATGACGAATCCATCGCCCAGATCATCATCCTTCGACAATATGTAATGTATTTCCGGGGCAGGCACACCAGCCTGTTTGGCACATTGCATCAGCAATGCTTCCGCGGCGAGACCAGGTTGTGTGTCGCTGGGTGGGCGAAACACTCCTCCTGCTGCCCTTCGTAACGCGAACAATCGAACACCTGAATCCGTAGCGCACTCTAACCGACAGGTTTCCTGAGCGGCCCCGCCGGATAGGCGCTCGACATGGTTCAATCCACGACAACCTTCAATCCGCGAAACAAGAATCTGTTCTAACTTTTCTTCAAAGGTTGCCAAAGGCAACTCCCTCATTACTAATTCAGCCTAGTTTATACATCGCGTTGTACCTGGTGGAAATTAAATGACTGTCATCAGGTACCGAGTAAAACTATACTTCGAAACTTTACTGCGGTTAATACTTCATATAGATGGATCCATTTACTCAGGGAGCGTTAGGCGCGGCGCTACCTCAATCTGTTGCATCGTCAAAACAACTAAGATCCGCCGCCCTGGTGGGCGCAATCAGCGGCATGGCACCCGACCTTGACGTACTCATTCAATCGTCAAGGGACCCATTGTTATTCCTTGAGTATCACCGCCAATTTACACACGCATTATTATTTATTCCTGTCGGCGCGCTGATCTGCTCAATCGTGCTTTACCCGTTGGTCAAGAACCTGTCGTTCAAACAAACCTATCTTTTTTGTTTTCTGGGTTATGCAACACACGGGCTCCTCGACGCCTGTACGTCTTACGGGACACTATTGTTCTGGCCGCTCTCGGATACACGAGTCGCCTGGCACAACGTCTCGGTAGTCGACCCTCTCGTCACAGTTCCAATGATCGTGCTGGTCGCAACCTCTATCGTCCGCAGTAATCCGATATTTGCTCGAGTCGCCCTTGTTTGGATACTGGGTTATCTAGCGGCAGGCGTTACCCAAAGGGAACGTGCGGAGACGGCAGGAGCGGAATACGCCGCTCAACGTGGCCATGCGCCAGTACGATTAGAAGCCAAGCCCAGCTTTGGTAACTTCTTACTATGGAAGGTTGTATATGAGGCAAATGGACGCTACTACGTGGACGCACTGCGAACCGGAACCAGGATAAGTTTCTTCCCTGGCGAGTCCGTGGAGAAGCTGAATATTGAACATCACTTTTCTGACCTCAACCCAATGAGTCAGCAGGCAAAAGATATCGAGCGGTTCCGCTGGTTTTCCAGTGGATACCTCGCGCCCGACCCTCACCATGCCAATCGAATTATCGATGTACGATATTCAATGATGCCAAATGCAATTGATGCACTCTGGTCGATAGAGCTAACACCCGCAGCTGCACTGAATGATCATGTTGGATTCATAACCGACCGGTCAGGATCTGCGGAAAAATTACCATTACTAATTGAGATGATATTGGACAACTAGCGACCAGGCCGAGAAGTTAATTCTTTCTCTGGATCCTGATATCAATACCTTCATCGCTAATCTCGGCACGCTGTTCAACGAACGATAGGTACAAGGGGCGCCACAACCTTAACATTGCATCTCGTACTGGCCTTACTGATCCATTCTTGCGGACTTTCGATTCACGAGCGGCAAACCATTGCACGCCTACAACACCTTTTTCCGCATCGCCACGACCGGAAGTTTTGTTATTGGTAGAGGGTATGTCGGCGGGACCTCCGCCAGGTGCCTGAACTCCGCCTTTGTTCAGGAGTTCAATCCAACCCTGAGTATCACTAGGGGCGGTCCGCGGCAATCCTATCGTCACTCTAGTTTTATCTTTCGCAAACGTACTCTGTCCAACCCATAAACCCTGCTCGAAGTTCGCTGTAACCTTGGTCATATTGGCGGTATCGATATAACTTCGATACGCAGGTACAGCAAGCGCAGAAACAATACCAATAACCGCTGTGGCGATTAGTAGTTCAAATAATGAAAACCCATGTGATGGATTATTCATAGCCAATAACGCAGCCTACCCATTGTTCTTCAGAGATTCTTTAAGGTCGTGAAGAGCATCCATTATTATGGTTAGCTCGTCGCCGGGGCGAAGGTTCCTGCCATAGTCGAAATTACCTTTGTTCAATTCCTCAATATAGGCAGTGATTGCAACAACCGGTCCTGCGATCCGGTGACTCACCATTAGGGAAAAAATAAAAGAAGCGATAGCGAAGGCAACAAAACCAACCAGGTAGATTTGCGCGATATGAAACATATGTTCACTAATCCGGCTTTGCGCTGTGAAATCCGTCGCCACGCTATTGTTCATAATATTGCGCACGAGCGTCATTTTGTAGAAGACTGAACCGGCAGTTCCGACTATAAGCAACACACCCACACCAATTAGTAGTAAGTGAGTTTCAGTTGAAATTTGGGAGTCAGAAAAAAATTGGAAAGTTGTCGATAATTTCTTCTCATGCAAGGACCTTAATGATTTAAAGAAACACTCCGATAGTCGAGTATTCTAGAATAACGACGGATTGTATTCACCATCGAACAAAAACTCGTTGCCAACAGACTTACAAAGGTAAACATCTATCAACATACTTGTACGCTATTCATTTATCGTGTTCCTGACGGTGACCAATGTTGCATCGGGTGATCATGATTTCCTTATCGCCCCACCCGCATTGTCAGCACAAAGTTGGGCTATCGCCGATGCCGGTGCCGGTGAGGTGCTATTCGCCCTTAGACCGGACAGTCAACTTCCGATAACCAGCCTGTCAAAGATAATGACTGCGCTATTGGTGCTGGATCTAAGCGATAACCTGTTTGAAAAGGCCGTGGTGTCAGACCGCGCAGACAGGACCTTTGGAACCAGCGCCAACGTCATGGTTGGAGAGAGACTCACTATCGGTGATCTTCTCTATGGTCTGCTGCTTCCCTCCGGAAACGATGCAGCCGTGGTTCTTGCAGAGCATTACGGGCGTCGCAGTGTTAAGTAAGCAGGAGTGAATTCCTATATGGGGTTCATCAAACAAATGAATGCGAAAGCGAAGCACCTTGGAATGAGTGACACTCACTTTGAAGACCCCCACGGACTTGGAAACAATGTCTCAACGGCTCGCGACCTGCTAAAACTTAGCCATGTCGCCATGAAAAACCCTACCTTTCAACAATACGTTTCCACCAACCGTCATCCTATCGCTATTCGCTCCACAAAGGGGATCGTGCGCAACGTTACATGGAATAACACCAACAAATTGCTTAGCCAGCCGTACTTTGATGGCATCAAGACCGGGCACTCGAATCCAGCCAATGGTTGTTTATTACTAAGCGGAACATACAACAACAAGCGATTGCACCAAACGGATTAAGACACCCGTTTCGCTCGCACAAATGCATCCATCGCAACACCCTCGGTAGCGGTGCCGTGCCCCTGCTCTTGCTTAAGGTTTCGTTCGACTACTCGCGCATCCTCTATGCTAAAACTCTTCAGGTAGCCAGTAATCTCATCAACGGATGACAGTAACTCAGGGTCCTGGGGACCGCCCACGCCACCGTCAATATTTGTAGGGTCATGCCCGACATAGATGAGAGTTCCCCCGGGGGCGATGAAGTCCACCACTTTAGGCAACCAAACCAGCCTTTCGTCCGGACCCGTATGAAAATACAAGACAGCAACCAGATCGAACTGAGCTAAACTCATTTCCGCAACATCGGCAACGACCCAGTTAACCGCCAGCCCTTTTTTATCAGCAATTCTGACCGCTTTACCGATGCCCTCTTCCGCGAAATCAATCGCCGTCACCTCCCAGCCCTTTTCAGCCAGCCAGATCGCGTTTCTACCTTCGCCACAACCGACATCCAGCGCTCTACCGGGAACAAGATCAGCTACTTCACTGGCGAAAAGCACATTGGGCTCCGCGGACCAAACCAGATCCGAGCCCGCGTACCGTTTATTCCATTTCTGCTGATGCTTGTCCATACGTTAGTATTCAATCATGTCACGTCTCATCGTCTGTACCAATCTTCGCCCATTCGCCGGGGAACCATCCTGCGTACTAAGAGGCAGCAAAGACCTCTTAAAGTTGTTAGAGAAAACTATCGCCGAACGCGGCCTGAATATCGATGTAAAGTCATCCGTCTGTCTGGGCCACTGCCCTATCGGACCAAACATTCGCGTTGCGGGCGGTAAATTCCTACACGAGGCCACTGAACAAAAGCTACTGGAGCTTTTAGACCGACTGGAAGAACAGTCACAGTAGAACGTTACTTAATGAGCTCCATCAAGGGTGTTCGCAGTTGGTCCTGGGGGTCATTTTTCTCCGCGGCTTGCGGCCCTCCCGGCTGCCCTCAACTCCTCCACAAGCCCC
>CAJWQG010000065.1 GCA_913045175.1 uncultured Gammaproteobacteria bacterium | reverse complement strand
TACTCCGGGTCTGTTTAAACCCCGCCGACGGCTCGACCGCGTTCGTCGTCCACCTGAGCGACGAGGAGCTCTCGGCGCGGCTGATCGAAGACTTTCTGATGAAGCCGCTCCGCGGCGCCACCGAGGGCGCCACCGTGCAGTCGGCGGCGTACGCAATCTACCGGCTGCTCCGCCACGTGTGCGGGTGCACGGCGGGTACGCCCGAGCACCTGCCCGCCTGGCAGGAGAAGCAGCTCAACCGTCGCTCCGACGCGTGGAGCCGGCTGTCGGAGGCGCAGCGCCGTGCCGTCGAGCGCGCGCTCGCGAGCGTCGCTCTCGGCCGAGGGAACTTTATCGCGCCCGTCGCCGCCGACGCCTGCAGCCCTGCATCAATTTCGCGACGCATCGCGGCTTTCCGTTCCTTTGCCACCGCCGCCGCCTGGTCGCTGGGTCTCGCGGTCTACGACACACAATGCGGCGCCAAGCTGTTTGCTACCTCAGAGGTTCTTGCGAATAGCCTGGCCGCACCTTTTATATCGCGTTGGGCGTTTGATGTGGAATTGCTCGGACGCATGAAAAAATACGGCTATAGCAACGATGACTTTTACGAAGAACCACTGCAACGTTGGATTGACGTTGCAGGTTCCAAAGTCAAACTGACCGATATGCTAAAGGTCGCCGTTGATCTGTTCCGTCTATGGAGAATGCAGCGCAACTAGTTCTACTCAACATCGCGCCTCAGCTAGTCGCTGTCAGTGACAGCTCCCTGCGACGCTGAACTCACCAGGCGTGCGTACTTGGCTAATATGCCGCGATCTGTGTAAGGCGCTGGTTTTTCCCATTTGGCTTGTCGTGCTTTCAGCTCGTCGTCGGATAGCTTCACCGAGATGGTATTACTCTCAGCGTCAATGGTGATTTCATCACCGTCCTCAAGCAGTGCAATTGGACCACCATCAAATGCTTCCGGTGTGATATGACCGATCACGAACCCGTGCGAACCACCTGAAAAACGACCATCAGTAATCAATGCAACATCCTGAGATAACCCGCGGCCCATGATCGCGCTCGTAGGTGAGAGCATCTCGCGCATGCCGGGCCCGCCGCGCGGACCTTCATAGCGGACTACTACAACATCTCCCGCGACAACGGTGCCATCCAGAATGGCCGCAAGGGCTGCTTCTTCACCCGCGAAGCAACGCGCACTGCCGGTAAACGCAAGACCTTCATGACCGGTGATTTTTGCAACGGCACCATCAGGTGCAAGGTTGCCGCGCAGGATGACCAGGTGACTATCCTTCTTAATAGGATCAGCCATCGGGCGAATAACCTTCTGACCGTCGGGGTAGGGAGCTACATCAGCGAGGTTCTCTGCCAGGGTTTTACCCGTCACGGTAAGGCAATCACCATGAAGCAGACCTTCACCCAGCAATGTTTTCATGAGTGGCTGAATACCACCAATCTCGATTAATTCACTCATTGCGTATTGACCGGCAGGCCGCATGTCGGCAAGCACCGGCACTCGTTTGCCGATTCTGGTGAAGTCATCAATGGTCAGCGGTATTCTGGCCGCGTGAGCGATAGCCAGCAGGTGCAGTACCGCGTTGGTGGAACCCTCCAGCGCGATAGTAACCGTAATGGCATTTTCAAAAGATTCACGGGAAAGGATATCGGAAGGTTTGATCCCCGCTTCAACCAGCTTAACAACGGCTTCCCCGGCAGCGTAACTATCTGCACGCTTATTGTTCGACACGGCTTCCTGAGCGGACGAATTGGGTAGCGACAGGCCCATCGCTTCAATCGCGGATGCCATCGTATTTGCGGTATACATGCCGCCGCAGGAGCCTGGCCCAGGGATCGCGGTTGACTCGATTTCCTTTAGCTTGGCATCGTCGATCGTACCTGCTGCGTGCTGACCGACTGCCTCGAATACGGAGATGATATCGCGTCTTTGTTCACCCATCTGAATAGTACCGCCATAAACAAATACAGCCGGTCGGTCCAATCTTGCAATCGCCATCGCGCAACCTGGCATATTCTTATCGCAGCCACCGATGGCAACAAAGCCATCGAATCCCTCGGCACCAACTACTGTTTCGATTGAGTCAGCAATAACTTCCCGCGAGACAAGGGAATAGCGCATGCCCGGGGATCCCATGGAGATCCCGTCTGATACCGTGATGGTGTTGAAGGTCACAGGTTTGCCACCAGCTTCATCGGCACCCATGACGGCCGATTCCGCGAGATCATTGATGTGCATGTTGCACGGCGTGAGATTGCTACCAAGTGAAGCAATGCCAATCTGAGGTTTACTGAAGTCTTCCTCGGTAAAACCGACCGCATACAACATTGAACGCGCAGCGGCTTTTTCTACGCCATCTACGACCAGAGAGGAATATCGACGCCGATCTTTTGAGTCCGCCATGATACAAATACCGGAATTTGAAAAGGCGCGCATTGTAGCATGGTGGTGTTCGTGCCCGCGATGGGGTCGTCTATCTAAGGTTGGCCTCTGTCCAACTCTCCGTCGGTCCAATCCCAACTTGTGGGTAAGGGACGCCGAGGGGCGCCAATTATCTGGTTCACCTCTTTTAGTTCATCTGCGGTCAGTTCCCACTCAGCGGCTTTCACGTTGTCCTCAAGCTGAGACAGTTTGCTGACGCCCGCGATCACTGAACCGACCATGGGACGGTGCAGTAGCCAGGCGATTGCGAGCTGTGCAGGGGAGTGGTCACGAGCGCGCGCAAATTCGGCTAATGCGTCTACAGCGTCGAGGGCAGTCTCATTACCGTAATAGTCGAAGTAACGCCGCATATTGGCTCCCCAGGAGCCAGCTCGACTATCTTCCGGGGGTTGTTCGCCCCGTGTATATCTACCAGCCAGCAGTCCGCAGGCCAGAGGGAAAAAAGGCAATATGCCGACCTCCGCCCACTCACAATATTGGCTGACATCTGACTCAACCTCCCGTTCGAACATATGGTAGTGCTGCTGTACGCTGACGATTTTGTCCCAACCGTGTATCTCTGCGAGATCGTTACACCGGCAGAGTTGCCAACAATAGGCATTCGACAGGCCCAGGTAACGGACTTTTCCACTGCGTATCATGTCATTCAGCGTCTGCATCAACTCTTCCATGGGAAATGTTGCGTTGTACAACATGTGCACCTGGTAAAGATCGACGTAGTCTGTTTTCAATCTCTTGAGGCTGGTATCGAGTTGTTTGATTAGATTGCTTCGATTGGGCGCACCGTGAGCATGATGCCCACCTTTGGTTGCGATCACGAAATCGTCGCGGCGACCGGCGATACTGCTACCAATAAATTCTTCGGATTTTCCACCCCCGTACAGATACGCCGTATCAACAAGGGTAATACCCATATCGCTGGCCGCATCCATAATTTTTTTAACGGCTGGCTTATCGACTCGGCCGAATGTATCTGTGCCGAGGCCTACGGCGGAAACTTCCAGGCCGGAATTGCCTAAGGTGAGCTGTTTCATCTATCCCCCTAAATGAATTGATGGTTATGCAGGTTCGGTATATTAATCCCTAATGAGACTCTCGACGAGAGCCCGACGCGATTGCGTATGGAAATCTTCGAGGTTTTACGGGATTATGTTCCGAGCTTTTCATCTCTCCGGACGTACGCACGTGCCTGGGAGGACCACAATGACAAAGGGGGGGACCATGTCAAAACCACTTAAAGTTGGCCTGATAGGTACTGGTGGTATATCGCGTCAACACCTACCAGCATACGAGCAGTTTCCAGAACAGGTAAAACTTAAGGCCGTCTGTGACATTTTTGAAGAGGCGGCGAAAGAGCGTGCCAAGCAAGCCAACGTGAGTGACATCTATGTTGATTATAAAAAGATGCTTAGTGAAGCGGACATCGATGCCGTAGACATCTGCACCAATCACGACACGCATGCAGAGATGACGATCGCAGCTGCCGAGGCCGGCAAGCATGTCCTGGTCGAAAAGCCGATGGGTAATGATATTCAGGAGTGTCATGACATGATCGCCGCCACAGATAAGGCAGGCGTCACTCTGATGATAGCTAACTTGTTGCGCTTTTCACCTGCTGCAAAGGCGGTAAAGCAGTTGCTGGATGACGGCGAACTGGGCACCATCCGGGCCGCACGCATAGACACAGTACTCCATGGCGTTGGAATTTTACGAGAGGGCCACTGGATGCTCGATGGAAATGCCGGCGGGGGCGTGGGTATGACCAATACGATTCATGAAACGGATCTTGTGAGGTATCTGATTGGTGATGTGAAGACAGTTACGGGTGTGGTGAAGTCTGTGTCACCACAAATGAAAAACGGTGCGGAAGATATGATCTGCGCCACACTTGAGTTTGAAAATGGCGCGATCGGTACCGTGTTGTGTCTATGGTGTGCGCCCCGGTCTCCTGTGTCCCAAGGGTATATGCTCTTTGGTGATGAAGGGTCCCTGTATACATTGCCACAGCGCCCGATCTATCAAGGCGATCATTTTGGTCCTGTGGTGGTCTCTTCTCCAAAACGGGATACGGCGGAAACCGCCCCTGTGAATCGTCGAGACCCGGAAGCCAGAGAAGTAAAAGGGATGGAAGACATCATGGGCCACTTTGCTCCCCTTGAGTCTGGCAATCATGGGTTACCGACTGACAATTGCTTTACCAATGAAATCCTGCACTTTGCAGAGTGTTGTCAGGAGGGTAAGGAGCCGATCAGTAGCGGCAAAGCCATTATTGGTTCGATGAAGCTCATTTTCGGTATTTTTGAGTCGGCGCGTACTGGAAAAGCGGTAGAACTGGCGAGTCTTTAGTGTTTGTGAGGCACTTGGTCATTAGGCGGAAGATAAAGTAGTCTTGTCAGAATTATTTGGCTTACAACATGGGGTAGTACTATGGAAGACGCACCGGTAGCAGAATCCGAAGGCAGCATTATTAGCGGCGTTCTTTGGATGTTTTTATCTCTATTTTATTGTTCTGGTTGCCGCTGATAGGACCGTTAATAGCGGGTATTTTGGGAGGTAAGAAGGCGGGTGGTGTTGGCAAAGGGTTGATCGCGGTGTTTCTACCCGGGATTGTTATTGCCGGTTCGTTCTATGCAGCTGCCTCAATGTTGACGGGATTCCCAATTATTGGTGCCATCGCGGCGATGGGTGGGTTGGCGCTTGCCTTGTTGGGCATTGGGCCACTACTTGTGGGTGCAATTATTGGCGGTGTACTGGCTTACTCTGATTGTTATTCAGCGATCTGCGCCATCGCAAAAAAGTTCTTCCCAGCGACCAAAGTCTTCAATGTTGAAGATGGAAATTCCCAGCTGGTTTGTCTTCTCGGCCGTTGAAACCCAGCCAACTTCGCCCGTTAGATGATACAGGGTCACCATTTGCCCCGTCTGAGCCACGGTCATACTTAGGATGCTCCCGGCGGGAACGGCGATGTTGCTCTCCATGCGCATGCCATTTCTGGCCATGTCCATCATCATTCCTCGAATGATGGTGCCCTCGAAGGCTGACATCCTTGATGCAGTCATAAATAAGCACGAAGACCTAGGTGTTGATGTGGACTCTGGCTTCTTCCCTTTCATTTGAAACCTCCTGGCGCTCGAGACTCTCAATATATTTACTAGCCGCCACTACCTCCGGATTTGTTCTGATAAAGTGCTTGGTTCCGTCCAGACCACCAGTCACATCCTCAAGCGCTTCCTCGTCCAGCTGTTCACTCAACCAAAAGTGAAACTCATTCGCTTCGTTGTCCGGTTGATCGCTGACATGTTTCGGCCAATCGAGATACAAGCGCAGCAAACTGCTGAGCTGATCAACTGATAATTCCATCTCTTTGGCCATAGGGAAAATACATCGTCTACACACACTGGTTGAGGGGAGTATAAATGAATGGCTAAGGTACGTCAGTCAGAGGTTTGTAATGGTTATGGGAAGGAGGATTGGGTAGCATAGAAAGTTGAGGTAACTATGAAAAAACTTGCGTTATTTGCAATTTTATGGGTTTCGCCAGCTGTGGGAGAACTGAGGCAATTTGATTTCTCAGGCGTCGTATTAACGGGAGATACAGAGGGGTTTATGCAAACTCCCGCTGGTGGGTTGCCAAATAGATCTGATATCGCGCGCCCAACTTTTCAAGAGTTGGGTATTGAGAAAATCACCAGTTATTCCTTCAAGCTTGGGTTACGAAGAGACAAGAATCGATATTTCGTTGGTGCCAGTGCCATCCGTGATAAAAAAAATACTCGTCTGGAACAGGATCTGCTCTCACAGTGGCAGCAGTTCAGGGCAGGGGACGAGACCGTTGCGGATATTCAGCTCGATTGGTATCGGGTAGGTTACCTGCGCCATTTCCAATCTGGTATATCCGATCAGTTGAGCTATGCGCTAGGTGCTGACGCAACCTTGTTTTCTTTTCACTACCAGCTGACCAATGGCGTCCAGATGGTTGATCGGGAATACAACAAAGGAGGGTATCGTATTGGGGCTACCGCCCGATATGAATTTGGCCACGATCTGTCCCTTAACTTCTCCGCTTTTCTTCCTTTACAGGGCTCATCGACCGCTGACATCACCAGTATTGATGTGGTCGGAGAATATCGATTCAATGAACTTTTAAGTGGTACGCTGGGTTTCGCGATTCTTGAAATTGATTACAAGGATGCGCAGACTTTCCCAAATCATATTGTCGTGGAGATGGAGCCGCAGATTCGTGCTGGATTTGTCTTAACGACGCGATGAACATGCTTTTATTCATCCCAAGAGGCTATGGCGATGGCAAAAAATAAGAAGCTGAAAAATGAGGGCGAGCTTTTGAAGGAGGCCGTCCGGCTCGGTGTGCAATATGGCGAGAAACGTGGAGTGGTAGAGTTTGAACCTACTGATTCTGTGCACGAGAAGATCGAATACATATATCGATTATTGGTGCACGATAAATTGATTCAGCCGCTGGCCAAGCTTGATGTTTCACAGAAGGCGATGGGACATAAACTTGCACTGTGGGCAGCGAAACAGCTACCGGAAGATCATCCGTTACTTAAGTGAAATTTACCTTCTGCTACCACGACCGGCTCTGCGAAAAATAAATCTCGACGTATTTTGTTGAACAGATTTGGCGGCTTCTTCGCCAAGTATGTCTGTGACCTGGACGTGAGTGTCGGTCTGAATTTCACTCATCTTCTGACGGCGTTCCGATCTGGAAAGGTCGCTGTTCTCTGTTACTTCCTGAATTCTGCTAGCGGCGTCGTTGGTTACCTCATAGACGGCGAGAACGTTAGCGTCCGATGTGCCGTAGCGTTCGCCCACCGATTGTAGCGATCGGTAAACCGGATCCTGTAAGCGCTCATACTCTTCAAACCGTTGGGGTCCCAGATAGTCCTCTATTTGCTGGTTGGCTTCCTCTCGCGCGGCTAGCAGTTCTTGTCGGCCCTCTCGACCCGATAATGTGACTGCATTGGTTTCCAGGGCATTTCGGATTTCATAAATGTCCCGGTACTCTTGCTCGCTAGAGTCCAGGCCATCCATGCTTCGTCGCATTGTCCCTGCTAGTGCAGATTCGCGTAACTGATATTCCATGTACTCGTCTTGTGACAACAACTCCTGTATCGCTCGCTCCAGATCCTGCTCGCTGGTTTGTCGATCTACCCAGTTTTCCCGGAGAAAGCCACCATCACGAGGAGTGCTCGCCGCCTGATTGGAACGAATCAACGAATCTAACGCGATCTGTTTGTCGGAGGAGAGAAATGCCAGTGTTTCGTTTAGTGGTTTAAAAAGGTTTTCGAATAATGGGTCGTCGATGATCTCATCACCAAAAATTTCCAGTAGCATGTTTCGTTTGTTGTCTTCCAACTCGAGCGTCGCCAGAACCGTTTCATAATTGTCACGTGGTGGCCGTTTCCAATATGGGGTGTCGATGCGCTGGGCTTGTTGATCGAGAAGAAAGTCGCGGTCGATAGTGGCAAGTACCATCTGCCGGATTAAATCCTCTGAGACACCTCTTTCTCGAAGTTGCTCAGTGAGGGTGCCATAGTTTTCCCGTGGGGTAATGAGTTCGAGAGGTGCAGGTTCCAGGGTCGCTTCCTGTGCCATGTCCTGGTTCACCGGAACTATTTGAGGTGTAAAAGGTTGTGGCGGCGGTGGGGGATTGCGCACCACAAATGCATAGACGAGCGTCCCGTTGACAACGAACAGGGAAAGAATGACGATGTTTTTAATCATTTGGATATGCACCCCCATATAGACCGCTTATACGGCGTAGGTGACTTCACCTGTCGGTATCATTAGAACGAATTAAACCAGAATAGTTCCTTCGTTTTGGCTCATCCATGTCTCATACATACCCGCATAGTAGCCATTTTTTTCGATGAGTTCTTCGTGGCTGCCCAATTCGATGATGCCCTGGTCCTTTACCACGGCGATGACGTCCGCGCGCATCGCTGTGGCCAGGCGGTGGGCGATGATAATGGCAGTGCGTCCTTCAAGGAGGCTGTCCAGCGCGTGCTCAATCTTCGACTCACTTTGCTGGTCTACATTCGAGGTTGCTTCGTCGAGGATGAGTACCCTTGGTCTACTTAGGAATGCACGGGCTAGGGCCAGAAGTTGGCGTTCTCCGGAAGAAAGTGAAGCGCCGCGCTCGTGGCAGGGCGTATCAAGGCCCTGCGGAAGTCGATCAACCATATCTTGAATGCCAACTGCTTGGCAGGCAGCAAGAATTTCATCGTCCGTCGCGTCTGGACGAGAGAATTTGACGTTCTCTTTGATTGAGCCATGGAATAGGAAAGGTTCCTGCGGGACGACGCCAAGCTGATTGTGCAGCGATTCAATACTCACGTCTCTAAGATCCTGGTCATCGATCAGGATTGCTCCAGAGTTAGGGTCGTAGAAACGAGCAATGAGTTTTGCAAGCGTCGATTTTCCGGCTCCGGTGGGCCCTACAAAAGAAATGCTGTGTCCTGCTTCGATATGTAGCGATACATCCTTTAATACCGGATCCGTTTTATCGTACCCAAAGGTCACGTTATGTAGTTTGATGTCACCCTGCATGTCTGTGATTTCGATCGGGTCTATCTTTTCTTCTACAGATGGCGGCGTATCCAAAAGATCTCGCAGCTTAATCACCGCTGCATTACCGGACTGAAACTGGTTATAGAGTCCTACGAGTTGGTTTACGGGTTTGAAAAAGCGAGAGACCATATTGGCGAAGGCAACCAGCGCCCCGACGGTAAATGCCCCCTCGGGATCAAGAGAAGGGTTAACTTCTATCAGGATAAAGTAGCCGACCGCGAGAATGATGATGGTAGTCGCAGAATCAACAAACATGGTGGCGGAAGAATAGACGGCGGATATTTTCGCGGTGTAATTATTGGCGTCTCGATAGTCACCTACGTGATTCCGGTGATTGATAATGTTGTGTTTCATTCTGTTGAATGAAATCACAAGACGCATACCTGCAAGACTTTCCTGCAGGTCGGCCAGCACGTCAGCAATTCGATTGCGGACGTTTTCGTATCCCTTGGCCGACACAGATCTGAACCAGGCCGTCATTACCAGCATAATGGGTGCCGCGATAAGCAGCAGAATAAGAGTGAGCTCGACGTTAAAGGACAGGAGAATCCCGATGATGAAAATCAGCGAAAGTGTCTGGGCCACAAGGTTAACGAGACCGTTCTGCAAGAGATTAGACAAGGCCTCTATGTCGCTGGTCATGCGTGACATTAGACGACCTGCTTTTTCCTCCGTGAAGAAATCCAAAGAGAGCCGTTGTAGATGTGCAAACACTCTAATGCGCAATTCGTACATGAGTAGTTGGCCGAGTCTACCGACGTAACGCTGTCTGAAACCGCTGACTAAACTGGCGATGACAAGCGAAGCAATCCACACCACGGCGACCCATAGCAATACAGAAAAGTCCTTAGGGATAATCGCGTCGTCGATTGCTACCTTGATAAGGTAGGGGCCCATAAGCAGCAATGCTTCGGTTAGTGCCACCAACCCCAAAGCCCCAAGCATTCTGTATTTATAAGGCGCCAGAAAGCTTAAGAGTGAGAACCTGCCTTCTTCATCTGGTCGATGGCTGAATTCAAGCTCGAGGTCGCTGAAATCGGGTTCTTCTTCCATAACAGCATTGGTTTTGTCGACCATTTCTGGCGGAATACCTGCAAAGGGTAGGTTGTCGCCGCCGCCCTTACCATGGCCACCATGAAACCCTTTTCCCATCATCATGAGGACTTCTCCTCATCATCGGGTTGTTTACGTATCAGTGACGCGATTCGTCTTCGGTGATCCTGGTCCGACTCGTCTTCGTCTTGATCTTCGCTTTCTTCTTCTTCCTCCTCCTGAGTCTGCTGAGAAAGGATCTCACTGTATCGAGGGATGGAGGAGAGGAGTTCCTGATGTGTGCCGGTTGCAATTACGCTGCCTTCATCGAGAAGGATCACCCGATCTGCGAGGCTGATTGTCGATAGGCGGTGGGCGATAAGGATGGTTGTCCTATGCGCCATTAGTCCTTCCAGTGCATCGTGGATATCTGATTCGACTTTTACGTCGATTGCGCTGGTTGCATCATCCAATACCAGTATGGGGGGGTTAACGAGCAATGCGCGGGCAATACCCAGGCGCTGTCTCTGGCCTCCTG
Source organism: uncultured Gammaproteobacteria bacterium (assembly GCA_913045175.1). Taxonomy (GTDB): domain Bacteria; phylum Pseudomonadota; class Gammaproteobacteria; order Pseudomonadales; family Azotimanducaceae; genus UBA7455. The sequence goes on along the minus strand of CAJWQG010000065.1, from coordinate 7,927 downwards.
ATAGAGTATATCCGCGCTCGCCAACGACAGTGTCATATCCTTTTTCGGTATGGGTGATGAAGTTGTGCGCCTGTGCCGCTTTCGCTGCGTTTATAACTTCATCCATCGAAGCGTCTGGCCTGCCGTAGGCAATATTGTCGCGAATGCTGATTGAAAACAGGAAAGGTTCGTCTAACACCTGACCTACATGGTAGTGCAGGCTCTTTATGGCAAGGTCGCGAATGTCTGTGTTGTCAATGGTGATGGAGCCGCTGGAGGCCTCATAGAAGCGTGACAGGAGCCTGACGATGGTAGACTTGCCGGACGCCGTGCGACCTACAATGGCAACGGTCTCGCCGGGTTCGACCTCGAAGCTCAAATCGCTCAGGATCGGCTCATCCTTATACGCGAAATTAACGTTGGAGAATTGGAGGTGACCCTCAGGGTTTAGCAGTTCGACTGTCTGCTCGCGGTCAACGATTTCCGGTTGTTCATCCAGGATCTCGAATATCCTACCCGCCGAAGCCTTAGCACGCTGTTCTATCTGTAACAGCATGCCAAGCACACGAAACGGCATTTGGATCATCATCAGGTACATGTTGAATGCGACCAGTGCGCCCAGTTGTACCTCTCCTTCGATAACAAGCCACCCACCATATACCCAGACCAGCACCTGTCCGATGACGGTCAGGTTTTCGATTACCGGGTTGTATATCGAGGAGATATCAATTGATCGTACTTGTATCCACTGCAGTTTTTTTGCGGCTCTGGCGAGGAGGTTCAGCTGATTTTTTTCTTGTGCGAAAGACTTAACGATGCGTTGGCCATTGATGTTTTCGTCAACAACAACTGCGACATCAGCCTGGTGTGCCTGGGTGAGCCATGAAAGCGGAAACATAATGGCTCTTAGCTTCATGCTGATCACGTAGACTATTGGCGTTGTGACCAGAGCAGCGGCGGTAAGCGTGACACTAACGGAAAGCATATAAGCGGCCGCGAAAACAAAACTCAATATTGTCGTCAGCATCATTGGCGACATCATCAGAAACATTTGTATCGCTCTAATGTCACTGTTGGCGCGTGAGATTACCTGGCCGGTTTGTATATTGTCGTAAAACGAAAAGGATAAGGTGACCAGGTGGTTATAGATCACGGAGCGCAGATCTGCCTCCAGCTGATTCGAGACTCGACTAATCTGATAGCTCCCGAGAAAGCCAACAACGAATCGCAATGCAGATAAGACGATCATGACCACGATAAGAAAAAAGAAGTGATCGGTAGAACTGGTGGTTATGGCAGTCGGAAGTTCGTTGATGACTTCCCCCGTGAGCGCCGGGAGTGCCACGCCTACGAGCATGGTCACTACAGTCATCGTGATGCCGATTGTAAATGGCCACTTGTTTACCCAGAGAATAGGAAACACGCGCATAAACCAGTTTTTTGACCGGTCAGCATCGATTGTGGCGCGAGGGTCTTCAAATCGAGGCTCGACGTTGATCGGCTCGAATTCAAATGACTGTGCTGCATCAGTTTCCGGCGCAGCGTTGGAAATAGTGGTGCTCAAACGGGATAGTTCGGGAAACGTTGGATAAACCTAGCATACTATTTTGGTGGCGTGCTTAAAAGAAAACCATTGTTCAGTTTGCCTAACTCTGACATTTGATCTATTTTTCTGGACGAATTAACCATTTAGACCATTTACGATAAGGAACCTGATGAAAATCCTGGCAATCGACACCCTGCATTGTGACGCCGGATGGCGAAACTTCTCCTATGTAAAGATCACGACTGACGAAGACATCGTAGGCTACAGTGAATATAACGAGTCCTATGGTAGTAAGGGAGTTTCCGGCGTCATTGAGAAACTTGTTCCAGTACTCGTTGGTCGGGATGCGCTGGCTAATGAAGTAGTGTTTGCCCATCTCTATGCGATGACTCGCCAGGCTCCGGGAGGGATTAATGCCCAGGCCATTGCTGCAATTGAGAATGCGCTATTGGACGTCAAAGCAAAGGCATTTGGCGTTTCTGTCGCGTCACTGCTTGGGGGCGCGATGCGAGATCGCCTGCGTCTTTACTGGTCTCATTGCGGTACCTATCGGGTGAACGAAAGAACAGCGCAGTACATGGAGAAACCGATGCTGAAGTCACTGGACGACGTGAAGGAGCTAGGTGCTGAAGTTCGGGAAAGAGGCTTCACCGGTCTAAAGTGCAACACCTATATGTTTGGTGAGAACCGTTATGTTCATAGTCCTGGTTTTGGGCCCACCAGGAATTCCGCACAAGTACCTGAACTCAATGCGGAACGAGACGTGATCAATGCAATCACTGGTCAGATTGAGGCGTTTCGTGAAGGCGCAGGACCTGATGTCGATCTTCTCCTGGATCTGAATTTCAATTTTAAAACCGAGGGGTACATTAAGATCACGCGAGCACTTGCGCCATACGATATGTTTTGGTGTGAGATGGATATATTCAACCCGGAGGTACTTGCGATGATTCGTAGCGCATCACCGATGCCGATCGCGTCATGTGAATCTTTATATGGTATTCGGGAATTTCGTTCCTACTTTGCACATCAGTCTATGGACGTCGCAATTATCGACGTTCCATGGAACGGAGCATGGCAGTCCTACAAAATCGCGGCAATGGCGGATGCACATGAAGTCAATGTGGCACCCCATAACTTTTACGGGCATCTATCCACAATGATGAGCGCCCAGTTTTGCGCCGCTGTACCGAATTTCCGCATTATGGAAATTGATATCGATGATGTGCCCTGGAAGGATGATCTGGTGACTCACCCACCGGAAATTGTCGACGGTCATTTGATTGTTTCGGATCGACCCGGTTGGGGGACTGACATCAACGAAGATGCGATAAAGGCTCATCCACCCAAATAACTTCTATTCGGAGTCCCGGCTAGTTGGAGGGGCAGTAGAACAGCGTAAACTCGTTGCGGTGCATGGTTGTTTTGCACCGCGGCGTTAACCTTGCAGCCTGTTCCTCGAGCCAGAGGTCCCATACGGCAATATAGAAAGTCTCAGGCGGTATGCCGTGGCGCGTTTCGGTATTTTCGAACAGAACCTGACCATGGGTATAGAACACTGGTGCAAAGCGTCTTTTGCCAGTGTAGATAAGAACGCCTGGATCTTCTTGATTGAGTTCATGGTATTTATCGACGATAGGTCGTTGGTTGTAACGATTGGTATCGAAATAGATCTGATAAAGCAGCGCCGAGCCGAGAAAAAAAAGAGCCACTGAGGCCCCTGCGAGGGGGAATTGCCAGCGTGTCCTTGTTATCCTCGTTATTAACAGCGTCAGGAGAATGCAAAACGCGGGAATCGAAGGCAGAACATAGGTGACGAGGACGTTCTTGGCGGGCGTAAAGAAGACCAGCGCTGTTAACACCCAGATCAGAAGATAGGTAGCCAGATGTAGATTCTCGTTGAAGGAACTAAACCAGATAGCCCGCGTTCGCGAGAAACAGATTCCCACGATTACCACGAGACTCCACGGTAATGCAGCGAACAGAAAATAAAGCCAGATCGTACCGAATGGTCGATCTTTTACCGCGCCGTAGGGGTCACCAGTCCACTCACTTTGAACGAAACGTTCGAAATGTTCGCCGATAAAGAAGTACTGGAGAAACCCCGGGGTGTTGGTTTCAGCAAGATAGTACCAGGGTACAGTAATCAGGGCAGCGAGTATCAGACCGGTAAGCAGATGGGAGTAGGTAAAGAAGTCACGCCAGTATTTGAATACAAAGACCCACAGGCCACAGGCCAGCCCACACAGCACAATGGGAACCAGTCCCTTGGTTAGCATGCCAGCGGCCAGCGATACCCACATGACGTAGGCGGCAGCGTGGTTCCTGTATTTGACCGCTTCCCAGAAAGAAATCATGACCAGTGTTGTGCAAAGAGTGAGCAGGGGGTCGGTGATTACGCTCCCGGCAGTTTGCAGCACGATGATTGAGGTCGCGTAACTCATCACAGCGAGTTGCGCGGTTTTTGAGGACAGCCTCTTTTTGCACCAGAGGTAGATCAACAGTCCGGTTGCCATGCTAAAAAGTAGTGAAGGTAAACGCGATGAAAACTCACTGGTACCTAATAGTAGGTACGATGCGGCGATGCTCCAAAACGCCAGTGGCGGTTTTCCCCAAAATGGTACGTTGGCATTGAACCAGAGGGTAACCCACTGGTTGGTGACGAGTATCTGGCGTGCGATCTCGGCATATCTCGCCTCTGAAAACTCCATGACCGGCAGTAGTGCCGACAGGATGCCCCGTCCGACAATGATGATCAGTATCAGCCAGAGAAGAGTGGTGCTGCTTCTATTAGCTTGTTGATCAGGTGTGTTAGACAAAGGTGTTTTCGTGGTCATCCCAATCCGTGACTGGCTCTTAACTCTTCATCGGTAAGTTCCAGATAACGCTTTAGGTAGTGAACAGCCAGGTAAATTACGGGCGTATCGGCAAGTGCGACACAAAGTTTGAACATATAGTTATGTGCCATCAGCATGAGTATCGCGCCGCCGCTCATGGCGCCGGCCAGGAACTGGGCACCAAACGTGACGGTAATCACCATAAAGGAGTCAACGCCCTGGCTGACGATTGTGCTTCCGTTGTTGCGTAACCACAGGTGTTTACCGTTGGTCATTTTCTTCCAAAAGTGAAACATAAAGACATCACAGTATTGGGCTGCGATATAGGCCATCATCGACGCGACCACCGCACCGGACGTTGTAGCGTATAAAAGCGTGAATAGTTCCACAGAGCCCTCGACGCTACTACCGTTGGGTAGTGCAATTTCTTCAGCAAGTTGAATCACCTGCCATGGTGGTTGGGCATCAGGTGCAACAGATGGAATGAGGTTGGCAACCCATAGGGTGGTGATAATGAATATATTCAACATTAGGCCGACGGTAACCAGGAAGTTCGCGCGTGTGCGGCCATATATTTCGCTGATTAGGTCGGTGCAGAGGAACGTGAGAGGGTAGGGAAGTACCCCGAGTGCGAGCGTCATTGGACCTAATTGAATAAATCGGGTGATACCCAGAATATTTAACATGGTCATGGCGCAAAGAAAAAAGCCTGCCAGGACCAGAAATACACGTTCACGTTTTTCTCGTAGTTCGATAGGGATGTCCAATCAGTTCTCCAGGTATTTAAGGCCTATGATTCAATCTGCCCAAGGTTGGCGTGAATGACTGCACCGTTGATAACGGGGCTCTGGGCCGCATAGTAAATTGCCCCTGCGATTTCTTCAGGTTCAATCAGGCGTCCAAATGTGGACAAAGACGCTATGCTCTTAAGTACCTCTTCGTTATCGCCGACATGGGTTCGCAGCATCTCGGTGTTTGTAAAACCGGGACAGATACAACTTGTATGAATACCAGTTCCGGACAAATCCTGGCAGGTTGCTCGCATCATCCCGACCACTGCATGCTTGCTTGTAACATAGCTGAACGTATTGGCGACTGCTTTCTCCGATAGGGTAGAGCCCAGATAAATAATCGAGGAATCGGGTTGCATCTTATCGATGAGACACCGATTCAGAATTTGCGGTGCGACGATATTGACTCTAAGCACCTGAACGAACTCCGCAGCGCCAGCACTTTTTACCGTGTCGTTAAGCATGCTGGCAGAATTGTGTACCAGGCAGATCTCTCCAGGCTCCACATGTTCATCAAGAATCGCGGTGATCCGGGATTCAACTTCCGGATCGCTAAGGTCTGTTGCATGGCTCTCGATTCTTTCATCGGGTGGTGTGCTGCGAGAGAAATTGATGACACGGTAACCGGCATCACAAAACTTTTTGGCGGTGGCGAAACCGATACCTTTACTTGCGCCGGTGATGACTAGAGTTTTCACCCCTGATTCCAAACCGAACAGCCAGTTTGGCCGGGACTTGAGGATACTTTTACGGCCATCTCGATAATTCCTCGATCTTCGAAACTCGGATGGTTAACCAGTAGACCAAGAAAGTAGTAAGAAAGCTCTTCTACGGTTGTGTTGGCGATAGGAAGAACCGTCAGGTCTCTCGCCAGAAATGGAAGTTTCTCTGAATTAAATGCAGCGACAGTGTACTCACCATCCTCTTCAAGCGTCAGGTGGGGGGAATGGGCCGGAAGAATCACCTGTTCATCCAACTCGTCACATAGCTCACGTAAGGCTTTCTTGATTATTCCGTAATCGAACATCAGGCCGTCATCACCGACGGGGGCGGTAAGTTCACACTCGACCTGAAAATTGTGCCCGTGGAGGTTTTCACGATCTGTCTCGTTAAAGATGGTGAAGTGGGCGGCGGAAAATTTGAGCGCCTGTTTGCGAATTTCTATACGACTGTACCGGCTCACGAATCTGCTTCCGAGAAAAAAGGACATATTAACGCACTCGCTGGCCTGATTGCACAGCAGCTTAACCTTCGGCAGACTACAATCGATGCTATTACGAGAGTTTGCTATGTCACTATCTACATTGAGTCGATCTATTAGAGGCGAAGTCGCAATTGTTACCGGCGCTGCCAGCGGAATGGGTCGAGCCACAGCCCACTTGTTTGGTGATGAGGGCGCAAAGGTCGCATTGATTGATGTGAACGATAAGCCTTTGCAGCAAGTCGTTACCGAAATGACCGACGTCGGTTACGACGCGAAAGGCTGGGCGCTGGATCTCTCTGATGGTGATGCGATTGCACCGGTCATTGATGAGATCGCAGCACACTCTGGTGGCGTCGACATACTGGTTAACAATGCGGGAATTGGCGCGGGCGCGCCGATTGATGACGAGAATTACTTTGAGATATGGGAACGTGCTATCGCAATCATGTTAACGGCACACGTGCGCACCATTCGAGCGTCGCTGCCTTACATCCGACAATCTGCCAATGGACGAATCGTTAACATTGCCTCGATTGAAGGACTCGGTGCCACGAAAAATATCAGTCCCTACACCACGGTCAAAACAGGCGTAATTGGCTTAACGAGATCACTCGCCGTAGAACTCGGACCCGAAGCGATAACAGTGAACTGCATTTGCCCTGGCCCTATCAGTACCGGAATGACAGCTGACATTCCCGACGAAAACAAAGAGATTTTCGCCAAACGCCGAGTGGCGCTGCGCCGCTACGCGGAACCCGAAGAAGTAGCCCATGGGACACTAAATTTCGTACTACCCGCATCACAATTCATGACCGGAGTTGCCCTACCGGTGGATGGTGGCCTCACCATCAAGAACGCATGAGTCACAGCGCTAGTTCGCCCGTCGAAAGATTTCCTGTTTACTCTTTAATCCACGAAGCCTTACGCTTTTCACGGAACGCCGCCATACCCTCGCCACCTTCCTCAGACTGAAACATCTCCACGCTCCACTCTGAACACTCGGCAAAATCTTCCGCAAGGGTAGCCTTTGATTTTCTGCGGACCAGTTTCTTACATTGAACTACAGCGTTGGGGCCGCCAAGGTTGATCATGTCGATCTCTTCCTGAACCGCATAGTATAGTTGATCACGTGGTACCGCGCGATGGGCAAGACCCATTTCCACTGCCTGTTTACCATCAAAACGCTCACCCGTGAGAAACAACTTCATGCCGTGATGAGTACCGAGCTTGGGTAGACAGACAACAGAAATAATTGCGGGAATAACGCCAATACGCACCTCGCTAAAGCTGAACTGCACATCTTCGCGGGTCACAACGATGTCAGAAGCGCCAACTAGGCCAAGACCGCCGGCAAAGGCCGCACCGTTGATTGCGGCGATGACGGGTTTCGGGCTGTCTATAATCGTCGTGAGCACATCGGCGTAGGGCACGGCGCGGTCGGATCCCTCAGATAATTGTCCAGGTGGGCTCTTTAGATCTGCGCCTGCGCAAAAGGCCGGGCCATTGCCAGTAATGACAATACTGCGCACGCTGTCACTGGCGTTGGCGGCCATCAAGTGATCGTACAATT